>CAZSOK010000200.1:0-2525 GCA_964608445.1 uncultured Treponema sp. | reverse complement strand
CGAGTCACTTCGTTGCGAAATGACTTTTTCAACAACTCCCGAATCTGAAGATTCGCTCGTTGTTGAAAATTAAGGAACGGGCTCGCCATGCTCGTTGGACCAAAAATATATTTTGTAGCCTGCGGATCGTAAATAGACGGGCATCATGCGCTCCCCAATGCGTCAAGGGTGCGGAAAGCGGTTATGCCCGCATACATCTGTTTGAGACACCGTTGAAAGCATTCGTTTTTCTCCGGCGGAAAGTCAGAATGCAGTATCTCACCGTTGTTTTTCAGTAACACCGATTCTGCGGTCGCGCAATCCTCAAAGCAAACGTCATTGTCCGTATACGCAATCAGTACGCCGTCTTTCTCACAAAACCCCAGCCGTCTCACCATCACCTCGTATACACGTATGATTCGTCCCGCCGTTCGTGCGACTGCGCTATCGCTTTGATGCGCCGCGCCAACGCCTTGTCTTTGGCGAGCGTCTCCACCGTCACGCTCATGCGGTACGTCCAGTTGAACGGCGACACCGTTCCCGGTATGTTGACGCGCTCGTTCGCCGCGTCGTCCTGCCAGTAGGCATTATCCAGCGCGAGCCAGTCCTGCAACGGATTGATGAGCCACGCCCCCGCCGTCCGCGCCGCCGTCTCCAGCACGAACGCCGCCGCATCGGGAGAAAAATCCTCGTCGGCACGCGCAGAGATTTCTGCGGCATCTTCTGCTCCCGCGTCCGGCTTGGGGGCAAAGGCTTGCGCAAATGCCCGCACGGAATCGCGTTCCTCGTCCCACCACTGCCGCACGGTCGAGCTGTCATGGACGCTGGTCGTCGTCACGCCGAGCGGGCAATAATCCTCAAGCGGAATATACGGCTGACCGTCCAAGCCCCAGTCGCGCGTCCAGCGCACCACGTTCAGATGCAAGATGCCGTATTTTTCCATGACCGGCGCAAGACACGCCAGCCCCACGCCCAAATCTTCGCCGCAGGGAATCATGTCCGTACTGGGAACGAGCGCGTCAAAAATCTGCTCCGCCTGCTTCTGCCAGCGGCGTTCGTTTTTTGCGTTGAGCGCGGCAAACAGCGCGTTCAGGCGGGATTTTTCGTCGTCGCTCAGGCTGTGCCATGCCTGCGTTCCGGGGTACTGCCACAGCGGCACGAACGCATCCTTTTTGACCGCGACGAGCGTGCGGTTTTTGAGCCAGCGGACAAGCACACGCTTTATTTCGCCCTGCGCGCGTTCGTCGGCAGTCGTGCGGATAACGGTGCGGAAAATGTCCTGCGCCGCCGTGATGCCGTCCTTGAACCGCCACAAATCTTCCTCGCCGATACGGTCACAGAACTGCGCCATGACGGCGGCAGCTTCTTTGTCCGACGGCACGAACGGGCGCACGGCATTCGTCGGGATATGTGGCTCGGAAAGCCAGCGCAGCCGGTCGGTATCAAAGCCCGCCATGAGGATTTCCTTGCGGCTCATGGTCGCGCACGGCTCGGCGTGGCCGAGTTCCGCCGTGTCCTCGCCCTCAGGCACTGCCCAGATACGGAAAAATCCCAAGATATGGTCGAGCCGGTACGCGCCGTAAAACCGTTCCGCCGTCTTGAGACGCAGTTTCCACCAGGCAAAGCCGTCCGCCGTGTGGCGAGTCCAGTCATACGTGGGGAATCCCCAGTTCTGTCCCGAAGGATTCGAGCCGTCGGGCGGCGACCCGGCGCGCAGTTTCTGGTTGAACAAATCGGGCCGGCTCCATGCGTCGCACGAATCATCGTTGATTAGGATAGGCAAATCGCCTTTCAGGATAATGCCCGCCTCCCGCACCGCGTCCGCCGCCGCCGCAAACTGCCGGTACGCAATGTACTGCTCCCAGGCAAAAAAATACAGCTCATCGTGCAGGTCGTCATCGTTCCAGCGTCGCTCGATCTCTTCCGCCGTAATCTTGCGGTCTTTTTTGCCCCATCCTTTCCAGGTGGACTGCATATAGGCGTTCTTCAGTGACTTGTACACGCAGTACGCGGGAAGCCACGGCTGACTGCGAACCCATGCGCCGAACGCCGCGTCGTCATCAAGCGTGAGCGAGGCAAAACGGTACAGGATCTCAAGCAGATAATGCTTGTCCGCGTTGAGTCCCGCATAGTCAAACCGAACCGCGTCCTTGTGCTTTTTGACGAACGCGTCGTACAGGGCGGTAAAATTGGCGTTGCGCCCGTACAAGTCGGAGAACGTATCGACCTGCGGAATCGAAATGTACAGCGGGTGCAGGGCGAACGCGCTCAGGCTGCTGTACGGCGAACTCTGCGTCCCCGTGTCCAGAACGGGCAACAGCTGAATCACGCCCAGCCCCGCCTGCCGCGCCCAGTCCGCGAACGGCACGAGCGAGCAGAATTCCCCCACCGCCGGCGACTGCTCCGTCCGCAATGCCCCCAACGGCACGGCAACCCCGGAGAGACGGCTCAATGTTCGTATGCGCTCATTTTCCATGACCATTCATTATACCATAAGACCACGGGATTTTGGGAAAGAATATGCAGGAATTTTCGCCCCGCCCGCC
>CAZSOK010000199.1:0-2542 GCA_964608445.1 uncultured Treponema sp. | reverse complement strand
CAGTCCACGCCTTCTTGGTAGAAGTGGCAGCCGCGCTTGCCCTGTTCTTTTGTCTTGTACAGTGCCTTGTCCGCCTTTTTGTACAGTTCTTCGCTGTAGCCGGTGGCAGAGAACGCCGCGCCCACGCTCACGGAAACGGGCTTGATGCCGTCTTTCATGTTGGCAAGCTGTTCGTTCACGGAGGCGATTTTTTGGATGATGATGTCGCCCGTGTTCGCCTTGTAGTCGGGAAGCACCGCCGCAAATTCGTCGCCGCCGATGCGGGCAACGTAGTCGCTCTTGCGGAACGTGCTTTTGAGAATCCGCGCGAGTTCTTTGAGCGCGGTGTCGCCGCCCGCGTGTCCGTAGGTGTCGTTGATGTGCTTGAAATTGTCCATGTCGATGAGGAGCAGCACGATGGGCTGTTTCTCTTCGGCGGAATTCCGGCAGATGTCGTCGAACGCGCGCCGGTTCAGGATTCCCGTCAGCCCGTCGTATTCCGCCTTGATGATGAGTTTCTTTTCGTTCTTCGCCTTGACCTCGTAAATCTGGTTGTACGTCTTGGCGAGGTACTTGAATTCCGTCGAGCCGATGACGTTGAGCTTTTCGTCTTTCTTTATGGAGTTGAGGAAATTCTTGAGCGGGTGCAGCACGAAATACGCTATCGCGAAGAAGATGAGCGCCGTGATGATGAGCAGGACAAAGAACAGGAAGCGGAGCCGCTGGAGATAGCTGCCCAGGTTGGCGGAGTTTATCCGCAGGTCGCGCTGGATTTCGTCCTCAATGCTCGTGACCGTCAGGTTACAGTTTTCGTTTACGCGCGTCTTGTAAATCAGGTAGCCTTCGCCAAAGAGCATGTTGATTGCCGTGTCCTCCATTTCGGCGGGCGTCAATTTTTGGTCGGTGTTCCTGATTTCCATCTCCCGTATTTCGTCCGGGATGTCCTTGATGCGGTCTTTCATGGCCTCGTAGCCGAGCTTGATGGCGTACATCTCTATGTTGATGAGGCTTTCGGACTGCTCAATGGCGATTTGCAGCCGCTGGTACGCCATGTCGTTCACGGAACACACGGCGCGCAGGTCGTCGAATGCCTTTGTGCGCCGCTTCGTCACGTTTTTTTCTTTTAGGTACGCCTCCGCGTATGCCGGGTCGCCGTTCACGACAAAAAGCCGCGCCTGCTCGGTCATAAAGTTTGCGGCATCCTTGATGACTTTTGAGCTCTGCTCGCAGGTGATGAATTTGCCGATTGCGTCCTCCACGGCAGCAAACCGCCGCAGGACGCTGTTGGAGATGAACAGAATGAAGAGGAACACGATCGCCGTGATTGCGATGAAAAACGTGGTGAGCAGGGTGATGTTTATTCCGCTGATTTTGTCGTCGGCGGTTGCCGGCGTTTTGTGTTCGTTCAGTTCTTTTGGCATAGCTTGCATAGGCACATCCATTCGGGCAGCAGACACAAGCGGGAGCAAGCCCCGCTCGCGCCCGCTACTTTGCGAGGTCGAGAATCTTTTGGTACAGCTCCGGGTATTCCTTGGCGGCTTCCGCAATCATGTCCCGGCACGCTTCCTGCCACGGCGTGATGTCGTCAACCTCGGTTATCGTCGCGCCCTCCGCCACAAGCTGCTGCTTGATGCCGTCCTCCGACTCCGCCACGATTTTGCGGCAGTAGTCCGATGCGTACTTTCCCGCCTCCGTCAGGATGCGCTGCTGGTTCTCAGAAAGCGCGTCCCACGCCTGTGACGAGATGACCACCTGCACCGCGCCGAGCATATGCCCGTCAAGGATGAGGTACGGCGCGACCTGGTAGAAACTGTTCGTGAGGTAGTTCGAGATAGGCTGCTCGCCCACTTCGGTCTTGCCCGTCTGGAGCGACCCGTACAGGTCGGTGAACGGCACGTCTACCGGCACCGCACGGAGCGATTTTGCGAGTTCGGTGAGGACTTCCCCCGAAACGCGCGTCTTCTTGCCTTCCATGTCGCCGATGTCGGAGATTTTTTCCGTGCTGAAGAAATGGCGGAAGCCCTCTTCGCCGTAGAACAGCCCGCGCATGCCCAGGTTCAGTTCTTCCGGCTCGTCCAGCAGTTCCTGCGCGATGTCCGACGACGCGAATTTCCAGAAATGCTCCGCGTTGGAGAACGTGAACGGAATCGAGATGAGCTTGGACTTCTTCCCGCCGTACTTGGCGAGGCTCGCGGAAATCCGCACGAGCTGTATCGTCGGGTTCTCCGACATGAAGACCTTCATCACCTGGCTTTCGTCGCCCAGAATGCCGGAGCATTGCAGGTCGATGGTGATGCTCCCGCCCGAAAGCTCCTCGACTTTCTGCTTGAACGCCAGATCCATCTGCCCGCAGATAGAATCCTCCGGGTTCACCTCTGCCATCAAAAGCGTGACGGGCTTGTCCTTCTTCTGGCCGTCTTTCTTACACGCGGCAAAAAGAAGCAACGGCACTGCCGCCGCAATCAAGAATACTTTTCGTGTCATGCATAACTCCCCAAGTTTTTAGTGCTTTCAGTGTAGCACATTTTTCGGTTATTACCAAGAAAAATCACACGGAAAATGA
>CAZSOK010000198.1:0-2545 GCA_964608445.1 uncultured Treponema sp. | reverse complement strand
CCTCAATTTCCTGCTTGAATTTCCCGTAAGCCCTTTCCCAAGTGAACTGCTTCATAAATTCATTTCCATTCCGCGCAAGACGCACTCTCAAATCATGCTCCTGCATCAAACGTAGAATATTTTGCGCCAAAGCATCTATATCGCAGGCAGGACTAACCAATGTCGTCTCATTCGGCCTAGAGAAAATATCGAACCCTGGGTTATCCGTACAGGCAACTGCGCAACCGCAAATCATTGCCTCAGCAGGTGTCAAACCCATACCCTCAAGTCTCGACGGGGCGACAAATATGCTCGCGTTGTTATAAATGGCGTTGTGCGTTTCCCGGTCGGGCCTTTGGAAATAGGCAAACCAGTCCGGGACGTCGGGACGCTCAGGCGTGCCGAACATGGTGACATGCAGTCCGGGGATTCTCTCCTTGACGATTTTCAATGCCGCTATGGCATCGGCACTCCTCTTTAATTCAGTCGTATGATAAAGCATCGCGACCTCACTGGCAGGGCGCGTTTCTATCGGGTTCGTCATCCTGAAATAGTCAAAGTCGAAGCCGTTCTCCACGAGGGCAGCGGTGCCGCCGGTTTTTTCGACTTCCCTTACGAGCCATGGCGATATGGTTATCTTTTTCAGGGGCAGCCGGTAGGAGTCATACACGCGCTCGCTCGTGATTCCGTTCCAGTTCTCAAAGCCCTGGATAAAATAGAATTTGTCATTGTCCGCTATCCGCCCTGTTCCCGCAAGCTCGAAGGACGTCGCGAGTGCGGTGGCAATGAATTTTGCCCCGCGTATCCTCAGGGGTCTTGAGCTGCCGAAGCGAAACACATACTCACAGCGGACGCGGGGGTCAAGCCGAAACCAGTTCGGGGCGCAAGGCATCCTTCTTATTCTGTTGCAGGAATACCGCAGCAGGTTTTTGCACCGCCTCAGGAAATTCAGGAATGCGTTTTTATGCCCGCCAAGCCTCAAGATGTGCGGGTAGACGATGAAGACCTCGTATCCGTCTGCGGCGAAGCGGTTCGCGTACTCATACACGACCTTGTACCCGCCGACCGGATTCCTGTCAACTCCCGGCAAGAGCCAGACGACCGTCTTTTTTTCGCTCATCTATATGTTCCTCCTTTTCTTATCCTTGACATTGCGAAATCCAAAAGGTATTTGTATGATTCCGCCCTGAGAATTTTTGACAAAAGAATATAAGTCGTCACGGCGACAAGAATCTGAACGGGCAAGGCGGACGGTTTCGGAATCGGAAGAAGCCCCGCAAACCAACATATTCCGCAGGAGACAGCTGAAAGCGAGGAAGCGGGGAGCAGGTCCTTTGCCAGCTCCCTGAAACCGTAGCCGACATACAGTTTCAGCGCCCCCGCATGCACTATGCCTATATACACAGAGTTTGCCAGGAGAGACAGCGCGACGGCCAGAACGCCCTTTTTCAACCCCAAAACAAGGAGCATCAGATACACGGGCTTCTTTATCAGTTCCAGTTTCAGGACCGCGCCGCTCTCCCCGATTGCGTTCAACCCCTGCACGCTGATGGAATCTATCAGCTCTATTGCCGATGACATGCACAAGATTTGCACGAAAGGGACGGCGGGCAGCCATTTCTCCGTGAGCAAAACCAGAACCATGGGCTCGGCAATCGCCGCCATGCCAAAAAGCAGAGGGAACATGGCATACGACGAGACTTGAACGGAACGACGGAGCATTGTCTTTACAGCCGCAATATCGTCGCCCTTGTTTGAGAGCACGGGAAACAATACGCTCATTATGGAAGTGGATATATTGTTTGCCACGAGGGAAGGAAACTGCTGGCCCTTATTGTAATAGGCAAGTTCAGAGGGAGTGTAGAATTTTCCAATCAGTATATTTCTCAGCTGATAAAAAAATACTCCCAAAAAACTCGACGCGAGTATTTTCCATCCGTAGCTCATCAGCGACTTTGCGGCTTCCCATGAAAACAACAGTTTCGGGCGCCAGGAAATCGTGAATGCCAGCACGATCGAATCCACGCATGAATTTGTCAGGTATTGAGCCACCAAGGCCCAGACTCCAAAACCTTTCACCGCAAAAATGATTCCCGCCACACCGGAGAACAGCGTGCCGAAAAGCGTCGAGAAAAAGAATTTCTTGAACATCATGTGCCGCGAGACATAGGCGTGTTGTATGGAATTGAATGAGCTTAGCGGAATCCTTAGCGCGAACACTTTGATCACAGGCGAAAGAACCGGCATATTGAAGAAATTTGCGATCGCTTCCGAAGCGGAAAAAACCATCGAATACAAAACTATGGAAACGGCAAGGCTGCAATAGAAGATCGTGGAGAAATCCGTTTCGTCGGCATCCTTTTTCTGTATGAGCGCCGCGCTGAAACCGCTCACGACAAAAACATCGGCAAAAGCTATGAACACAAGGACGATGGCCACGGCTCCATAATCATCGGGAAGAAGAATTCTTGCCAGGACAAGGGACAGAACAAACGACAGTCCTTGCGCTGAAATCCGCTCGGCGAATTTCCAAAAAACATTGGAGAATACCGCATTTGCGGAGGAC
>CAZSOK010000197.1:0-2546 GCA_964608445.1 uncultured Treponema sp. | reverse complement strand
CTCCTGCTACAGAATATCTTTTTCCCGTTCTGCGCTTTCTTCGATTTCTTTTGAAAGCCTGTTCCATGCGTCGTAAAGCAGTTCTTTTATCTCCGGGTCTGCGGTTGTACCAAAATAATAGTCAAGAATTTTCCTGCGCGTCGCCAGCCACTCGGTTTCATCCTCATTGTGCAGTTTTTTCAGTTGCTCCACAAAATCATGCATATTATCCTCCAGACCGTCTAAAAGCGTTACTATTCGCACTAACTGTAACTCAATAAAGACAGTTTGTCAATCTGATATAATACTTTATTACTCTTTTAGATATACAAAACGTTATATTGGTAGGTTAATTTTAAGGAACAAGTTATTTATGCTTGTTCCATGACGTTAGAAGAACTGAACGATAATTACACGGCGAATATAAAACGGCTTCGGGCGGAAAAGAACATGAGCCAGGGCGAACTTGCCGAAAAAATTCATTTGTCAGAAAAATACTTGAGCGCGATTGAGACGGGAAAAAAGTGGGGCTCGTTTGAAACGCTGAATGCCATAGCGACCGCGCTATCCGTTGAGCCATACGAATTGTTTTTGCCTAAAGCCGATTCCATTTCCTATGACACAAAAAGAACGAAAGAATTGATGAAAAGTCTGCGCCGTAATCTGAACGAGATGTTGGATTCTCTGGAAAAGTTTTTGGCAGACTAGGCAAACTATAATCATCACGTGGAAGTGTGCCTAAAGTTGCTCCTCGTGCGCAAAGTCATCCGCCTGCGCCGCCAAGTCTGACGGCACGGGCGGAGGATTTTTTAGTCGGCGAGCGTCTTGTAGGCTTCGAATTTTTGGACGATGGTTTCGTCAGGCTTTCCGCACAGGCTGACGATAACGGCGGCGATGAGGCAGAACGCGAATCCGGGGAGGATTTCGTACACGTCAAAAATGCCGCTGTGAAGCGAGTGCCATACAATGACCGTGACCGCGCCCACAATCAAGCCGACGAGCGCGCCATTGCGGGTCGTCCTTTTCCAGAACAGCGCGAGCAGGATAAGCGGACCGATAGTCGAGCCGAACCCTGCCCATGCGTAGCTGACGAGCGAGAAAATCGAACTGTTCTGGTTGAGCGAGATGCAGAACGCGAGCGCGGCGATGACGAGCACGGCGACGCGGCTTGCCTTGAGCACGTCCTCATCCGTCGCGTCCTTTTTCAGCAGCCCCTTGTAGATGTCCTGGCTGAACGACGACGAGGCGACCAGCAGCTGGCTGTCTGCCGTACTCATTGCCGCCGCAAGAATGGCGCACAGGAAAATGCCGGCAATGAACGCGGGGAACATCCGCTTGATTGATTCGCTAAAGACCGTCTCAGCGGCGGACGTACTCAGAATCTGCGGCAGGTACACCGTTCCGAGCGAGCCGACGATGACTGCCACGCCGAGCGCGATGATGACCCACACAATTGCGATGCGCCGCGAGATTTTTACGTCCTTTGCCGAGCGGATTCCCATAAAGCGCACGATAAAATGCGGCATCCCAAAGTAGCCCAAGCCCCACACGATCGAAGAGATGACCGACACCACGCCGAAATGCTGGTTGCGCGTGAACGCTTCCTGCATCTTTTCGCTCACGCCGTTAAATTCGCCCGCCATTGCCCGCTGGCTGAAATTCTGCACCTGCGCCCAGGCTTCCGCCGGTCCGCCAAGCACAAACAGCATGACCGCGCCCGTAATAATGAGCGCGACGAACATCAGCGCGCCCTGCACGAAGTCCGTGGAGCATACCGCGCGGTATCCGCCCGTAATCGTGTAGGCGAGGATGACCACCAGGCCGATGACCAGCCCCGCGTGGTACGGCAGGGCGAACACGGAATTGAACAGCTTGGCGCACGCCACAAAGCCTGAAGCCACGTAAATCGTAAAGAACAGCAGGTTGAACACGACCATAATCGTAGCGATGAGATGCCGTCGGTCGTCAAAACGGTTGGTCAGGAATTCGGGAATCGTAATCGCGTTGCCGAACGCCGCCGTGCATTTGCGCAGCGGCTTTGCCACGATCAGCCAGCTCAGGTACGTGCCTGCCGCCAGCCCTACCGCCGTCCAGAACGCCTCTTTCATGCCGCCGAGGTAGGCAAGACCGGGCAAGCCCATCAGCAGCCAGCCGCTCATGTCGGACGCTTCCGCGCTCAACGCCGTTACCCAGGGACCAACCTGCCGTCCGCCCAGAAAGAAATCGCCCGCGCTCGTGTTCTTTTTCATGTTGCGCAGGCCGATATAAACCATAAAACCAAGATACAGGACGAACGCCGCAATGCGGGCAACCAACACAGAATCCATACATTTCTCCATAAAATCGTCCGCGTGGGCGGACACGATATAAAATATGCTCCCATTATTGCCGAATTATATGATGATTGCAAGGGGCGGGACTGGGCTAGGGATTGGAGTGCCGCCGCAAGGCGTTCTGGAGCGCAAGCGGAAGAATGGAGCGGAAGCGGAAGCACGCAAAGCCCGACCCGCTTGCGGGGAGCCCCCGGAAAATTCGGCTCGGTTGACGCGTTCGGTGCGGTAAAGTAT
>CAZSOK010000196.1:0-2598 GCA_964608445.1 uncultured Treponema sp. | reverse complement strand
TGCGCAAAAACAGGTATCCGGCGTTTGCGCGTTTGGGGCGGACGTGCTATACTGGCGGAAGATGATGCAGAACGATTTTCAGTTTTGTCCGCAGTGCGGCGGAAAGCAGGTGCGGAACGTTCGGATGCGCGAGTGGGTGTGCGCGGACTGCGGGTTTGAGTTGTACAATAATGTGGCGACGGCGGTGGGCTTGGTCATCTGCGACGCGGACGGGCGGGTGCTGTTCGAGCGGCGGGGAAAAGAGCCGCGCAAGGGCTTCCTTGCGTTTCCCGGCGGATTTGTCGATCCCGACGAGAGCGCGGAGGAGGCGGCGTACCGCGAGTGCGCGGAAGAGACGGGCGTGCGTCCGGGCGACCTGCGCTATCTGTGCAGTTTTCCCAATACGTATGCGTACAAGGATATTGTCTACAAGACGTGCGATTTGTTCTTTGAGGCGGCACTGCCTGCGGGCGCGGAACTGCGGGCGCAGGCGGGCGAGGTGACGGCGTTTGAGTACCGTTTTGTCCGCGACGAACAGGAACTGGCGGCGCTGCCGCTCGCGTTTGAGAGCGCGCGGAAGACGCTCGGCGTTTGGCTAAAGAGAAAATCGCGTAATCGCTAGTAACAGCCGCTGTTTTTTTGTACAATACGATATGCTTTCCTGCCGGACACGCGTGTTCGTGTTATGCGCCGTATTTTTTTCCTCATTCTGCACTGCCCAGTCATACCGCGCGTATGTGCGCGTGGGAAGCGGCACGGGCATTTTTCAGCATGACGTGACGGCGGACGACGCTTCGTTCTTGGGCAACAACATTATCTTTAACAACGTGGTGACGTTCCCCGATTTTGTGCTGGGAGCGCAGGTCAAGCTGAAAATCCCGGTCAAGACGACGACGGACGGCGCGGACACGTACAAAGAAGTGGGCGTTTCCGCAAGCTGGGAAAAAGCCTATTTTGGCTGGGACTTGCCGTTCTGCAAGCGGGTGCGGCTGTGGCTCGGTCACGCCATGCCGCTGTATCTGCCCGGTGCGTACCTTTCGCAGCTGGACATCATTTCTGCGGGCGCGCGGTGGGTCAAGGACGGCATTGCCGTGCAGTATCGGGGCGATTTGGTTTCGTTCGGGGCGGGGCTGACGGCGGGGACGACCGCTTACGCGTTCTCCGAAGATTTGCAGGCGGGAAGCGCGGCGCAGGTCAATCTGAACGGATACGGCATTCCGCTTGATATGGGCGTCTCGCTCACCGTAAAGAACAGTTATGACGGCAGCTCGTCGTTCTCCGCGCGCGACGTGACGGGCGCGTTGTTTGCCCAGTACAAGCCCGACAAAATGCTCGCGCTCACGGCGGGCTACTGCATAAACGGTGCGCCCGTGCCGACCAACACCACGTTCAAGTATGTGGAGCGGTACGGCGGCAAGGACAGCCCGGACGAACTGCGGCACTGCCATGTCCTCACGTGCAACGCGCTTGTCCGCTGGGGAAAAGTGACGGTGGACGAGGCGATGGAAGGCGCAAAGTCGTTTGACGGCGGCTATTATTCGTTCTATACGACGGTGCGCGTCTCCGTTCCCGTGACGGACTGGCTTTCCGTGCAGCCGGCAGTGTGGTATTTTGCGGTGCGCAACGACGGCGACGGCTCGCTTGACCGCGACAGCCTCACGCTGTTTCCGCGTATCGTGCTGAAAAAAGGAATGCACCAGCTGATGCTCGGCACGAAAATCGAACGGCGGCAAATGGCTGCCGACAATTATCATTGGATGCTAAAATTTCCCGCATATTACAGGTACACGCTATGATACGACATCTTATTTTTGACTTGGACAGGACGATTTATCCCACCGACACGCGCATGAGCGAGGATATTTCGTATCGCATCAAAAAATACGCCGCCGATTTCTGGCACGTCGATTTTGAGGAGGGCGCGCGCCAGCGTTCGCAGGCCGTCAAGCAGTACGGAACGACGCTCGACTGGCTGGTTGAGGCGGGCGGCTTTTCGGACATTGAGGACTATTTTGCGTCCGTGCATCCCGAAAGCGAGTGCGACGGCTTGTACAAGACGCCCGCCCTGCGCCCGCTTTTGGAAAGCCTGCCGCAGCGCAAGATAATCCTGACCAATTCGCCGTATGAGCATGCCGACCGCGTTCTGCGCTTTTTGGAAGTGCGCGATTTGTTCGATGCGATCTGCGACATCCGCATGAACAACTTAAAAGGCAAGCCCGCGGCGGGCGCGTTCCGCAAGGCACTGGAACTGTGCGGCGGTACGGTGCAGGACAGCATTTTTCTGGACGATGCCGAAGGCTACACGGACGGCTGGGCCGCGCTCGGCGGCATTGCGGTGCTGGTTGACCCGGACGGGAAAAAACTGAACACGCCGGGCTTGCCGGGCAAGACGTATTGCATCAAGGACATCTACGAGCTTCCCGCCCTGCTTGAAAAGTTAGAATTGTCGCGCAAAAACGACAAAGACGATTGACTAAACCCCGCGTTTTGCGGTAATATAATCCTACTTGGGGGCGTAGCTCATCTGGTAGAGCATTTGGTTCGCAATCAAAGGGTGGTCGGTTCGAGTCCGATCGTCTCCACGAAAAACCGGCGGAATTATCCGTCGGTTTTTTGTTT
>CAZSOK010000195.1:0-2617 GCA_964608445.1 uncultured Treponema sp. | reverse complement strand
GCGCAAGGTCGGGGCTGCACAGGTCGGGCAGGAACGCGGCGAGCGTCTGCGGGGCGAGATCCCACCATTTGAGCCGCAGGAGCAGTTGCGTCAGCTCCGTGTCGAAGCGCGGCTTGATGGGGCGGCAGGGGTTGCCGCCTGCCACGGTGTAGGGCGGGATGTCCTTTGCCACGACGGAGTACGCCGCGATGATTGCGCCGTCGCCGACATGCACGCCCGGCATGACGCGGCATTCGCGCCCGAACCATACGTCGTTGCCGACAACGGTGTCGCCCTTGCGCGGCAGCTGCGACAGGTGCGGCGGCGTGTTCGCCTCCCACGCTCCGCCAAAGACGCTGAACGGGTAGGTCGAGACGCTCGAAAGCCGGTGGTTCGCGCTCCCCATGACGAACTGCGTGCCGCTCGCTATCTGGCAGAGTTTGCCGATTATCAGCCGGTCGCCGAATTCGGGGTAGTTGAAGAGGACGTTGTTCCGCTCGAACCCTGCGGGGTCGTCCGCGTCGTCGTAATAGGTGTGGTCGCCCACGGTGATGTTCGGCGCGGTGATCACGTTCTTGAGGAATACGGAAGTCTTGTATTCGTTCGGGAAAACCTGCTCCGGGCTGGGGATGTCGTTCACGGTGTCTGCTCGCATACAGGTTAGTATCATCGTTTTGCGGCGGAAAATCAAGCGGCGGGGGATGTCGGTTTTTATCTTTTATGTACAGAAAAATTTGCCGTTTCGGAAAAAATGTATTATCTTGAAAGAAGACCGGGATTCGCTTTTCTTGTGAAGGGCGTCCGGCAGCATCTATAAGCCCGAAGGCAAGGAGGTGCTTTGGACGGAGACATATAGGGCAGGAAGCATTTCCTGTTTTTGGACGCAGGAGTTACCATGAAGGTAAAGGTAATCAAATGCATTGATCCGAGGGATCCCTCGGAGATAAAGTACCGGCTCGCGCCGTTCTATTCGTACAAAGTCGGCTTGGACGAACTTGCCGAAGACATGTCGCGCAGTTCGTCAATCAACAAGTCCGACATTACGGGTGTGATGGGGGCGTTGATTCCGGAGTTTATCGGTCATTTACTGAAAGGAGGCATTGTTGAGATTGACGGCATCGGTTCGTTCCGGCTTTCCATTTCAAGTGCGGGACAGGATACGCCAGATGAAACGTCAATCGAGGATATTAGGAAATGGAAAATCATCTTCAGGCCGGATCGCCGCTTGAAAGAGGAAGTGAGCAAGGTCAGGTTTGAAAAAATGCCCTACGGCAGTTTCGGCGGGAGTGGCGATGCCACGGAAATCGTCGTCGAAGAGGAAGCATGAGCAGAGGATTAGTTGTAGAAGAAACCGCATAAAAACGGCGGAAAGTTTTCTGCCTGATAAAGGCGGATGTAAGAACCCGTAGAAGAAGATTCGCTCTTTGGGGGCGGATTGAAAAGTGCCAATGAACGTAAGTCTGCTTGGGGCGGCAAATCCCAGCACGGGCAGCATTCATAGTGGATAATGAAGTTGAAAGAATGCAACGTATGCTGCATATGTTATAGATTAAACTGCCACAGTGCGTCCGCCACTGTAACAGGAATGTGTGAGGCTCGACTCCGGCATCCGTGCCAGGGCGGTGCTGAATTATAGGATTTAAGGTAGAAAAGGCGTGATGAACGCCTTGCGAAACTTGAATACGAAAGAAAAGCCAAACGGCTTGCTTAGTGCCCCGCATGGAACTGCAATCTCCGTCCTTCCGTGCGGGGCGTTTTATTTTTGGGGGCGCTGGCGGGGGTGGTGTTCAGTTCGTGAGTTTTTGGATGAGGGACTCCACGGCCTTTTTTTCTTTTTCGGAAAGCCTTTCAAAATTCTCAATGAGTGTCCTTTGCCGGAATGAAAGCGCGTTTTCCGTTTTGCTTCCTGCCGCAAGATATTCCACGCTCACGCCGAGTACCTGCGCAAGCCGGACGGCAACATCTGCGGGAGGCATGGAAGGACGACCGCCGACATACGTCAAGAGTGTGCGGGGATTTATGCTCGCCTTTGACGCAAGCTCTTTATGGTGTATTCCCTTGTACTCCATCTCCTCTTTCAGACGATCGCCAAAATTCATAGCTTTATGATACATGATACCTGTATTAAATCGATTGACAGGTACAACAAATCGTAGTATTCTGTGATATAAGTACATAAAATTGTAGTTGATAGGACAGGATACTACGATTTGTTGTACAGAAGTTTATTAAGCCCAGGGGGAAACTATGGCAGCATACAAGGTAAAGTATGAAAAGAAAAATGGAAACGTAACGACAACACAGGTTTCTGCGAATTCGGAACATGAAGCCAAACAAAAGGCACTGATGAGCAGCGATGTAAAAAAAGTGATTGCTGTAGTCAAGGCGTAAGAAAACAGACACGTTGTTTATACGCTTGTTTTTCACGTGCCGTTTGCGTTGTAAACGGCACGTGAAAATATCCACCTGCACGGATGAACGCGGTATTTTCGAAATGTGAAGTTTCCTGCGGTGTCATATTTTAAGAGACGGGTTTTGCAATCCGCAGGAATGTAATATAGCACATTGTGCGATATGCCCACGAATAATACGTATATTTTGAGGAGAATGGAATATGGGATTTTTTGGTGATTTGTTG
>CAZSOK010000194.1:0-2654 GCA_964608445.1 uncultured Treponema sp. | reverse complement strand
CGGCGACGGCGTTCCTGCTCGCGGCGTTCCCCGCCTGCTCGAACGATGACGACGAGGATAACGAGACCGAACAGGGCGGCGGTGGCAGTAGCGGAGGGGGAGACGGTGGCGGGGCAGAAACACCGCCCATACCCCCTTCTGGAAAGACAACCACCGGAAGCTGGGATTTTGCGAACCAGGCAGACACGATTGACTGGGTTGCAAAGTTCAATACCAACACTATCACCAAAGAGAGCGACGGAACGCGCTCCCTCGACAAGTCCGGCGACATTTCGATTGCAAGCGAGGCTTTGGACGCAGACACCGATGGTCTCACGCTCACCATTCTTGCGGAAAAAGCATGGAGCGGAGCGACAGCCCCCAACTACTCGTATGCCGAACCTGCCTCTGGACTCCGCATCAAGAACCCCGCGTTCAAGATTGCGGGCGTAAAAGGCAAAGTCAAGGTAACGATTGCATGGGAGTGCATTCACGGCAAAGACGCAGGAGCGCGCAAGCTCCAGTTGCTCAAAGCCGACGGCACCATTGTCAAGGAAGCGGGCAACGACGCGACCACCAGTGCTTCAAGCGGAAACGTTGCCATGACGCCCTTTGAGACAACCGTCTCATACACTGAAAGCACAGACCTGTACATCGGCGGAACTGACAACATATTCATCAAGAACGTAAAAGTTGAGAATGCCGCCGAAGCCGTGACCACGGTCACGCTCAAAATCCCGGACGCGCAGGGCAATTATGCGGACGGACAAACACTGACGTTCGAGATGGGCAACGCAAAACTAAGCGCAACTGCTCTTAACACAGCAATCAAAGAGTCTACGGAAGAGGCAGTTCAAGCGACGGTCGGAATCGCGGTCAACGCATTGCAGACAATGACTAACGAGGAACTCGGAGACAAGACTTTCACGGTCACCAAAGCACACCTCGACTTTATCTTCGCGGAAAGCGAAGCCAAACTTGATGCCGAGGAATGCCTCACAGAAATCACCGGCGGAAGCACCGTGTATGTGTCTTTTGAGCCGAACGACGCGTATAAAGAGGCATGCGCCGCGGCCACAGTCACTGGCGTAAACGCAAAATGGGACTTCAAAGCGGACTCGGCAAAAGATGCCGCATGGCTTGCCGATCTGACCGCAAGCGGCGACAAGTGGAAATTTGATGAAAACTCCGACGTCAAAGGCAAAGTACAGGATGAAGAAAACGGGGTCTCAATCACTCCGACTACAGGATCGGGAGCGAACTTTACGTTCCTAAAGACATCAAAATCGATTGAAAGCGGCGGTTCAAACGGCTGGAAGACGGGAACTTCAAAAGCAAACGGCACAGCAAGCGACTTTACAGCATACGCAACAATAACAGTAACTGCTAACTGCACGGTCACTCTCACTGGAAAAGGCGGCGGGAAATCTGAAGATTCTTCCAAAGGTGTCCGAGGTTTTGCCGTAAACGATGGAGATACCGATGTCGTTAAGTGGGAACAAAACAATACGACGGCAAGCGAAAACTTCCCATCAACCAACAATAGTTTTAGTGCCGTTCCAGGAAAAACCTACACAATCAAGGCTGCTGGCGTAAACTTCTACAGCATCGCCTGTACCCCTGCTGAGTAGCACTCCTATTCCCCCGCCGCGCGGGAGCAACGGCGCGGCACACCTCCGCACGGAAGGGCATTGCCTTTCCGTGCGGGTCACACCAACTGTTTAGGAGTACACGACAATGACAGAAGAAGAAGCGACAACGTTCCTTAAAAAGCTCCGGGCAGAGATCAACAAGAACACGGAGTTCTCCAGCTTCTACCCGATCGACGAGGAGATCGTGAATTTTATCTGGGTCAGCACGAAGGACGAGCGGATAGGGAACTGCGCCTGCCATTACGAAGTAATCTTCAACGACCCCAAAGACGGGAATCCCGACGTTGCCTCCGTCGAGGTGCATTTTGAGACCCCGACGTACAAGAGCTTCCAGGGCATAGAACTCCCCGCAGAACTTGCGTATGGAGACTGGGGGAGAAAAGACGGCAGGATCATATTCAAGGACATGGGCGGGGACAAGAAGCCCACCAAGCCGGCGGTCATAGAAAGGCTCAGGGAGCTGGAGCGGCTCGTCGGGCGCGATCTGCGGGCCGCCTTTGACAGCCAGCTCCCCCAACTCAACCCGGAGCAGGGAGTGCCCGTGTCCAAAAGCAAGCGGGGACCGACCGAAGTCGCAAAGGAGTACGTCGGCTACAAATGCGAGATCTGCCCCGACCACGAGACTTTCATCGACAAGACCGGCAAGGTTTATATGGAGACCCACCACCTGATTCCCCTCTCAAAACAGGCGGACTTTGACTATTCGCTTGGCCAGGAGCAGAACCTCGTGTGCCTCTGCCCCAACTGCCACGAAGAAATCCATAACGGCATGAACAGGATGGAACTGGTGGAGGAGCTGTGGAATCAGCGGAAAAAAAGGCTGAAGGCGGCAGGCATCGGTATCAACCTGACTGACCTGAAAGCATATTACTCATAAAGCCGGACAGGCGCAGATGCCGTCCGGGCGGAGAGAGACTGACCAAGCAAACAAAAGCCCGCAGTTTTTGAAAGTTTCTGCGGGCTTCCCGCCCCCGCCGCAAGGCGCGGGCGGGTTTCTTTTTGAAAACACGTCAGAGAAACGCC
>CAZSOK010000193.1:0-2661 GCA_964608445.1 uncultured Treponema sp. | reverse complement strand
GCCCATACCACGGCATCCCCGCCAAGAACATCTCCACGCCCGCAGGTGGGACACGCCCACGTCCGCACCCGGTGCGCGGGAACGTCCCTTGCGCGGACACGCCTTAGTCCCTGCCAGGGACGCGTACACGTCCCCGCCGGGGACAAGACGCAAAACAGTCCGCGGCAGGGACGAAAAAAAATCCGTCCGCACCACGGACGAAACGGCACGCGCGTCCACTCTGCAACACTCTTTCTGAATGACGATGCGCTGCGACGGGCTGGGAAAGGGTGAGCGCGAGTTTTGCAAAGCAAAACTCGTTAAGCAAGGCTTTGCCTTGCGATGGTTTCCCCGCTCCCAAGACGTTCCGCCCGCTTTCAAGCGGAAAAAAAGAAATATGCGAAAAAAAAATCCCGCTCATCGCGGGATTGCAGGACTACCGGAGCACTGGCGTAAAGCCGAGGATTTTTTCGGTGCTGGCATACGCCGCGTTGTATTCGGCATCGGTCATCTGCGGACGGACGGCAGGCGCGCCCGCGCCGGTACACTGGTATGCGCGGAAGAAGCATTTTGCGGCGGTGTTGGTGTTGTCCCAGTTCGCCCAGACATCTTTGGTCACGATGTTCTGTATGTCGCAGCGGATGAACACGGTCTTGCCCGTACTCGTGCTGCCCGTCGCCGAACCGCCCGTCCAGGTGCCGCGAGCGAGCGTCACTTTCTTGTCGGCAGCCTCAAAACTCTTGTGGCCCGTAATCTTGCAGTCGCGGAACACAAAGCCGTTCGCATACGAAGCAGTGGACGCATAGCCTGTGTCCGCGCCCGCTGCCGCCACGATAATGCCGCCGTTCAGGTACTGGATCGTGTTGATTTTGCAGCGGTCGAACAGCACGGTCGCGCCGCCGCAGATGTAGTCCACGTCGCCCTCGACGTAACAGTTTTCGGCATACACGCGCCCGCTGCGGAAATACAGCGTGTCCTGCTGTCCGAGGAAGATGCAGTTTTTCAGGTAGGACGTGTCCACGCCTTTGAGCGCGAGCGCAATCGAGCGACGCTCCGCCCCGCCCCATTCATGATTCCATTCCGCGCCTTTGTTGTAGAACGTCAGGTTTGCCGCGTTGAAGTATGCGTTTGCCGCCGGCTTTTCGGGAACAGGCGCGCGCTCGCCCGGCTCGGTGTTCGTCCCGCGGGGGAGCAGGTTCACTTCCACCAGCAGGTTGCCGTCAATGCTGCCCGTGTCCGCCTCGTAGCCGTAGATAATCGTGCTGGCGGGGTCAGTGCCGACGAGCGAAATGCCGTTCTTGGTAATCACGAGCTTCTCATAGTACAGCCCCGGCATGATTTTGATTGCCGAGCCTTCGGGAACGGCGGCGACCGCCTGCGCGATCGTCTTGTACGCGCCGTTCGCGCCCGTCGCGTCAACCGTCGCCGCGAACGTCAGATCCGGGAGGGCGGGCGCGGCGGTTACCACCTCGGTGTCGGCGCGGCTGTAGGGCATTTTGTTCAGCCTGAGCTTGCCGCCGGTAATCGTCGCCGGGTCATAATACACGGGGTCGGACGAATTGACTTCCGGTCCCTGTATGTTGATGCCCGCCGGTTTCTGTGCCGGACGGCGGCTTGCAGGACCTTTGTCGTCCGTGCGGGGATTGGTCACCAAGTCCGCCTTGACGCGCTTGCCCAGCTCCTCAAGCGACATGCCGCTCACGTCCTCGTCGATGACCAGCAGGAAGTACGCGTACAGGCCGTAGGCGTTCGAGCTGCCGTCGTTGTCGCCGAATTCAAGGTAGTTGCCCCTGCCCGTCATGTACGGCACCGCGACGTTCATCGGGTCAAAGTTCAGGTCGATTTTGTATTCGGGGCGGGGCTTGTTCGTGTCCTCATGGTACAGCACACCGTCAATGTAGACTTTTGCCGTCATGCTGCCGCCCGTGCCGTCGGGAGAATCGAACACCAGGCGGAAGTCGTGCCAGTCGCTCACGATGTCGAGCGGCTTTCCCTGCGCCGTGCCGCCCTCACGCAGGCGCGACATATTGTTCGAGCCTTTGATCTGGTTGGACGAATTGTGGCGCAGGACGGACTGGTCGTTGCCCTTCTCCCAGTAGGCATAGAAAACGCTGAGCGGAGTCGCCGCGTTGTCGGGATCGACCGCGCCGCGCGCCTTGAAAATCAGCGTGACTTTCTTCTCGTCGCCCGAAAGCGGAAAGACCATCGCGTCCTGCAAGCTGTCGTTCGTGTCGAATCTGAGCAGCCGCTTGCCGTTCACGTCGCCTTCCACGAGCGAAAAATGCTTGGCGGCGTTGTCGCCGGTGAGCCAGCCCTGCTTCTCCAGATCCTTGACGGCATCTTTTTTGTTGCCCTTGCCCGGCAGGTACACGTTCCAGTTGCTTTTGGGCGCGGACATCTTGCGCGCCTTCGTCGCCGCCACCGCAGGCAGCACACACGCCGCCGCAACCGCGAGCGCAATCAGTTTGGTCAGTTTCATACACACTCCTCTTTCTATTTTGTGCGAATAGTTTCATTATAAGACGATTTGGGCAAAAAGCAAGGGGAGACACCGCTTGGAAGCGGCGGGAACGTCTTGGGATCGAGCCTTTTACGGGGTATTTTTCCGCTTGAAAGCGGGGGAACTTTCTTGGGAGAGGGAAAACCCTCTACTTTCGAAGCGTGGGTTTTCCCTCTCCCAAA
>CAZSOK010000192.1:0-2666 GCA_964608445.1 uncultured Treponema sp. | reverse complement strand
CGTATGAAAAAACTGCTTGCTGTCCTGGCGGGGCTTTTTGCGGCGGCGACGCTCTGTGCTGCAAAAGACAAACACGGCGGCGACGCGCTGCGGGTGGCGACGCTCAACGGTCCGTCTTCCGTTCCCGTGGCGTATCTGTACGAGCATGCGCCGGATTTGCCCGGCACGGTCGCCCGCTTTGAGGTGCTTGCGAGCGCAACGGCCGTGCTGCCAAAGCTGATAACGGGCGAAGTGTCCGTGGGGGTGCTTCCGGCGAACGCCGCCGCAAAGGTGTACACCGCGAACAACGGCGCGATCATCGCGCTCGGCGTGTGCGGGAACGGCAATCTGTTCCTGCTCACTAAGGACACGTCGGTGCGGACGCTCGCGGACATGCGCGGCAGGACGATAGCGTGTGCGGGGCAGGGCGCGACCCCGGAATACGTATTCCGATTCGTGTTGCAGGCGGCGGGGATACGCGCGGACGAGGTGCGCCTTGACTTTTCCCTGGCGAACGCGGACATTGCCGCCGCGCTGGCGGCCGGGCGCGTGCAGTACGCGCTCGTGCCGGAACCGTTCGCCACCGTGGCGCAGATGAAAAGCCGCGATATTGTCCGGGCGGTTGACGTGCAAGACGCGTATGCGGCGGCGACGGGCGGCGCGTCGTATCCGATGACGGTGCTGGTGGCGAACGCGGCGTATGCGGCGGCGCATCAGGACGTGGTGGACGCGTTCATTGCCGCGTACCGGACGGCGGTCGCCTGGACGAACGCGCACCCGCGCGAGGCAGGTTTGCTCGTGCAGAAGCACACGCTGGGGCTGACGGCGGCGGTCGTGGAGCGTTCGATTCCGAACGCGGCATACGTGTGGCAGAGTGCGCCTGCCGCCCGCGCGGACATCGAGCGGCTGCTGCGCGTGTATCTGCAAACCGCGCCGCAGGCGGTGGGCGGCGCGCTGCCTGATGACGGCTTTTATTATTCCCGTTAGATGATACCGCACAATCCGACAGGCAGGTTTTTGTGGCTCATGCGGCTGCTGTCCGTTGCCGCGCTGTTGGCGGCGTGGCAGGTTGCCGCCCGTGCGCTCCACGCGCCGCTCATCTTGCCCGCGCCGCTCGCGGTGGCTCGCCGCCTGGTCGCGCTCGCGCAGACGGCGGAGTTCTGGCTGCACGTTGCGGCGACATCGGTGCGGACGGTCAAAAGTACCGTGTTCGTGGTGTGCCTGGGCAGCGTGGCGGGAATGCTGTGCGGCACGCGTCCCCGCTTTGCCGCGTTCATGGCATTTCCCCTGGCGATTGTCCGCTCCACGCCCGTGGTCTCCTTTATCCTGCTCGCCCTGTTCTGGCTCGGCTCGGATTCCGTTCCCGTGTTCTGCGCCGTGCTGATGGCGTTCCCGCTCATGGTGACGGCGGTGGCTTCCGGCTGTGCGCGGCGTGACGGCACGCTGCTTGAGATGGCGCGGGTGTTCCGCCTGACGCGCGGTCAGGTCGCGCGGTACATCACTGCGGCGGAGCTGCTGCCGTTCTTTGCGGCGGGAGCGCGCGCGTCGTTCGGCATGATTTGGAAAGTGGTCGCCGCGAGCGAGGTGCTGAGCCTGCCGCGCCATGCGCTGGGAACGCTCATGCAGACCGCGCAGGTACACCTTGAGACCGCCGACGTGCTTGCCGTCTCCCTGGTGTTGGTGCTGCTGAGCCTGCTGTGCGAGGGCGCGGCGCGGCAGACGGTGCGGCTGTTCCGCGTTTTGTGCAGAAGCCGTGCCGCCGTCATGCCGAGCGAAGCGGCAGAACCCGTGCGCGCGCGGACTGAGCCGTGCGCCGTCTCCGTGCGGGGGCTTTCCGTCACTTACGGCGGGACGGCGGTGCTGGACGATTTTTCGCTGGCGGTGGAACAGGGCGAGGTGCTTGGCCTGCTCGCGCCGAGCGGCGCGGGCAAGACGACGCTGCTCGATCATATTGCCGCCCGTGCGGGGCGCGTCTCGTATGCGTTTCAGGAGCCGCGCCTGCTTGACGGCTGTACGCTGCTGAAGAACGTTGCCCTGCCGCTGGAGCGGCTGTTCCCGCGCGGACAGTCGATTGCCCGCGCGGCGGCGTTCCTGCGCATGGTGGGGCTGGGCGACCGCCTGAACGCCGTTCCGCAGGAGCTGAGCGGGGGCGAGCGGCAGCGGGCTGCCCTTGCGCGCGCGCTTGCCTTTCCTGCCGACGTGCTGTTGCTGGACGAGGCGTTCCGATCGCAGGACGCGCACGGCAGGAACGCGCTCATCGCCCTGCTCAAGGCGCACCTGCGGCACGAGCCGAAGACCGTGCTGTTCGTCACCCACGACCTGCACGAAGCCGCCGCGCTCGCCACGCGCGTTATCGTCTGTGCCGCCCGTCCCCTGCGCGTGACGTTCGACAGCAAGCCCGGCATCGTCCCCGCCGAGGCGGAGCTGGCGGCAATCCTTTCCGGGAGCGGCGGCTCACTTTGACAATCCCCCGCTGTTTTGCTATCATGTTCCCATGGCTGCGGCGGCAAAAAATAATTGTATAGAAAATACCCCCCCCGTTTATGATTTTCCCCGCCCGTTCCGTCGCATCCGCCCGCTAACCGCTCTTTTCGCGCGGCATATCTCCTTTTCCCCGGCAACACCCGGCGACACGCGTTTTCCCGTCCGCTTTGACTTCAAGACAACAGGCGATATATCCTCACCCC
>CAZSOK010000191.1:0-2703 GCA_964608445.1 uncultured Treponema sp. | reverse complement strand
AGGCGGTCAAAATGCTCGTCATGCACGTGAACGCCCACGCGCTGCTTGAGGGCGACGCGGACTACGCGGCGTTCATCAGCTACGCGAACACCGAAATCGACCACTTCAAGAAGGATGTGCTGAAGTAGGCGACGGCGGAATCAGGCAACAACGCGGGGTGTTGCCCCGCGTGAGCATACAATCTTCGGCGGAAGCAAAACGCAAGGAGTTCAACTATGTTGAAGAAATGGTCAAAGGTCACACGGTGTGTAGTGACGGCGCTCATGGTCGCGACGTTCGCGCTCACGGTATTCGCCGCGTGCTCGAACGAAGACGATGAGGACGAGGACGGCAAGAAGAACTTGTCGCAGACGACGGAAGTCTTTACGGTAAAGTATGAAGTCGCGGGGCTTGCGGACGTCACTCTAAAAGACGGAAGCAGGAACACCAACATACAGAAAAACCAGGGCGACATGTTTACGGCGGACGAGCTGTGGAGCGTCACCATCAAGGAAGCATACGATGGCAAATATACGTTCGACGGCTGGTACACGGACGCGGCATGCACCACGCCGTTCGCGGATTTTGCAGTCACCCAGCACACGACATTGTACGCAAAATTTACCGCCGCTGCTGGCGCGGCCGCCATCAAGGTCATCAAGTACGAGACGGACAAGAGCTATATGGACGCAAAGCGCACCATACTAGAGCAGCTGCCGCCGTCGTTCCTGAGCTGCCCGCCCACGTCGGTGGAGGACGGCAAGTATTTTGAGGGGTGGTTTGCCGACCAAGCCTACACGAACCGGGCAGAGCCGGGCGCAGCGATAGGCACAAATGGCATGACACTCTACGCAAAATGGCGTGAGTTGCAGCCAAACCAAAACGCGACGTTCGCCGGGGTGGAATTCTCCAACATTGACGGCCTGTATGTGCGCGGGGATAAAGATGCTGCCACGGGCGAATACGCATACACGCCGCTAAACGATTCTGACGGCCATCCTCAGAAAAAGAAAGACTACTACCTGATTACCGGCGTGTCTCAGGTCGGCGGGGCATTGGTGTTCTCCAAGTCAATGAGCAACATCACGTTCCGCTCCGACAGCTCCAATGGTAGCACGGTCGCCGAAGTGCGGCTCGGCAACAGCCTCAACACAAGCAACGTCACCCTTGTGGAGAGCCTCGCCAACTACGTGTGCGTCCGCCCCACGGGCGCGGGCACGGTGACGGCAACGCTGTCCAATGCAACAAGCAGTTCCGTTACGGGAACGTCAAAAGCGAATGCCCTTTTCATTGACGAGAACGGCACGGTGCTACAATCCGTGGCAATTGACAACAGCAACGGCGCGGAAAGCAGAGAATACACGCTCAGTTGCGAGGTGAGCAAGGCCGGTCCTGTCTACCTCGCGTTCGGACGCTACGGCGACGCGGGCGGCATGCTCGGCGTAAAAAAGATTACGTTCACGGCGACGGCAAGCACGCCAACGAATTCCGGTGCGGACAGTGAGATTACGACGGTGGCGGTACTTCCGACATCGGTCGGCACAGACCCGTTCGCGACTGGCACATATGGTACTACTTCCTCTAGCGGATGGTGGGGCATCGGCTTGTATGAGGGAAAAGACCAGGGGGTCAGCGGAATTAAATTTGAAATCGACACCGCAAGGCATTCGGTAGAGTTTTTCTACAATGATAAGGATGATGGCACGGAAAAAACGGATGCCCTGATGAAATATGCCTATAACAGTACCAAAAAAGAAATCTACCTGGCGTTGTCGAAACTGGGCTATGAGAAAAAAGGCGACGATGACACCAGATACCTGTGGACAAGGGACGAGATTGTCAGCTACTTGCGGTCCATCGTGGGGCAAACATTTGACGAGAAGGGTGAACCATACGTTTACACACAAGAGAAGTTTGAGGAAAAGAAAAAAGAGGTTGTTGATATGTTCGAGGTAACGGTCACCTATGGCTACGAGAAGTCCGAGAACGGCATCATAACGCTCACTCTTAAGAAGCCCCATAATCGAAGGGTACGACATCTCCGTGACACTTGTCCCTAGCGTACCGCAACTTCTTTCGGCATGGCGGCTGACTGAAGTCGATGAAGGTGATATTGAAATAACGACATTCTACTTCTACGATGACAAGACATGGATGACGGTCTGTACCGAGGGAAACGGTTTTGCGGGAACATACGACGGCGACGCCACGAGCGGCGAGGTAATCTGCACTCCATACTGGTCTGACACCGACGACACAAAAGTGACCATATCCGGGAACACGCTGACTTGGAGCGATGACGTGTTCCAAAAACTCACGGATACAAGGAGGTTCGTCACGGCGTGGCAGAGGAGCGACCAAAGCAAGAAGACGACGGTCTACTTTTATAATGACGACACCTACATGATAGTCAGCGTCAGTGGGGGCAACACTTCTGTTGACCGCGCGGGCAACTACACTGGTGACACCACCAAGAACGGGACGATAAGCACCGATGACTGGGGAGCCAGCATATCTGACGAAAACCCGCCTGACTTCACAATCACCGGCAGCGTCATGAAAACCGCTGAGGGTGAAGAAGAATTCACGAAACTCTAACGTTCGTCGGCAGGCACTATCCTGCGGCTTCCGCGCACTGCGGAGGCCGCTTTCTTTTGCGCAGAGAGGAGACCGCCTGTCCGCGCCTCACCGCACCGGGCAGCCGCACCCGCGGTGTTCGTCCTC
>CAZSOK010000190.1:1462-2716 GCA_964608445.1 uncultured Treponema sp. | reverse complement strand
TTTGGATAAATTGATTTATGGTAAGGATAATTTTATTTATCCAAAGGATAAATCCTATGGGGGGGGCAAAGAGCATCCGTTTCTCTTATAAAAACAGCCCGCGGTGCAAGACGATTTTTCCTGCTCGCCGATACGCCCGGCACAAAAGACATGACATTGCCCCGCATATTCGGCAAGCTCAGAAGCCACGCAGGCAAAGCGTTTGCGACGCTGAAATCAGACAAAAAAATCTCCGGGCGGTCTTGGCGCGATACAGGACGGACTGCGCAGGCGGCTTGACAGGCTTGGGGATGACCTTATGCGGTGCGGCACGATGTGGGCACGCCGTACCGCAACTGCACCAACACATTGGGTTACTACAAGGCATCGACAGACAATGTTGCACCGGCAGAGTTTTCAGCATTCGTTTTTGCTTCATCTGCTGTCTTCGGTGTATAATCATACAACGGCTTTTCAGTCTCCGGCAACGTACCCGGATTTGGCTGATTAGTACCAACACACTTATTTGTGTTCGTAAACCTATACGCCGCATTGCCCGTCGAGTCCGTTCCGCCGTTCGCAAGATCAAGACCGATAGCATTCTTTACCGTGTCAAAATAGTTTCCTTCCGCCCACACCTTACTATCCATGCGAACATCAATACAGTTTGCCTGTTTATCAGCCGCACCCTTGAAGTAGTTGTTATAAATGTGCGCCTTTCCCCAACGGAACAGCGGCTGCCGCGAATTAATATTTTCCCAGTAGTTGCCCACGAACGTAATGCGAATTGCGCGGTCGCCATTTTCATCTTTGTCGCTTGAACCACACAGCACCGCTTTCCAGTGGTCGCGGAAATGACAGTTGCTCACCGTAATCCATGTCGCGCCGTTTTTCACGTCAAGCAAACCATCGTACCAGTCTTTCTTGGTATCCACATCAGTCACCCCAGCAGTCGTGCCATTATTGTTCTTTGGTTCGAGATGAGAGAACAAGTCGCAGTGGTCAATCCATACGTGCTTTGCGCCGTTCAATGAAAGCGCGTCATTGCCCGTGCCGCCAAAAGTATCATCTCCGATAACCTCGCCGAACACCATGTTACGGATAATGACATTACTGCCCGTCACGCGCATTTCAATGTTTTTCAGACCTGCGCCCTTTGCCTTACCGTAAATCGTCTTGTTCGAGCCAATCGTATAATACTCGCTCTTGTTATCGACTGTCGTAATTCTTTCTTCGCTCGTAAAATGGACGATATACGGCTCATCGCCAGAAAGC
>CAZSOK010000190.1:0-1362 GCA_964608445.1 uncultured Treponema sp. | reverse complement strand
ACCCCCCCCCAACAAAAGCACAGCAGAAAAACAGCCGCAACCATGCGCACCGCGCCCCATCGTCTCATACCAGCCTCCTGACAGCAAGTCTTTTTAAAGCATACTGCCGAACGGGCGGAAATAAACGGCAGGAATTTGGATTATTACGCACGGAACGGCAAAAAAATACCCGCCGCGCACTGGCACGGCGGGTATCACGCTCACGCGGACGTTACGCGCGTTTCAGGTGGATGGCAAAGCCGCCCACTTCTTTGTCGAGGTAGACGACCTTGAGCGGGGAGTCGCCCGCCTTGCCCATGTATTTTTCCGTGCCGGAGACGGGCTTGAAGCCGTAGCGACCGAGGTACGCCAGGGCGCGCTCGATGTTGTTGCAGACCATGGAGATATGCCCGTGCGTGCCGCGTCCGTCCTGCTTCATGATCTCTACCTGCTCCGAGGCGAAAATCGACGAGTTGCCGTCCTTTGCCGCAAAGCCGAACGGCGCGAACCCGTCCGCAATTGCCTTTGCGTCGTTCGGGTCTTTCGCGTTGATTCCCATGTGGTCGATGTGGAAGCCGTGCATCGCCTTTACCGCGTCCTTGCAAATCTGCGTGATCTCGTCCCATTTTCCGCCTTCGATGAGGGGCTTCTTGACCATCCAGGTGCCGCCCATGCACAGGATATTCTTGCGCTTCGCGTACTCGCCCACGTTGTCGGTCGTCACGCCGCCGGTCGGCATGAACGAAATCTGCGGGAACGGACCGCCGAAGTCGTCGATGATTTTGTAGCCGCCCTTGCGCTCCGCCGGGAACAGCTTGAGGTAGCGCAGTCCCTTGTTGATACACGCGGTGATTTCCGACGGATTTGAGATGCCGGGCATGGTCGGCACTTTGTTCTTGATGCACCAGTCAACCACATCGGGATTGTAGCCGGGAGAGACGATGAACTTCGCGCCCGCCTTCACGGCCTTTTCCGCCTGCTCCACGTTCAGCACCGTGCCCGCGCCCACGAGCATATCCGGCTCCGCCTTGATCATCGCCTCGATCGCCTCCGCCGCACACGCGGTACGGAACGTCACCTCAGAAGCGGGAAGCCCGCCCTTGACGAGCGCATGCGCCAAATCCGCCGCCTTTGAGGCATCCTCGATTGCGACGACCGGGATAATACCGATGTCCCTGAACTGTTCATACACCTTTTCCATACGTTTGCTCCTATTACGCCTCGGCACTGCCGAGCACATTACTGATAGTTTTTCTATTATAAAGCAGATTCGCAAAATTGTATAGGCTAAATCGCACATATCCGCGCCCCTGCGCCGCGCGGGGAACGTGCCGTGCCAGTTTCCGCAGGCGCATTTTTGTCGATTTCTTTCCCGTGAAGTCT
>CAZSOK010000189.1:0-2747 GCA_964608445.1 uncultured Treponema sp. | reverse complement strand
AACGGCAGGCATTCGCCGAAGTTCCGCCGTGCGTCATCTATTCGATTTCAGAACTCGGCAATTCGCTCCGCCCGATAATAAACGCCCTGCATGAATGGGGATGCGCCTACAAAAGCAATGCGTGAGGGGGATGCCGCCCTCACTGTATCCGTGCCGAAAAGAACGCCTCCACGACGGCGGGGTCAAAATGCGTGCCGGATTCTTCGCGGATAATCGCATACGCCTTTTCGAGCGGCAGGGCATCTTTGTAGCACCGCCGGGAAGTCAGCGCGTCGAACACGTCGGCGACTGCCATAATCCGGGCGCACAGCGGTATCTCTTCGCCCTTGCATCCGTGAGGATAGCCGCGACCGTCCCACCATTCGTGGTGATAGGTCGCCATTTCTTCCGCCATATTCAGGTACGCCGACCCGCCAAGCTCCGTCTTTGCGTAGGCAATCAGCTGCCGCCCCGCCTCGGCATGCGTCTTCATAACCGCGAATTCTTCTTCCGTGAGCCTGCCCGGCTTTTGCAGCACGGCATCCGGTATGTGTATCTTCCCGATGTCATGGAGCGGAGCCGCCACGATCATGTTCTGCACGTATGCGTCGGTCAGGATGTCGGGATACGCGCCCCGCCTTTGCAGCTCGCGCGCGATTTTTTCCACATACGCCGCCGTCCGCCGGATATGCCCGCCCGTGCTGCCGTCCCGGTTCTCCACGATTTCCGCCAGCAGCGTGATCATGCCGGACTGCATGGCAGAGACCCTCTCATGGTAGAACGCCCGCCGGTTTCCCTGCATAATCAGCACGATGATCGTTACGGTCATGATGAACGCGGTGATGCTGCTGATGCCGATGAACGCGTCGAACTGCCGCACGTAATCTGCCGCCGACCCCGGAATTTCCGCCCTGCCCGCTTCTGTCTGCGCCGCAATCGAGACCGAAAAGAACAGCTGCACGATCCCGATGATCCAAAGCAGATACCGCTCCGACTTCCGCAGGCTCCTGCGCTGCATATTGTCCTGAAACCAATTGCGCCACGGCTTTCCCTTGACGAGGAACAGCGCCAACAACACGACGGACGCTCCGTACATCGTCAGCTGATACGCCGCAGCCGACTGCTCCGCCATGCCGAGCAGATACGGCGGAACGCACATCACCGGGACAAAAAGCCCGCTGATAATGCCCGGAAGCGGAATTGTCATCAGCAGCCCCCGCAGCCGACGCGTCTTCCTGCCGATGCAGACGCTCAGCCCGGTCAGGAACAGCACCGCAAGTGCCGCGGCATCCTTTCCGAACGCCGCGAACACCGCGCAGACGATGACGGCACCGCACCCGTGAAAAACGCGCCGGAATCCGGGCTTCAAATCCGGCTCCAAAAAGACATATTTTTTTATCAGCACCGCGCTGACCGCGATTGCCGCCGTCTCCAGTATGTCAAGAAGCACTGTCATCATACCTTCTCCTTCAAGCCGCCGCAAGTATACCCCGCATGAGGGAAAAGCGCAAGGAACGGAAAGCCCGCGGGCGGTGGCAATCAGCAGTCCTTGCGGGACGATTCTTTTTCTGCGCGCGTGACGCGATCGCAGAAGGCGCGGTTCGCGCGGTCGAGGGCGACGGACGGGTCGATGCCGAGCAGGCGGGCGTAATCGGCAAGGGCGAACAGCGCGTCGCCGACTGCCGATTCCAGTTGCAGCTGCGCCGCATTCAGCGCCGGAGTGCCGCCGCTCACGGTGAACGGTTCGCCCGCCGCCGTCTGCCGCGCCGCTTCCGTACCCGACGCCGCCCCGGAAACATCGCGCAACGCTTCGTCCAGCCTGGCGCGGGCTTCGGCGGCGGTACGCGGGGCGTATCCTTTCTTGGCGGCTTTTTTGAGCAGCTTGTACGCGCGCAACAGCGGCGGGAATCCTTCCGGCACGTCAGCAAGGACGGAATCGCCTTTCCGATGCTCCACCGTCGCCTTGATGTCGTCCCACTGTTTTTGGATGGCTTCGTTCGTCAGTGCGCCCGCGGACGGCGGATCTTCGTCGCCGCGCAAAAAGACGTGCGGATGGCGGCGGATAAGCTTGTCGCCGATGTCGCGCAGGCTCTGCGCGAGCGTAAAGTCGCCCGACTGCTCGTACAGGTACGCGATCAGCACCACGTTGAAGAACACGTCGCCCAGCTCCTCGCGCACATGCCCCGCGTCGCCGTCGGTCATCGCGTCCACCGTCTCGAACGCCTCTTCTATAAGGAAATGGCGGAGCGAAAGCGGGGTCTGGTCTTTGTCCCACGGGCAGCCCCGCTCGCCGCGCACGGTGCGCACAATGGCGTACAGACGCGAAAAGGCCCGTTCGGCTTCGCCGTCCTGCTCCGGCGCGGTCATACTTGCTCCGTGATTTTTTTCTTGCCCCAGGCGGGAATGAGCCGTACGGGGTCGGCGGAAAGCAGGAGCCGCGCGAACAGCCGCGCGCTTTCGGCAAAGACGGCCTGCAAGGCAACCCGCTCGTCGGCGGAAAAATCGCTCAGCACGTAGGCGGCGATGTCGCGCCCCTGCGGCTTGGTCAGCCCGAACCGCAGCCGCCAGAAATCCGCCGTGCCGAGGACGGCTTTGGTCGAGCGCAGCCCGTTATGCCCGCCAAGTCCGCCCGCCCATTTGAGGCTCACCGTGCCGAACGGCAGCTCCAGCTCGTCATGCACCACCAGCACCTGCGCCGCGTCAATCTTGAAAAAACGCGCCAGCTCGCCAATCGACTCGCCGCTCAGGTTCATGTAGGTGCGCGGCTT
>CAZSOK010000188.1:0-2756 GCA_964608445.1 uncultured Treponema sp. | reverse complement strand
TAGAAGAAACGCATTATTTCAAGCGGACGACCGTTGCAGGTCGTCCGCTTGTTTTGCGCGGTGCGGTCATTTTGAAAGTCTCAATGATCGATTGCGCTATTGGTGGTTATGCTTGTGTTTTACTGAAAATGTTTGTCCAAAAAAGCGTCTGTTATTGTCTTTATGATGGTGGATGTTACGTTCTGGCACAGTGAATCACTCAGTTTTGCGATGATTTCGTTCTGTTTGCCCGCCTCTGGGGATACGAGTATGCTGGATGGAAGAAGTAGTTCAAACGGATTAATGTCCAGGGCTGTGGCGAGTTTTGAAAAAGTTTCGGGCGTTCCCCATCGTCTGCCGCTTTCCAAATCGCAGATGTAGCCGACGGAAAGATTCGCTTTTTCCGCAAGCTTCATTTGACTGAAATGTAATCTGTTCCGCGCATTCTTAAGGTTTGTGGAGAAAAGCTCTTGTAGTTCTGCTGCGTTCATCTTGTCCATTATTCAGCATATACGCTTTTAGCGAACTTGACACTTTGCTATTTGCCGTATATACTATGGCAATTCGCGAAAATAACTTTCGCAGGAAGATTGACTCAAAGGAGAAAACTATGGATTGCTGTGCAAAAAAACGCGTGAGAATAACATCGATATGTCTGGTTCTCGTATTGTTATGTACCTCTTGTTTCGCAACAGATTTGAAATTAGGAGAAAAAAAGATAAATCTTGATGGAAAAGAATGTTCTGTGGAAGTTCATATAAAGACCATTGCGGAATATGATTTTAACGGTAAAATTTTACACAGCAAAGTAAGGGGGATTTCCGGCTTCTTTGAAGGATGGTATAAATATGATTCTAATGGCAATGAGATTTGGTATGGAAAGGGTCATAGTTATGGAGAATTAATTGACTATAGTTATGAAGAATGGAATGACTATAACTCTCTTAATCAGAATATACATGGCAAAGATAGTTCTGGAAGTGAGTGGGAAAACGAATTTGATTCACAGGGAAGATTGGTACTTCGCCGCTATTTATCTGGATATCTGCCTAATGTGCTATATTTTTATGATAGCCATGGAAAACTGATTAGAAGGCGCGAGGTTTTCCCTCTCGATGAAGAAGGAAAACCTACAATTATAGGATACACTACAATTGTAGATTATAAATATGATGCAAAAGGAAATCGAATTTTTTCTAGCAGAAAATATATATCTGATTTTAATGATAGGGAAGATACGCGCGAAGAATTTTGGGAATATAACGCAGAAGGACATGAGATTGCTTACTTTAGGGATACTGAAGCTAAAAATCGGGGAATTCCTACGGAAACATACGAATATGAATTTTGGAGGAATGGCAATATAAAAACTAAAATCACTTATGAATATGATGTATATGGTAAATAAAGGGTTCTTATTTGGAAAATGAATATCGTAATGGAGGGTATATGCTTGTAACCTATGATTCTTTGCTGGGCAGTGCCGTAGAGCATTTTACAGACTCTATTGAATTTTATAAAAATCAGAAATATAAAAACGCCATCGTAAGCCTATGGTCTGGGATTTTGGTTTTACTGAAATGCAAACTGTTCAAGGTAAATCCTGCTCTGATTGTTGCGAATATAAATGACTTATTGGTGCTAAATGACGGAAAACTTGAAATTCCAAATCTTGAGTTCAATGAACACATAAAAACAGTGACACTCTCTGAAATGCTCAAGCGGTTCAAGAAATTTAACATTTCAAATAAAGTCTATAACCGTTATGTGGAAGGACTCGTAAAAATCAAAACAGCAAGAAACCAAGCAGAACACTGTGTATGTAGTTTTTCATCAGACGATTTACTTGAGATGTTTGAAGATGTAGTTCCGTTTGTAAATGATTTTTTTGAAGAAGAACTGAACACTGACCCCGCAGATATTTTTAAAAACTGGCTTGATTTTCTGGCTATTCAGAAACTTGCTAAAGCAAGGCAGAAAAATGTTGCAGAATTTATAAATGAACACACCGACATCGAAGCGTTGGAGACGGGAACGCATATAAGCGCAGAATGTTCGGAATGTGGATCGGAAGCCATTGATATTGGCAATAAAATGCTTACGTGCAAGGCTTGCGGAAACAAAGAGACATATAATGTTTGTAGTGAATGCGGCGGAGTTTTCCCTGAAAATGGCTTTGTTTCATTTTACGAGGAACTGGGATTGTGCTATGACTGTTTTGCCGAGAAAAGTGGCATGAATGATGATGATTAAAAGAACCTTTTATCTTTGTGGGATGTCTATTTTCACAACATCATTGCGGACTTGGAGCAGGCGTTCAAGGGCGCATGACGCAGGTCTTGCCAAAAACGAATATCATATAGAAGAAACGCATTATTTCAAGCGGACGACCGTTGCAGGTCGTCCGCTTGTTTTTGCGGCTCACTGACCGAGGGTTTGCCGATAGTACGCAATTTTATCGTCAAGGTGATTGATGCAGTCATCTCTCATTACCCGGTGCGATTTGAAGCCGTTCGCCCGTCGTCTGATCGCCGCGTATGCGCACGGCGGCGTACTGCTCAATGTCTTTCAGTGGCATACCGGTCTGTTTCAGGCGGCGGATAAACTGCATCCATGTCAGGTCGTGTTCGTCAAAAACGCGTCTGCCGTTCGTGTCGCGGGCTACGGTCAGCAGATTTTTCCGCTCATAAAAGCGCAGCGTACTTTCGGCAAGGCCGGTCAGCCGCGCGTACTGAATGCGATTTTTGTGGCGAAGCGAGTTTTTTCGCAGCGGATGC
>CAZSOK010000187.1:0-2760 GCA_964608445.1 uncultured Treponema sp. | reverse complement strand
ATAAGGAGGCTTGTATGAAAAAGACGGCATTGTTTGCAAGATTGCTTGCGGGAATTATGACGGTATTTTTCTTAATGGGGGGGGGTGCTAGTTGTTCGGACGGCTCGGACAAAGACGAAACAAAGACCTACACCGTAACGTTCGATAGCAAAGGCGGAGGCGAGGTTAAGCCGCAGACAGTCGAAGAGGGGAAGATGGCGAAAGAGCCGGAAAAGCCGACAAGGGCTGGCTTTAAATTTGGCGGTTGGTTCAAAGGAGACTCGCTGTTTGTCTTTACGACACCGATTGCTGAGAACATCACGCTGACTGCAACGTGGATTGACGAAAGCGCACCGACTTTTAACGTGACATTCAGAGACGGCGACGTAGAGACAACTCAACCTGTTGTAAGCGGTGAACTTGCGTCAAAACCAAGAGACACTTCAAAAGAGGGATACAAATTCCTCGGTTGGTATAATGGCGAAACGTCGTTTGATTTTTCAACACCGATTACTGAGGACATTACACTCACGGCAAAATGGGAGGCAGTCACAGGGTCGGGTGGCAATGAAGACGATAAAACCCCGGGAGTTGACCCGTCAACTCCCGGTGGTAGTGGCACTGTTCCTGACAGTCAAGTTACCAAGCCTACAGAAGTGCAAGTTTCAGGTTCGTTGGATGCGATGGGCGGCGGTTGGCTTGAAAGTGCTTGGATTGAGTGGAAGCCTGTTTCTAGCGATGTGAACGCCACGTACAATGTCTCTGTGAAAAAAACGGGCGGCGATTGGGCAAAAATCGACAAAGAGCTTATCCGTGGCTACGGCGACACAGCCGGAAGCTCGACGGTGACGAAATTCCGCGCGGACGCACTGGGACTTGCGGCGGGAAGTTACGATATGAAAGTCGAGTTGGCAAGCGACCCGACGCAAAGTGCCAAAGTTTCGGGCATAACAGTAAATGCTTATGACAGGCACGGCTACGCTCACTTTAACGGCAAAAATCCTGGTGCGTACAAACTTGACGGAACGCTCAAAGATGGTGCGGTTGTCATCTACCTTACTGAAGGCAACAAAAGCACGGTAAAAGCGACATTCGACAAAGAATACACGGGTATCAAAGAAATTACGCAGGCAATTAAGGACGGAAAAGGTTCAAAAGGAAAGCCTGTCTGTATCCGCGTTATCGGTACGGTAAGTGCGGGCGGAGTGAAAGGTTCTGACCTTTCTTCTACCGATATGAAGAGCGCGTATGCGTTGGGCGTAAAAGACACGAGCAACGTTACGATTGAAGGTGTTGGCGAGGACGCAACATTGTATTATGCAGGACTTGCCGCATTTCAGTGCAAAGACATTGAATTTAGAAACTTGGGACTTATGCTTTGGGGCGATGATGGCGTTTCAATCAAGGAAACAGTTGGCGCGTGGATTCACCACCTTGACATTTTCTACGGAACCCCAGGCAGTGCTGCTGACCAAAAGAAAGGCGACGGCTCAATGGACTTGAAAGATGACTCACAGTTTGTCACAATGGACAACATTCACTTCTGGGATAGTGGAAAAATGTCACTTTGCGGAATGAAGAGTGAAACTGGTCCAAACTGGATTACCTATCACCACAACTGGTTTGACCATTCGGACAGCCGGCATCCGCGAATTCGCACGATGACCGTTCACGTATACAACAACTACTACGACGGAAACTCAAAGTACGGCGTTGGTGCGGCGATGCAATCAAATGCGTTCGTTGAATACAATTACTTTAGAAACTGCAAGTATCCGATGCTCTCTTCAAAACAAGGCTCTGATATTGCTACCGACGCAAAAGGAACGTTCTCTGGCGAAGATGGCGGTATTATCAAGTCTTGGAAAAACTATATGACGGGACAAAAAGGCTATGTGACCTATCAGCAAAACAACACGGAATTTGACGCGTATGAAGCAACGAGCCGTGACGAAAAAGTTCCCGATACTGTAAAAGCCAAACAGGGCGGAAGAACATACGACAACTTTGACACCGACGCGGGCAAATTCTACTACAATGCTTACACGCCAGATGCAGCGGAAGACATTCCCGACATTGTAACGGGCAAAAAAGCCAGTGATGGTAGATATGGCGCAGGACGAATGAACGGCGGCGACTTTAAGTTTACGTTCAACAATTCTGTTGACGACACAAGCGATGTCATAAACACAGCGTTGGAAAGCCAAGTCAAGTCGTACAAATCAAAACTCGTCAGCACGAACGTAACGGCAAACTCAACAAGCGGCGGCGGAAATACGGGCGGCGGAACAACCGGCGGAAACGAGGGGGATAACGGAGACAGTGGCAACACTGGGAACACAGGCGAGGATTTAGGTCACACGGCTACACCAACAGCTATGAATACAGAGTATTTCACTTATACAAAAGCTGCTTATGATACTAGTAATGCCTGTATAAAGATGGAAGCCGGTTCTGGTGTCGTATCTTTCACGACGAACGCTTCCGCAACTCTGTCCATAGTATTTTGTGCACCAGGAAATTCTGATTCTACAGAAGTTACTGTAAAACAAGGAAGCACTGTTGTTTCTAATACCAATGGCGCAGAAACATCTTCAGTTACTGGCAAAACACAGACAACGTTTACTTTTAATTTACCAAATGCTGGCACATATACAATAAATGCCACAGGCGGTAAGGCAGTCAGACTTTTTAAGATAACTGTAACAGAGTAGGGACAAAATTGTCGGAGAGTTCTCACTCACCCCCCCCGTTCTCTTACACGAGAGCGGGGGATTTTTT
>CAZSOK010000186.1:0-2762 GCA_964608445.1 uncultured Treponema sp. | reverse complement strand
CAGCACAGTCAAAAACGCGACAATGCACACTGAAAAAACAACGCGTTTATTTTTCAAAATACGCTCCTTTAAAAACAGCGACCAAAATACATCGCAAATCAAAGATTTGCTTACGAGTTTTTCACTTTTTTGTGAAAAACTCGCTTATCGATTGTCATTTCTCACTTCGTTGTGAAATAACTTTTTCAACAACTCCCCAATTTGACAATTTGCTCGTTGTTGAAAATTAAGGAATCTCGCAATTCAACTTTCTTTTTCATTTTATTATGTTGCAAATAAAACCAAATCTTAAAGTCATCTCCCACAATAGGATAATTACCAACCGCATCTTCCCAGTACGGGTTCGCAATTGACGGATTCTTCTCTTCTCCCTGCTTCTGCGCGTCTTTCATATAATAAGCATCCGCTTCTATAAGTCAATACAGCGGCGGAAGTCCTGCTATCGTCCTGTTCTAGTACTCCGAAAGCCGTTTGTTGTCTTTTCCCTGTTCCATAATCCATAGATTCAATTGAGCTGTTTCCGTCCGTGCTAGATAGTTTTCGGCACTTTAGAAATCCTTGCATTTGTAAGCGGTTCCGTTTTCTGAAGAAATCAGGTAGTCTTCGCCATTTCTCCGGGCGCGGCAGTATCCGCCCGACGACCTCTGAATCTTGTCAAACGGTTCTTTCGTTAAAATGGTTCCGTCTTTTCGGATCAGATGCCTTTCACGGCTGGGGTTTTCGGCTGAATACAAGACCGCAACGTCTTCGGAGAATTCCTCAATGTAAGATGCCGTTATGCCAGACACAAGAACGTTTCCCTTCGCATCAATTATAGCCCAGTCAGATGCACGGGAGATTTTATCATCGCTGTAGATATGTATCATGTTGTCAAAAAACCGGCATGGCAGAACGCCGGAATTGAACGAGGGCGCAAGGTTCATATCGTCATTGACATAAAATATAACAGGAATTGAAAGCTTGCCTTCCGCATTATAATACCCTTCCTGTCCGTTTTGTTTGCCGGCGACTAATCCTTCACTGAAATATTGCGAGAGGGCATCCCACTTTAAATCTTTTATGAAATTTCCAGATTTATCCACTAAGCGGCAGTCAAACTCTTCATCCCAGACAACGCATCTTTCATACGTTTCATCATATTGATACAACCTCTTCCATTTGTTGTCCGCCGGAAATTTAAATTCCCCTGAATAATTTATGTAGTTGTGCCGGGCGTACTTGCGGTCATACGGGTTCACAACATGGATGTATTCAAGTGAAGTTCCGCCGCTCAGCTCCAAATCATATATGACGTGCCGTTCGTCGGTTACCACGGAGCAGATTGTCGTCTTGATCCGGTGTCCAGAATTCTCCGGCAATTTTTCAGGGTCGGCAAAATATTCGTCGCCTATCAAACAGGAATTGTGTACGGATTTTATCGGGATTTCTGTCCCGTCAAAAGTTACTACCATCCAGTCACCTGCAACCGTCTGAACGACTGCACAGTACCTTGAAATTTCAGTAAATTTTTTATATTTTGGCTCTACAATCCTCTCCATACCCCGATTCAAAAAACCTATTTTTCCGTCAAGCTCATAGGGAATCAAATTGAAATGATTGGCAGATTTTTCGGCATAACAAAAACAAAATTTTATAAAGAACAAACAGCAAAACATTCGTTTGAATACTTTCATCTGTGATTTCCGCTCCTTTCCGATTATTTTACTTCTTGATAATAAAAACTATCATATCCATAATCATTTTGAAAGTCTTGCATTGTGCCGTATTCATGACTTTCAACTCCTTTTGTTTTGTTTCCGCTGCTATTGTCTGTGTATGTAACAGATTTGTCAGTCTTGTATATTGCTGATATGTCAGTGTGCGGATGGAACGTCACGCTGATATATGCGCGTGATTTCCACGGGAAGCATCCTGAAAAAGTCCTCGCGGCTTACGCCGGAGGGGAATTCCAGGCGGTTGCCCTCCGCACAGATGAGGACGCCGCTTAAAGTAATAGGAATGGCAGTTTCCTCTATTTTGTTGTGCGACACGTTCAGGTACCGCAACGCGCCTGTGCCATGTGGCAATTGTGGCAGTTTCGAAAGCGAGTTATAGGATAGGTCGATATATTCGAGAACGGCATTTGCCACAACATCGAACGAAGCGGATGTGATGCGGCACGACTCAAGCACCAGATATTTTAGACGGGGCAGATCGGCGACAAAGGCAAGGTCCTGCACCTGCACGTTGAGTATCACGAGCGTTTCGAGCTGCCGACATGATGAAAGAAATGAGAAATTTTTTATAAACGCAGTCGAATTGAATACTATAGTCTTGAGATTTTTCAGTTGCTCCAGTCCTTCAATCCATGCTACATACGATGGCTTTTCAAAGTGCAAGAATTCGGTACTTTCATCTACCCTCATGTATTGCATGCCTTTGTCCAATCCCAGCTCAAGACAAAGCTGTACTTCCTTCGCAGAAAGCGAAATGTAGAGGGTAAGAAGCAAGATGAATAGTGTCTTGCGTTTCATTGGGTATCTCCAACAGGCGGCTTGTCTTTTGTCAGCACGGCTTCCTGCTCCTGTCAGTATAACAGAATGTGCGGAACATTTGTTGCTTCCCCAACGCGAAAGCAAGCAACGAACAAAAATTTGTTGCTTCCCCAGCGCGAAAGCGGACAACAAACAAAAATTTGTTGCTCGCCCAACGCGAAAGCGGGCAACGGACAAAAATTTTTTGCTTCCCCAACGCAAAAGCGGACAACAAACAAAAATTTGTTG
>CAZSOK010000185.1:0-2825 GCA_964608445.1 uncultured Treponema sp. | reverse complement strand
AAGCCTTGCGAGCAAAAGCCGCTTTTTGTAGCGAATCGAAAACTCGTTTATCCTTCGTCATTTCTCGCTTCGCTGCGAAATGACTTTTCTAAAGGAACAGGATTATTTATTGGATTCGTATTTTTTCTCCTGCCAGTTATAAGTGCCAAATGTGCCTAAATTTATCGAATACTTTGTCAAGGTGTAATCTCCCTCAGGTTTGTCGCTGTTGGCAGTACTGGGGTCGAGAGGAACCCATTTGCTGCTTGTTTGGCGCACAGTTCCCTTTCCAGTCTTGTCGTCAATTGTCACCGTTATCGTGTCGCCATTTTCCACGGAACCCGTGCTTCTGCTGCTTTCCCATTTTCCTTTAACTTTGTCCATACTGTTAGGTTTGGAAGCTTCCAGTTTGCCATTAGAGCGAAGTTCAATGCTGGCATACGGCGCACCACTATCTCGACCGTCAAGCATCGCGACTATGCCACCACCGCTGTTACCACTGCTGCCACCACCGAACATTGAGCCAACAAGTTCCCCCACGCTGACGCATGAAGTCATGCAGGCAAGCCCCATCATAATGGCAAAAACCGCCATACCTTTGCAAATCTTTTTCATGATTTGCCTCCTGTAATAAAAAGTGATGGTCCATCATATCATATATGGGGGGGGGTATTTCAAGTGCTTTGCGATTAGAATTTACGGTAAAATAGCCGGCAAGGAGAATCGGTCTTTATTGAAGTGAAAACGACGACGGGAAGCTTGGAAACGCCTTTTTATATGAGCAGGACAGAAAAAGAGTTTTTTGAAGAAAACAAGGACAACAACGCGTTTGTCTATGGTGACAAAAAAATAGGCTAACGCGCCTGTATTGTCATCTTTCTTTTGTTACCCGCTGCTCATTCGTGCAAAAACTGGGCGTATCTGCTTGCTTTTTTGCGGGATTGTCCGTATACTTCCATAGTCAGGAGGCATATTATGGAAACACCAACATTGAAAGGCACGCAGACTGAAAAAAATCTGCAAACGGCGTTTGCGGGCGAGTCCCAGGCACGCAACAAATATACGTACTACGCGAGCAAGGCGAAAAAAGAGGGGTACGAGCAAATCGCGGCGATTTTCCTGGAGACAGCCGCCAACGAAAAAGAACACGCGGAAGTGTGGTTCAAGCTGCTGCACGGCGGCGACGTTCCCACGACGGCGGACAACCTGAAAGACGCTGCCGAAGGCGAGAACTACGAGTGGACCGATATGTACGCTGGCTTTGCGAAGACGGCGCGCGAGGAGGGCTTTACCCGCATCGCCAAGCAGTTCGAGATGGTCGCGGAAATCGAGAAGAAGCACGAGGAACGCTACCGCAAGCTGCTTGACAACGTGAACAAGGAGCTGGTGTTCAGCCGCGACGGCGACACCATCTGGCAGTGCCGCAACTGCGGGCATATCGTCATCGGCAAGAAAGCGCCGAATATGTGTCCCGTCTGCGACCATCCGCAGAGCTACTTTGAGATTCACGCGGAAGCGAATTACTAGCCGTCAATGCGAATGACGAAGCCCCGGTTTTCCGGGGCTTTTTTCTTGCGCTTTTGCGGTTCTATGGTACAATAATATAGAAAAACTATTCTGTATTGCGGAGGAAACCGACCATGAAAAAACGCATTATCGCCACGGCAGCCGCCATTGCCATGCTGTCCATTCCGTCTTTGTTCGCAAAAGACGGCGAGACATACGTGACGCAAGAAATCAACGCGCCCGACCGCTGTCTGCCCACGTTCTATGAGGCACTCAAGGCGCGCATGACGTTCTCACTCGGCTGGAAAGACGGCGCGGATCCTGCCGCATGGAAAAAAGCGGGGCTGGAAAAGGCGCGCGAGCTGATAATCCAGAACGAGGACGACACGCCGTTCGACATGGTGGTCATCGACCGCGAAAAACGCGACGGCTACACGGCGCAGAAAGTGGTGTTCAATATCAGCAAGGAAAGCCGCGTGCTTGCCTATCTGCTCGTTCCCAACGGAAAGAAAAACCAGAAGTTCCCCGCCGCGCTCATGCTGCACGACCACGGGTCCAATTTCAGAATCGGCAAGGAAAAAATGGTGCGCCCGTTCGGCAAGAGCGACCAGGACAAGGAGCGGCTCACGCTCACGCAGGACTGGGCAAAGACGTATTTCAGCGGGCAGTTCCCCGGCGACGTGCTGGCAAAGCGCGGCTACGTGGTGCTGAGTTTTGACGCGTTCGGCTGGGGCGACCGTTCCGTAAAAGGATTCGGCACGAATTCGCAGCAGAGCCTTGCCTCCAACCTGTTCAACATGGGCACGAGTTTTGCGGGTATCATCGCGCAGGAGGACTGCCGCGCGGCAAAATTCCTTGCGTCGCTGCCCGAAGTTGACCCCGCAAAAGTGGCGTGCGTCGGATTCAGCATGGGCGGCTTCCGTGCCTGGCAGCTGGCGGCAATCAGCGACGACATTTCGGCGGGCATCTCCGTCTGCTGGATCGGCACGATGAAAGACCACATCGTGGCGGACGACGGTCAGCTCAAGGGAAACAGCGCGTTCAGCATGCTGCATCCCACCATCGCAAAATACCTGGACTATCCCGACGTGGCAGGGCTTGCCGCGCCCAAGGCGATGTATTTCATTTCCGGCGACCGTGACGGCGTGAATCCCGTGGAAGGCACGAACAACGCCTACGCAAAGATGCGCAAAATCTGGCAGGCAAACGGCGCGGACGACAAACTGGTCACCACGATGAACGCAGGGCTGACCCACTCGTTCCCGGAAGAACAGCAGAAACTGGCGTTCGACTGGCTGGACAAGGTGTTCAAATAATGACTGAAAAAAGCCGCACGGACA
>CAZSOK010000184.1:0-2843 GCA_964608445.1 uncultured Treponema sp. | reverse complement strand
AATGCCGTTGTTCGCTCCCGCATGATTTTAACGAAAAACCATGCGGGCGATGCTTCCCCAATATATCCGCTGTTTGTGTATGCACTGTTAGGAAGCGGCAACGGAAACTGGATGATATAGCATACGTCCGTTCTTATTTCAGCCAGTGCAATGCCTTTTCAATGATTTTGCCGTACCATTCTTGTTCGCTGACACTTTTCGCCGCGACCGACCGTGAGTATTCAAAGAACGCCTGTACCCGCCCTGCGTCCGGCGTATACTCTGCCCTAAAAGAATCTTCCAGCATTTTCCTAAACACATGGAGCGGCAACGGCACGATTACCGATGTTCCTCCGTAATATGAGATGTTCAGATGATATAGTCCGTAAAAATGTGCAATGCACGCTTCGTTGACTGTCGGCGCGATAAAAAGGCCGTAGGCTTCTTTTCCGCTTTCTTTCTTGAGTTTTGCCAGATGTCGGCAGACACTTTCGCCTTCCATCTCATATTGCTTTTGCCCGCTTGCCATCGTCACTTCAACAGTCACGCCGAAGCCGCCATAATCGCAGGCAATGTCTGCCATGTTTCCTTGTGCGGTGGACATCGGGTTGCCGAAATCGTCAAACTTCAAGTTGGCTTTTATCGTTCCGCCGTCAAGCATGGTCATTCCGCGCCATACGTTCCATTCCAGCATTAACGAGGGGTCGTATATATCATGGTCTTCAATCTGAGTGAAGGTGTTCTGAATGTCGTCGTATGCCTTGTAGTCCTTGATATGGGCAACTTGTGTTTGAATGTTTTGCGCTTTTTTTGCAAGCAGCAAATCGTCAAGCATCTCTTTGAGCCGTGCGAGCGGCATTGTGTCGGGAAGTTCGGTCTGCGGATTTTCAGCCACAATTTTCTGAATCAACGTTGCTTTGTCATCGGTAAGCAAGCGGGGCAGCCCGGGGTCGCACAGGTAGTCTATATACGCTTCTTTGTCGTCCGTCACAATCGGCTCACGCGGAACAGTTTGCAAGATGAACGCGACATCTTTTTTCTTTTCGGGAAGAATCGAAAGGGAACGTCCGATGTGTGAGATTGAGACCAGTCCTGTTGCCCGCAGGTAGCGGATACAGGCATCCGCATAATCGCGCATATTGGATGCCTTTGTCTGTAAGAATCTTTTTGCCGTCGCCACGGAATTTTCGCGCGTCGCCGTGTCGCCTTTCGTAAGTTCCGCCCGGTAGATTTCTTTCAGCTCGTTCTGCTGGCAGTAATGCCTGAACTCGTGGTATGTCTTTGCCGTTTTTTCCCGTTCAATCCTGAAATTCTCAATTTTCCTGACGATTGTGTCAAAATTGCGGAAGTCGGTCAGCTGCAAGCCGAATATCATCAGCTCGTCGAATTTCAAGGTACCGAGCGTGAAAATCAGACGCAGGATTTCAAGATACGGTTTCACATAAAAAGGGGCTGCCTTTTCGCTCGTCTTGTGGTACGGCGATGGTATCTGAAATTTGAGCAACTGCCGTAAAAAGACTTCTTCTTTGCGCCGGGCGGTGATGAGGGCTTTCCCGGCGGCGGTGAGTTGCACGCTTGGTTCAAGTTGAACGAATCCAAGTGCCTTTGGCGCACGGTTAATTCGGTCTCTTGCACTGAATGCAGGGTCATTGTTCCCGAAGCCATTAAAAAAATTTTCGTTTCGTAACAGTTCCATGAACGCAACTTGTGTCTCGGTATTCCACTTTCGACCAGAGAAATGTTTTGCCAAAAGGTCGATTTCGGGAATCATCTTTTCGGGCGTTCGAGGTGAGGTCGTGATAAACAAGATTTTGCTGTCGATTGATTTTGCCATAGCAGTTTTCCGTACCTATTCTTTGTAATTTGCTACAAGGATATGATTTGCTGCCGCCTTGAAACGGTTGCGGATATTAACAGCATAGGTTTTGGGATACTCAGCAATAACCATGTTGCCGTACAATTTTTCAGTGAGTGGTGTTTTTCCGATGACAAGCAGTGCTTTACAGGAAAGATTTTTGAAATCCTGTGCCAGTTTCTCATGCGCTGCATCGTTAAATCCGTCCTTGTACTCCTCGTTGCCGTAGTCAGAAAAAATACAGTCATAAGGCGGATCCAAGAACATGAAGTCATCACTCTGCGTCCTGCTGAAAATCTGCGCATAATCCTCATTATAAATTTCCGTCGCATTCAGCAGTTCGTTGTGTTCTTTCGTAACAAGAGCGGTGTTTAGATGCGGATAGCGTCCGAACGGCACATTGAATTCACCCTTTGCGTTGTAGCGTATCATGCCCGAATAAGCAGTCTTATTGATGAAAAAGTACAGGAGCGCGTCAGTATATTTTTTGTCCGCAATCCCGTTGAACATGTCGCGGATTTCGTAGTACAGGGCTTCGTTTTTGTCCTCGACGCGTTCGGCAGGATGCTGTGCTTTGAGCGCATCGAAGTCGCGGCGGTTTGTTTCGTATTGTGTCTGGATGGCATCGAGTTCCGCGCGCAGTTTGGGATAGTATGTTTTGACACCGCTGTAAAAATCCATGAGTTTCGTGTTTACGTCATTGATGAGTGCCTGTTTTGGTTCTAAATGAAAATAGAGTGCGCCGCCGCCGAAAAACGGCTCTATGTATTTGCCGTTAAAGAGAGGAATGTGTTTCTCAATGATCGGGATTTCCTTTGATTTCCCGCCACGATATTTAAGCAACGGTTTCACAGGAATTACTATACACGATTTTGGTAGAAAATTCAATATGCTTGCACATGACTGGCGCGAATTGACGGAATATATGCGGCGGAAGCCCGTATGGCGATACCAGTATGCATCCGCCCAAACTGCACGTTTTGTTAGAAATTGCGCCGGGACAAGGAAG
>CAZSOK010000183.1:0-2928 GCA_964608445.1 uncultured Treponema sp. | reverse complement strand
ACGAATATTGCAACAGCAGACTTTGTGCTGTCATTATCGCACAAAACGTACAATGCCTGCCGCACACGACGCGCATTGCCAAAAGCGCGGTTTTCCGCTACACTGTCTGCGTTATGGAATTTTCACAAGAGGCAATCGACGCGCTCACCGTGAACGAGGTCGAGATTATGAAACGTATTGCGGATGAGCTGAACATTCGCGTGGCACAGGTGAGTGCCGTCATCGGCTTGGTGAACGAGGGGTGTACTATTCCGTTCATTTCCCGCTATCGGAAAGAAAAGCACGACAATCTGAACGAAGTGCAGGTCACGGACTGCGACCATCTGTTCAAGTCATATAAGAATCTGGAAGAACGTCGGCTGGAGATTGTCCGGGGGATTTTTGCGCAGGGCAAGCTGACCGATTCGCTGTACAACGCGGTCATGGGCGCAAAGACGCTGACCGAACTGGAAGATTTGTGGGCGCCGTTTAAGAAGAAAAAGAAGACGCGCGGCATGGTTGCGGCGGAAAAAGGGCTTGAAGGGCTTGCCGAATTTATGCTTGGCGAAAACGATGACGCGGCGGTTGCGGCGGAAGCCGAAAAATACGTCAAGACCGACAACGAGGATGCCGCGCTCAACGTGGAGACGGCGCAGGACGCGCTCGCCGGCGCAAAGGATATCATTGCCGAGCGCGTCTCACAGGACACGGAGAACCGCGCCGCCGTACACAAACTGTACCTGGCGAGCGGCAACATCATCACCAAAGGCATCGTTCCTGACGGGCAGGACGCGGAGACGGCGGAAAAAATGTCCACGTACAAAATGTACTGGGACTACACCGAGCCGCTCAATCAGGTAAAGCCGCACCGCATTCTGGCAATAAACCGTGCCGAGCGCGAGGGCGCATTGGGCGTGACGATTGATGTTCCGGTGGACGAGGCGGTCGCGCTTTTGCAGAAAAGGACGGCAATCAGCAACACGTACCACCGCGAGGCGATAGAGGACGGCTTGGTGCGCCTGCTCAGCCCTGCCGTCGTGCGCGAAATCCGCAGCGACGAGACGGACGAGGCGGACGACCACGGCATCGGCATTTTCAGCGAGAACTTGAAGAACCTGCTGATGACGCAGCCGATCAAGGGCAGCCGCGTGCTTGGCATCGACCCCGGCATCCGCACGGGAACAAAATGCGCCGCGCTTGACGAGACGGGAAAATACCTGGGCTATTTCAAGATTTTTCAGGTGCAGAATCCCGCCGACGCGGAACGGCAGCTGACCGAAGCGATCGACAAATACGACATTCAGGTGGTGGCGGTGGGCAACGGCACGGGCAGCCCCGAAGTGCAGGCAATCGTCAGCAAGGTAATCAGCGAGCATTACGCGGGCAGCAACGTGCAGTACACCGTGGTGGACGAAAGCGGCGCGTCCGTCTATTCGGCAAGCCCCGTGGCGACCGAAGAATTTCCCGATCTTGACTTGACGATTCGCGGCGCAATCAGCATGGGTCGTCGCCTGCAAGACCCGCTCGCGGAACTCGTCAAGATTGACCCCAAGGCAATCGGCGTGGGCTTGTACCAGCATGACGTGAACCAGAAAAAACTGGCGGAGCAGCTGGACGAAGTGGTCGGCTCGGTGGTGAACCGGGTGGGCGTGAATTTGAACACGGCGAGTTATATGCTGCTCAAATACGTTTCCGGCATCAACGCGGCAACGGCAAAGAATATCGTCTCCTACCGCGACAAGAACGGAAAGATTACGAGCCGCGAGGACCTGAAGAAAGTGCCCGGCTTGGGGCCGAAAGCCTTTGAGCAGTGCGCGGGCTTCATCAAGATTCCCGAAAGTGCCGACCCGCTCGACAACACCTGGGTGCATCCGGAGAACTATACGGTGGCGCGTGAGATTTTGCCTTACGTCAAGGAACACAAGCCGCTGCCTGCCGACCTAAAGCAGAAGCTGGTCGAAACGTATGGTATTGGCGAGACGACGCTGAACGACATCATCGACGAGCTGGGCAAGCCGAACCGCGACCCGCGCGACGGCTATCCCGCGCCGATTATGCAGAAAGGCGTGGTGGCGTTTGGCGATTTGACCGTGGGCATGAAAGTGACCGGCAAAATCAAGAACGTGGTCGATTTCGGCGCGTTCGTGGACATCGGGCTGCATGAGACGGCGCTGATCCACATCAGCGAGCTGAGCGACCGCTTTGTCTCTGACCCGATGGACATCATCAAAGTGGGCGACGTGAAGGAATTCACGATCATTGCGCTCGACACCGACCGCAAGCGAATCAGCCTGAGCCTGAAAAGCGACGCGGGGCAGCGGCTTGCGGGCGTGAGCACGGGCAGCGCGACGGCGGAAAAGGCGGGCGCAGGACGCGGCAAGAAAGTGGTGGTCGTCAAAAAAGGCGCGGGCAACGCGAACCGCCCCCGCCGCGATTACGGCAGCGACGACGGCATGAGCTACAACCCGTTTGCCGCCGCGTTCGCCAAGATGAAAAAATGACGGCGGACGGTAAGTCCGAAAAAATACGGTAAAGCTCCCCGTGGCAATATGGTCATGGGGGGGGGTACTAATAGAGTAGTGTTATTTGGAGTATAAAGATGAAAAGATTGTTAGTGGTTGCCACAAGTGTGCTGTGTCTGGTCGTGTTCTTTTTTGCTTGCAGCGATTTGCAGAATCTTTCCGAGCCGAAAAAAGTCGTCGTCAAGCCGGGCGACGCAAAGTATTCCATTCCGTTCGGCGGTTACACCGTCGCGTTCAATGACTACCTGAACGTGGCCAAACTGCAAGAGAATTTGACTGGCGGTGATGAAGAGGATTCCGACAATACCAAGCCGCGGCTGTCCGTCTATGATTACCAAGACCCAAATAACAAATCGTTGCAGCAGTACATCATCGAGTATCCCATTACGAGCATTTCGCTGAACCCGGATGATTATTTGGGGGAGAT
>CAZSOK010000182.1:0-2952 GCA_964608445.1 uncultured Treponema sp. | reverse complement strand
GCTTTCCCCCGCCGGGACTGGACATTTTTTTTATTCTGCTGTATAGTAACGGCATGACAACGGCGTCATACATAAGGCTTTGGGCGCGCCCATAGGGGCGGTCGGGGTTTGTGTATGGCGCTTTTTTTGTGCATATTTTGGCCGAGTAAGGAGTAAAACATGGCTATCAAATCTTTTGCGGTGAAGAACGCGTATTGTAAGCGCGTTTGGGAAGACTTGCAGGCGCGTTATGCCGACCAGGAGCATTTTTTGCAGGCGGCGGGGCTTGTTTTGGAGACGCTTTCTCCGGTGGTGGACACGATGCCGGAGCTTGAGACGACTGCGGTGCTTGAGCGGTTCGTCGAGCCGGAGCGTATCGTTATGTTCCGTGTGCCGTGGACGGACGACCAGGGCAAGGCGCACGTGAACCGTGGTTTCCGCGTGCAGTTCAACAGCGCGATTGGTCCGTACAAGGGCGGTCTGCGCTTTTCTCCCGAAGTGGGGCTTGACGTGCTGAAATTCCTGGGATTCGAGCAGGTGCTGAAGAACAGCCTGACGACGCTTCCGATGGGCGGCGGCAAGGGCGGCTCTGACTTTGACCCGCACGGAAAGAGTGACGGCGAGGTGATGCGCTTCTGCCAGTCATTCATGACGGAACTGTACCGCCATATCGGCGCGAACACGGACGTTCCTGCCGGCGACAAGGGCGTGGGCGGGCGCGAAGTAGCGTGGATGTTCGGTCAGTACAAGCGCATCGTGAACGACTTTACGGGCGTGCTGACGGGCAAGGGGCTTGATTTCGGCGGCTCGCTGATTCGCCCGGAGGCGACGGGCTACGGTCTGATTTACTTTGCCGAGTGTATGCTCAAGGCGGCGGGAACGGACTTCAAGGGCAAGACGGCGATTATTTCCGGCGACGGCAACGTGGCGCAGTACGCGTGCGAGAAAATCACGGAGCTGGGTGGCAAGGTCATCACGCTGTCCGATTCGAGCGGCTACATTCTGGACGAGGCGGGCATCGACGCGGAGAAACTGGCGTTCGTCATGGAATTCCGCGCGGCGCACAAGAAAATCGACGAGTACGTGAAGAAATATCCGCAGGCAAAATTCTTCAAGGGCGAAAAGCCGTGGGGCGTGAAGGCCGACCTTGCGTTCCCGTGCGCGACGCAGGACGAAATCTATCTTGAGGACGCGAAAAAACTGGTGGCGAACGGCGTGAAGCTGGTTGCCGAGGGCGCGAATATGCCGACCCGTGCGGACGCGATTGCCGAGTTGCAGAAAGCGGGCGTGCTGTTCGGACCGGGCAAGGCTGCGAATGCGGGCGGCGTGGCGGTCTCCGGCCTGGAGATGAGCCAGAACTCGGAGCGTCTGTCTTGGACGCGCGAGGAAGTGGACGCGAAGCTCAAGCAGATTATGACGAACATCCACGACAACGCCTATGCGACTGCCGAAAAATACGCGACCAAAGCGGATTACGTTTCCGGCGCGAACATCTACGGATTCCTTAAAGTGGCGCGCGCGATGATGGCGCAGGGCTTGGTATAAGGCATACCGAACATGCGCCGCCGCAGGGAGTTTTGCTTCCGACGGCGGCGCGTCTGTCCGTGCGCGGACACGTCAATCCGATGATTGCTCGCGGCGGCGGGAACGACATTCGTGTCGTCCTGTTGCCGTGAGACTTCCCCCTTTCTTTTTTTTTCATTATACTTTTCCGTATGAAAGAACTTGCATTGAAATATGGCTGTAACCCGAACCAGAAGCCGGCGCGGGTGTATGTGGACGGGGGCGATTTGCCCGTTTCGGTCGTGAACGGAACGCCCGGATATATCAACCTGCTTGACGCGCTCAACGGCTGGCAGCTGGTCAAGGAACTCAAGGCGGCGACGGGACTTCCGGCAGCGACGAGTTTCAAGCACGTGTCTCCGGCGGGCGCGGCGGTGGGAAAGCCGCTTTCCGACACGCTCAAAAAAATGTATTTCGTGGACGGGGCGATTGCGCTCACGCCGCTTGCCTGCGCCTATGCGCGCGCGCGCGGTGCGGACCGCATGAGTTCGTTCGGTGATTTTATCGCGCTGTCCGATCCGTGCGACAAGGCGACCGCGCAGCTGATTGCAAAGGAAGTGTCCGACGGCATTATCGCGCCCGGCTATGACGACGACGCGCTCGCGATCCTGAAAGCCAAGAAAAAAGGCGCGTACTGCATACTGCGGATCGACCCGGATTATGTTCCTCCGGCGACGGAAACCAAGCAGGTGTTCGGCATTACGTTTGAGCAGGGACACAATTTCCTTGCGCTGGACGAATCGATTCTGACGAACGTGGTGACCGAAAAAAAGACGCTGACCGACGACGAAAAGCATGACCTGCTCATCGCGCAAATCGTGCTGAAATACACGCAGTCGAATTCCGTGTGCTACGTGAAGGACGGGCAGGCAATCGGCATTGGGGCGGGGCAGCAGAGCCGCATCCATTGCACGCGCCTTGCGGGGCAGAAAGCCGACAACTGGTGGCTGCGCCAAAGTCCGCAGGTGCTCGGCCTTACTTTCGTGGACGGCATTAAGCGCGCCGACCGGGACAACGCGATTGACGTGTACATCGGCGACGAGTACGAGGACGTGCTGGCGGAAGGCACCTGGCAGACGATTTTTGCCGAAAAGCCCGCCGTGTTCACCCGCGAGGAAAAGCGCGCCTGGCTTGACAAGAATACCGGCGTCGCGCTCGGAAGCGACGCGTTCTTTCCGTTCGGCGACAACATCGAGCGCGCGCACAAAAGCGGCGTGAGCGTGATTGCGCAGCCGGGCGGCAGCGTTCGTGACGACAACGTTATCGAAACCTGCAACAAGTACGGCATGGTCATGTGCTTTACGGGCGTGCGCCTGTTCCACCACTGACAGCAGGGCGATGGTTTTCAGGCGCGTATGAAACAGCAGTTCGTCTTTTTTGATTTGGACGGTACGCTCACGGAAAGCGGTC
>CAZSOK010000181.1:0-2987 GCA_964608445.1 uncultured Treponema sp. | reverse complement strand
CAGGGATTTTCCCTTCGTATTTTCTAATGATTTCTTCAGGCACTTTCGAGTGCAACTCAAAATCTTGAAACGCTTTTAAGTCCATATTTTTACCTCGATTTCCTTTGCGATTTTCAAACTCTATTGTAGACAAAGGAAGGTTCTGTTTCAAGCATTCGTATATCTCATTGAAAAACACAAAAAAGCATACTATACTGTTCTTGCCGTCAGCGGCTGAATGAATTCATTTTTTACGGAATGGATAAACTTACTATTGGGGTGAATGATACAACAGTCGGCTGTTAAAAAATCATGGAGCATTCTGATAAACATGAAGGAAAAGGATTTATGCGTTGCATTAGGGAATGAGCAAAAGAGATACTTTAAGGGGAGGTTGTATGCGCATCAACAGAGATAAACCCGATCTTTGGAAAAATGATATTCTGCAATCTGTAGATCTGTATAATAGTTGGTTCATGGAGTTTGCTCCCAAAGCGTTTAGAAAAACACGCGCGGCAACGGCAAGCAGCGTTGAGCGGGCTCTCGTTGACACGGACTATTTGCGGAATATATCAGTGGAGCTGCTGAAAAATCACCCGGAAGTCTTGCCGATATTAAGAATGGTCACCTGTCCTCCTATCGCAAGAGATCGACTTGTCGGCTTGGCAGGCGTAACTAAAAGTTTAGTGGAAAACATGGAAAATACAGAAAATCCTCGTGTTTCACCCCGGATGGCTGCAAAAAAGTTGTCTGACGAGCTTTCAAAAATGGCGCGGACTATCAATAGAATGGCAGACCCAGACATATTTGTGTGGCTACCAGAAAGACGCGAGCCAACCGAACAGGAAGTTCAGCGATCCGCAACCGTTGTTGCAGACAGGTTGTGTGGCGCAGTAGCTGATCCGATTATCCGAAATGCCCAAGAGAAACGCCAGCTTGCAGCAATAGCATGTTTTTTGCAAGACAGGGGATATACCGAGGCAAGTGCCGGAACGAAATACAACAAAATGGTGGCGGGAACATTCTCGTTCCATACCAATGTTCCCGTATTAGTTGCTGAGGGCTCGGAGAACAAAATCAACATTCCCGTTGATGTGGTTGTCCTTCCCAAATCGGCGCACAATGGAGATTTTCCGCTTCTTATTGAAGCAAAATCAGCCGGAGATTTTACCAACGTAAACAAGCGTCGTAAAGAAGAAGCTGCCAAAATGCAGCAACTGAAAAATACGTATGGCAATACGGTATCTTACAGTCTGTTTTTATGCGGCTACTTTGATTCGGGATATTTAGGTTACGAAGCCGCAGAAGGAATTGATTGGATATGGGAACACAGAATAAGCGATTTGGAGCAACTGGGGATTTGAACGCAATGGAAACTAAAAGGATGCGATTGCAAGCCGCCATTGACAAAAGCAAAAGTATTGAAAGCCGCAGACGGTTTGGGCAGTTCGCAACCCCCTATGAATTAGCCCAAGAAATAATGTCCTTCGGCTTAACGTTGCAGGATAAAAACGAAATATCCTTTTTGGAGCCAGCGTTTGGCACGGGAGCGTTTTATTCCGCCCTTCTATCAGAGTGCGGCAAACAAGACAAAATCATAGATGCCGCAATGGGAATTGAACTTGACAAAGATTTCTTTTCCGCCGCAAACGAACTTTGGGCTAGCACAAACATCAATTTGGTAAGCGGCGACTTTACTGAAATGGAATCTCTCAAAAAGGTAAATCTTTTAATTAGCAATCCGCCGTATGTACGACACCATTATATTGATCAAGAGCAAAAGTCCCGGCTTTCAGTTATGACCAAAAAAGAAACGGGGATATCGCTTTCGGGACTTGCAGGACTATACTGTTACTTTATTTTATCTGCGCACAAATGGCTTGCCCCCAACGCCATTTGTGGCTGGCTTATTCCAAGTGAATTCATGGATGTTAATTATGGCGGCGAACTGAAGGAGTACCTGTTAAACAAAGTTCATCTACTCAGAATTCATAGATACAATCCCGAAAACTGTAAATTTGATGATGCCTTGGTCTCTTCTTGTGTGGTATGGTTTAGAAATGAAACAACGGCAGATAATTATGATGTTGAATTCTCTTATGGCGGTACGCTTGAAGAACCAGAGGTTAGCCGAAATGTGAGAAAACGCACCCTGGAGAAATGCAGAAAATGGACTTGCTTTCCCCGTGACACAAACAACTATGAACAATCCCAAAATACTCACATTCCGACATTAGGTGATTTCTTCACAATAAAACGCGGACTTGCAACGGGGGATAACGATTTCTTCATTTTGTCTAAAGAACAAATTGAAGAACGTGACCTCGACATGCATTTCTTTACGCCAATTTTGCCAAGCCCCCGCCACTTAACATGCAATGAAGTGTTCGGCGACAAACACGGAAACCCGTGCCTAGATACCCAGTATTTCTTGCTTAGCTGCACGCTCCCGGAAGACGAAGTAAAAAAATATCATCCTTCCATCTGGAATTATTTGAGCAGCGGCATTGATACTACAGCGCAGAAGTATTTGTGCAAAAATCGCAAGGTTTGGTATTACCAAGAAAGCAGATCTGCAACGCCCTTCTTGTGCTCGTATATGGGCAGAGGAAACAACGGACACGCCGCACCGTTCCGGTTTATTCTAAACCATACGACTGCAATAGCCACAAATTCATATTTAATGCTGTATCCCAAAGAAATGCTCACCAGTGCGATTGCCCAATCGCCGGATATTTTGCATGAAGTTTGGGAGATACTTACTCATATAACAGCGAGTAATCTTGAGCGTGAGGGCAGAATATATGGCGGCGGACTGAAAAAAATTGAGCCGAAAGAACTTTCACACGTTATATGCCCTAGTCTAGCAGAGCTGTTGATGCGTGCCTCATAAAACAGTAAAAAGGCAGACGCGCCGCCTTTCCGCGCCCGCGCCGAATTTGTATGCGGAAATACGTGCGCATATTTCGGGAAAAACGCATGCGTATTTGCGGAAATACGTTTACGTT
>CAZSOK010000180.1:0-2991 GCA_964608445.1 uncultured Treponema sp. | reverse complement strand
CGGCACACGGGATGACAGGCGCGGAAAAACATGCTATACTGGATATGTTCCGCCACAGCAGCGGAAAGGAGCAGCGGGTGAAAAAAACGGCAATCGGTGCAATTTGTTTTCTGGTGCTGTCAGCGGCGGCGTACTGCGCGAAGACGGAGACGGCAGACGTATACGAGCCGACGGCGATTCCCCAGAGCGCGCGCAAAAAACGGCCGTCGCTGTTCTCCAAGAAAGTGACGCGGACGGTCACGCTGGCGGATTTTTCGGTGTTCCGCTACAATTACCTGAACACGAAAGTCAACGTTGAGCCGGTAGAGATTTTCTACGAGCCGAAGTACCAGGAAGTCGGCCTCACGCTCGACACAAAAGGCAGCCGCTACCTTACGTTCGACCAGGCTGCCCTGCGGGACTTGCAGGCGGCGTTCGAGCAATACGACGCGGCGTTTGAGGCAAAGACGCTCGTGGCAAAAAAGACGAAATATGCGCACGCCTACGGAAAAATCCCCGTGCACTATATAGTAAGAAACCTGCTCGGCGACATTCCCTATGAGCCGGTCATCACCTGCGGGTACGTGTTCGTGGGGCAGTCGCCCTACTTCATCATCACCGTTCCCGAAACGAAAAGCACCCTGCACAATCCCGTCGATGACGAGCGCACGCGCACTTCAACGCCGGTAAAACTGCTGTTCAACCGCAACCAAATGCGGACATTCCTCGAACTGACGCGGGAAGAAAACGTCGCGCAGGCACTGCAAGCGGCGGCGGGAAAGACGGATGCGGGCGAGGGCGCGGCAGAGCCGCAGTCGGACGGCAACACCGACATACCCGGCTCAAAAACGACAAACCCCGACGCTGAGCATCGAGGTCTGTCGCTCTCATAAGGTATCGCAGTCGGGGCTTATCCCCTTTATGGCGAGACTATTCGCAACGCAGTTTCCTGCGCGAGCGTCGGGGTATGCCCCTCTCCGCACGAATGACTACAGGATATAGCGCGTCAGATCCTGATCCGTGCTGATGTCCTTGAGCTTGTCCTCCACGAACGCCTGGTCAACGATGACCGTCTCGCCGTTATGCTCGTCAGCGTCAAAACTGATCTCTTCGGTCACTTTTTCCATAATCGTATGCAGGCGGCGCGCGCCGATATTCTCGCTGCGGCCGTTCACTTCCTCGGCAATGCCCGCCATACGGTCAATCGCATCGTCGGTAAACGTGAGCGTCACGCCCTCGGTCTGCAACAGCGCGCTGTACTGCCTGGTGAGCGCGTTCTTCGGCTCGGTCAGGATGCGCTTGAAGTCGTCCTTGCTCAGGCTGTCCAGCTCCACGCGCAGGGGAAAGCGTCCCTGCAACTCAGGGATGAGGTCGCCCGGCGCGGCGACGCTGAACGCGCCCGCCGCCACGAACAGGATATGCGTCGTGTCCACCACGCCGTAGCGCGTGTTGACCTTTGAGCCTTCCACGATCGGCAGGATGTCGCGCTGCACGCCCTCGCGGCTCACGTCCTGCCCGTGCGACTGCCCGCTCTTGACGGCAATCTTGTCGATCTCATCGATAAAAATAATGCCGCTCTGCTCCACGCGGCGTTTCGCCTCGTCCGCAACCTTGTCGGCATCGATCATCGCGCCCAGCGTCTCCTCGGTGATGATCTTGCGCGCCTCGCGCACGGAGACGTGCCGTTTCTTGTAGCGTCCGCCCGTGAGCATCTGCGTCAGGTCCTCCATGCCGCTCTGCAAGTCCTCCATGTTGCCGCCCGCAATGATGCCCATGCTCGGTATGCGGTTCGTGCGCTCCACGGTCACCTCCACCTCGCGCTCCTCAAGCGTGCCGTCGCGCAGCATCTGCCGGAACTTCTCGCGGGTGGAATTGCCGTCCTGCGCCGCGATCGCAACATCGGGAAGCGCGTTCCCCTGCTCTGCCGGCGCGGAGGGTTTCTTGTCCTTTTTCTGCGCGCCCGATCCGGGAAGGAGCAGGTCGAGCAGCTTCTCCTCCACCTTAGGCTTGCACGATTCGCGCAGCGACTCCTCCATCTCGGACTTGACGTTCATGTAGCTGACCGCCATCAGGTCGCGCACCATGCTCTCCACGTCACGCCCCACGTAGCCCACTTCGGTGTACTTGGTCGCCTCGACTTTCAGGAACGGCGCGCTCACCAGCTTTGCCAGCCGCCGCGCGATCTCCGTCTTGCCGACCCCCGTCGGCCCCATCATCAGAATGTTCTTGGGCGCAACCTCGTCCCGGATATCCTCCGCAAGGTGCAGGCGACGCTCGCGGTTGCGCAGGGCAATCGCCACCGCCTTCTTCGCCTCTTTCTGCCCGATGATATATGCGTCCAGTCTGGCGACGATTTGCTTCGGTGTCAGTCCTGTCAGTGCCATTATGCTTCCTCCACAGTGATGGTGTTGTTGGTATAAATGCAGATGCGCCCCGCAATGCCGAGCGATTTCTCCGCAATCTCGCGCGCGCCCATCGTGCCGCCGTCAAGGTATGCCAGCGCCGCCGCATAGGCGTAGTTCCCGCCCGAACCGATCGCGCACACGTCGTTCTCCGGCTCGATCACGTTCCCGTCGCCGCTGATGAGCAGGATGCAGTCGGCGTTCGCCACCAGCAGCATCGCCTCCAGCTTCTGGTACGTGCGCTCGGTGCGCCACAGCTTTGCCAGCTCCACCGCCGAGCGCATGATGTCGCCGTTGTATTCCTTGAGTTTCTCCTCGAATTTGTCGAACAGCGTCAGCGCGTCCGCCACCGACCCCGCAAAGCCCGCCAGCACCTTGCCGTTGTAGATTTTGCGGACCTTGTGCGCGTTTCCCTTGACCACCGTATTCCCTGCCGTCACCTGACCGTCGCCCGCCATCGCGACCCTTCCGTCACGCCTGACCGCAATGACCGTCGTGCTCCTGATTTTCTCGTTCTGTTCCATACCCTAAAGATACACCGAAACCGCGTCCGTTGGCAAGGAAAAAGTGCCGCAGCAGCGCCAGGCACGGGCAAAATCCTCAGGAAAGG
>CAZSOK010000179.1:1536-2997 GCA_964608445.1 uncultured Treponema sp. | reverse complement strand
GGAAGACCCGCAGGGGCTGGAGCGAGGGGGAGACTTCCCCCGGCGTGGCGTTTCGCGGTATACTGGTGGCATGACTGAGACAGAACAATTCCTTGCGGACGCAAAAAAAATCATCAGGCATGAGCGGGCGGACAATGGCGGGCGGTACGACGGGCTGCGTGCGTGCCGGAATGTGGGCGCGCTGCTGGAACGGTACAACCGATCGCTCGGCGCGCTGCCCCAGTCCGTCGCCGATTACTGGCAGCAGGCGTATGTCGTGCCGTCTGCCGATGCCGCGAACGAGCCGTCGGAGGCGAACCTGCACCGGCTTGCCGCGTTCCATGCGTTTTTGTCGGGCGATGGCGATGACGAATGGCTCGACGCACTCTCGCACGACGATTTCTGCCAGCTGCAAGAGCTGGTGAACTGCGAGGCCGCCGACCTGCCGCTCGACGCGCTGGAAGCCATGATGGCGGTCATCGTCGCAAAAGGCGCGCTGTAATGGGCGGCGGCTACGCGTCCTGCACGCAATGCCCCCGTGCCTGCAATGCCGACCGCACGGACGGCGGGCGCGGTTTCTGCGGCGAAAGCGACGAGCTGCGCCTTGCGCTTGCCTGCCTGCACTTTGGCGAGGAGCCGCTGATTACGGTGCACGGCGGGAGCGGCACGGTGTTCCTGACGGGCTGCAACCTGCGCTGCGCGTTCTGCCAGAACTATCAGATTAGCCAGCGCGGCATGGGACGCGCCGTCAGCACGGAGGAATTCGCCGAAATCTGCCTGCGCTTGCAGGACGCGGGCGCGGAGAACATCAACATCGTGACCGGCTCGCATCATATTCCCGCGCTGGTGGACGGACTGGCACGGGCGCGGGCGCGCGGGCTTGCGCTCCCGGTCTGCTGGAATGCGAGCGGCTATGACAGCCCGCAGACGCTCGCGCTGCTGGACGGGCTGGTGCAGGTGTACCTTCCCGACCTGAAGACGCTCAGCCCCGCGCTTTCTGCCGGACTGTGCGCCGCGGCAGACTACGGCGAGCGCGCGAAGGAATCGGTTTTATGGATGATCCGCCACAATCCGCTGCGTATCGTGGAATCGGCAAAAGACGGCGTGACCAAGGAAAAACTGCTGCAAGGCGTGATTGTCCGGCATCTTTTTCTGCCCGGACGGTTTGATGAGACGGCGGAAGTCCTGGACTGGCTCAAGCAGAACGCCGACGGCAGGGCGGTCATCTCGCTCATGTCGCAGTACACGCCCGTGCCGTTCCAGACCGACGCGCAGGACGCGGCAAAACGGAGCAAAGCCCTCCGCGCCATTGAGAACCGCCTGGTCAGCCGGCAGGAGGACGCGGACTTGCGCGACCTTATCGCCGCATACGATTTTTCGTACCTTTTCTACCAGGAACTGACCGACGACACCAGCTGGCTCCCCGACTTTTCCCGCCCGCAGCCGTTCAGCAACGCCCTCGCCAAACCCCTTTGGCATTGG
>CAZSOK010000179.1:0-1436 GCA_964608445.1 uncultured Treponema sp. | reverse complement strand
CAGAAGCTAGCCGTTCAGCACGGCTTTGGCAAGCTGGTCGGCGCAGGACGTGCCTTTGCTGCCGCACTGGTTGCCCGCGAGTTTGGCGGCAATCTCCGCCGCCGTCATGCCCTCGCACAGCAGGCCGACGGCCTTAAGGTTGCCGTTGCAGCCGCCGTCAAAAGTAATATGGTGAATGCGCCCGTCGGCATCGCGGTCAAAATGAATCATCTTGGCGCACGTGCCGCTCGTTTTGTAATCGACGTGGCTCATTGGATCGCGTAAATCCAGCCTGCGGGTGCTTTTTCCGTGCCCATCTGTATGCCGGTGAGTGTCTCGCGCAGTTTGCCCAGCACCGGACCGATTGCGTCCATGCCGCTCGGCACGGTGATGACCGTCCCGTGGTCGTCAATCTTTCCGATCGGGCTGATGACCGCCGCCGTGCCGCACAGGCCGACTTCCGCAAAATCCGCCAGCTCGTCCTTGTGCACGGCGCGTTCCTCCACCGTCATGCCGAGGTAATCCTTTGCCACCTGCACGAGCGAACGCCGCGTGATCGAAGGCAGGATGCTGCCCGACTTAGGCGTGACCAGTTTGCCGTCCTTGGTGACGAACAGGATATTCGCGCCGCCCGTCTCTTCAATATACGTGTGCGTCGCGGGGTCGGTGTACATATTCTCCGCAAAGCCTTTCTGGTGCGCGTCAACGATATTGTGCAGGCTCATCGCGTAGTTCAGCCCCGCCTTGATGTCGCCCGTTCCGTGGGGCGCGGCGCGGTCGCGGTCAGACAGGCGGACGACAATCGGCTTGACGCCGCCCTTGAAATACGGACCGACCGGCGTTACCAGAATCCTGAACTGGTATTCGTCCGCAGGCTTCACGCCGATGACGCTGCTTGACCCGAACATATACGGACGGATATACAGCGTCGCGCCGCTGCCGTAGGGCGGAACCCAGTCAATGTTCGCCTTTACCGTGTCAATCACCGCCTGAATGAAGCGGTCTTTGGGAAACACGGGCATCTCAAGCCGCTCGCAGCTGTCCTTCATGCGATCCGCGTTCAGGTCGGGGCGGAACGTGACGACTTTTCCGTCCGCCGTCGTGTACGCCTTCAGCCCCTCAAAGCACGTCTGCGCGTACTGCAAGACCCCCGCGCACTCAGAAATCGTGACGGTATGGTTGCCCGTCAGCTCGCCCGCATCCCACGCACCGTCCTTCCAGTGCGCCACAAAACTCTTGTCCGTCTCCCGGTACCCGAACGGCAAATTCGCCCAGTCCAAATCTTTCGCCATGCTTTCACCTCGATACAACGACGGTAGCACAGTTGCCGACTTTTTTCAATAGAGGCCGCACCCCAAGGACAACGGAAGCCCGCCCAGATGCACGGACGCTTTCGGTTACGGCGGGGGAAGTCTCCCCCTCGCTCCAGCCCCTGACGGGGCTTCCGCTACCCCCTC
>CAZSOK010000178.1:0-3076 GCA_964608445.1 uncultured Treponema sp. | reverse complement strand
GGCTGCATGGATTTAAAAACCAGCCAGACGGAGGAAAATTCCTTACTGGATGGATTGTCCATCCAGTAAGGATTGCCGGCGCATCCAGTATGGTTTGCGGAAAAATACAGTCCAGTTTTTTGTGCGGTTCAGCGTACATGAGGATATGCAAGTCATAACGGGCGCTTCGCCAAGAGGCGGCTCGCGAAGCTCGGCGGTTGCCGTTCTGACAAATTCGTGCCGCACTTGAAAGTGCGCGCGTTCGCAACGAAGTTTCAAGCGGTGGCGGTACAACCACCGCAACGGCGACCTGCTGGTGCTTGTCAAGAGGGTGTACGGGAAGACTTGTTTTGCCGAGGGAATTCTTGTTTTTATGGGAAGTAATAAACGCACTTTCCAAAACGCAAAATTTGTGCTACAATGCTTTACAAATCTTTTTTATAGAGAGGAAAAATTATGAAACATCTTCTACCCCCCCCATTTTCTGTTACATCGCGCTCGGCCTTTAGCCAAAGCCTCGTGCGCGATTCTCGCGGCATCGCTGCTCGCCTTTTCGTGCAACAACGGAAACACGGTGAGAGTCAATAGCGATGATGATTACGATTCCGGCGATGGCAACGATTATTCCGGCACGGTCTTCGCGGAATTCGAAAGCTATCCGACAGGAAAAGAAAGTCCGAACGGAACGCTGAAAATAGAAAACCTGCTGACTACTGAAAGCATCCTTGTTTTTGACGGTTCAGTTGAAGGCAAAAATTATGTGGGAACAGTCGCCGAAGGAAGTTCCATACGAGTCAAGCTTGAGCCAGACAAATTCCACACTTTGATTGGAATATGCAAATCCGCTTATGAAAATGCTCCCCAACAGGCAACCCAAGTTTCGGCGCGGACGTATTATTCAGATACGCAAAGTTACACGATAAAACTTTCGCCCAGCAATCTGACAGGCGCAGGAAAATGGACTTTCAACAACAAGACTCGATATTGGGTTCAGATTAAAAATCTGGACGAAAGCCAAACCTATGCCGTCATCCAACCAAATATGCAGCAAGTCACCGTTCCCGTCGAATTGAACAAGACTTACTCATACAGGATTATTTACGAAGAAGAAATTAAACTCAATGGCATTGTGCTCGCTATAAATCCTTATTCTGACAATGCGCAAAATGATTCTTTTATGCTCACATCTGGCAATACGAGACGAGACACGAACTTGACGGGCATCGAAAACAGCGCATCGGCAAAAAGCGACCCGATTGTTAAAGTGATAAACAGCAGCGGAAAAGGGCTTTTCATTTACAACGGCGATACAAGATTGGCGGAATTCTCAAGCACATCCGCCGACTTTGTTTTGAACAATGGAAGCCAGGGATACTTTACGGGATTTACAAAAGGCACAAGTCTTTCTGCGCTCGCGGTGGATTCTACGGCGTGGTCTAACGGAAAATATCTGTGCGACGCAAAAAACGAGGACGGTTCCGCTGTCAGCATGGAAAGCGGAAAAGTGTATGTCGTAGAAATCACGGGAACGGACACTTCCACAAGCAAAGAGCCTCCAAAATTCACGCTCAAACAAATTGAAGATTTGTCCGACTTGCAATAATTTATTTCTAAATTTTTCCCGAAGGCGTTCTTGCTTTCGGGAAAACATTGCATTGGGTTGTCCGGGCAGGTTCGACAAAGCGTCGCATATTTGTGGCTTTCTTGACAAGTCTTGCAAGCAAAACTCGCAATGCTGTTCTTTTGAATTTTTAAATTAAGCATGGGGGCGGTATATGAGAAAATTTCTTCCAAAATTCTTTTTTGTTTTTGCGGCGTTTGTCGCAGTCGCGTTTTTTTCGTGCAGCAATTCGAGCGATGGCGGCGATGATTATGTCGATGACAAAAAAGAGGAAGTCAAAAATCCGGCGGCAAATCCAAAGCCCACGGCGAAAATCCTCGTGCAGTCAAAGTCGCCGCACGAAATTTGCATTTACAGCGACATCGAGCGGCAGAACCTTGTGGCGCAAATTCCCGCGAACGAGAGCGCGTCTTTTGAGACCGAGCAAATCGGCGAGGCGGTTTTTTATTACACCTTTTTGATTTCGCTCGAACAAAATTCCGGCGTGAAAATTCCGTTCTACGACAACTCCTGCGCATTCCTGCTCGCCACTTCCGCACATGAGGAGTCGCCGCAGACGATTTTTTTCCCAAAAAGCATCGCGCTTTCCTCATGCTTTGTCATCTTGCAAAACGCTGGCGAAAAGGCGATTCAATTCATGAGCGAGAATTTCGTGATAAGCCCGTGCAACGCCGGAAGCGCGGCAAGCGCAATCATAAACCCCGGAAAATCCGCGTGCTACGAAATACAAAAAAAGAATTTTGACAATTTGGACGCGTATTCCGTGCGGGAAGCGCTCGGCACTACGGCCTTTCCGCTCAAAGAAAAAATCGCCGCGTTTGAGGATTGCAAGGTCTACACAATTGTCTTTGACGGAAATTCGATTCGCCTTGCGCATGCGATTGGGCAGGAAGAATTGGTCGGCATGAAGGCGTATTCCGTCACGCACAAGCTCGAAGGGCTTTCGGATTTGGAATCCTACGAAACGGCGGAAACCGAAAAACTGTATGGCTTTCCCGAAGAAATGACGGCTGCCGCGCCAAAAGAATATGAAGGATTTGCGGCGGACGGTTTCGCGCAGAAAGAAATATCGGCCGACGGCTCGACGCAAATTGAAATTCTTTACAAAAGAATCAGGACAACGCTGACATTCAACGCGGGCGGCGGAAAATTCGGCGACGGAAGCGAAACAAAAATCATGAGCGGAAAATATGGCGCAAGCGTGGAAGTGCCGACGAATCCTTCGCGGGATGACCACCGTTTTCTCGGTTGGGATGCGGACGTGCCAAAGACTTTCGGCGTGGAGGATATGGCGTTCGGCGCGAGGTGGGAATTTTCGGTAACGAAGGATGCGACGGCCGCCACGGTGTACGACGCGATAAAATCCTGCGCGAATTCATTGCACACGTACACGATAAAACTGAGAGGCTACATCACCGAGGCGACGCTGGAAAAAGTGGCGCAGGCGTTGTACGAAAATTCGGGCGTAAGCTTTGT
>CAZSOK010000177.1:0-3098 GCA_964608445.1 uncultured Treponema sp. | reverse complement strand
GCAACCTTGCTTTTTTCCGCGCATTGTCTTATGCTGTAGCCTATGACTTCCCCCGACCTACCGACCGACGCGGACACCGAACAGACGGCGCAGGAACTCCTTGAACAGACCGACTCCGACTCGCGCACGCGGACATACACGGGTGCGACCGGCATTGCGGTGACGGTGCTGCTCTGCGCCTGGACGGCGTTCCAGCTGTATTTTTCGACCGTGGGCATTATGAGCGCGGTGAACCTGCGCGCGTTCCACACGATGTTCCTGCTGCTCTTTACGTTCCTGCTCTACCCCGCGCACAAGCGCGAGCGGCGCATCCGCCGCGTTCCGCCCGCCTACGACATCGCGCTCATCGCGGTCGCGGTCGGGGCGTTCGGGTATTTTGTCGCCGCCTACACGGGCATCGCGCGCACCGGCGGGCGCGTGAACACGGCGCAGCTGGTCGTGGCGGCGGTCGCGCTGCTCGTCGTGTTTGAGGCGGCGCGGCGCACCAGCCCCAACCTCGCCATCCTCGCGGCGGTCTTCCTCCTGTACAACTGCTTCGGCCAGTGGATTCCGGGGCAGCTGGGGCATAACGGCTTCACGCTCAAGCGCGTGCTGATCACGCAGTTCTGGGGTACGCAGGGCATCCTCGGCGTGGGGGTCGGCGTTTCGGCGACGTACATCTTCCTTTTCGTCGTGTTCGGCGCGTTCCTCAAGCATTCGGGCTTCTCGCAGTTCATCAACGACTTCTCGCTGACGCTGGTCGGGCAGACACCGGGCGGACCGGCAAAAGTCGCCGTGCTCGCCTCCGCGCTCATGGGCATGATCAACGGCTCGGCGGTCGCGAACGTGGCGACCACGGGCACGATCACCATCCCGCTGATGAAGCGGACGGGCTACAAGGCCGAATTCGCGGGCGCGGTCGAGGCGACGGCATCGACCGGCGGGCAGTTCTGTCCGCCCATCATGGGCGCGGTCGGCTTTGTCATGGCGGAATTCCTCAACATGAGCTACACCAAGGTCATGGTGGCGGCAATCCTTCCCGCTTTCCTCTATTATTTGGGCATTCTGATGAGCGTCCATTTTGAGGCGAAGCGGCTGGGGCTTTCCGGCCTGTCAAAGGAGAACATCCCCGACGCGCTTGCCGTCGTCAAACGGCAGGGGCATCTGGTGCTGCCGCTCGTCGCGCTCATCGCCCTGATGATGCTCGGCTTTACGCCGCTGCTCGCCGCCGTCATCGCCATTTTCGTGACGATCGGCGCGAGCTGGCTGCGCAGGGAAACGCGCATGACGGCGGACAAAATCCTCGCGGCGTGCGTGGAAGGCGCGCGCGGCGCGATCGGCGTGGGCATCTCCTGCGTGATTATCGGGGTGATCATCGGCACGGTCACGCTCACCTCGCTCGGACTGAACATGGGCTACCTGATCCTGCGCGTCGTCCCGAACAACATCTACCTGACGGGGTTGCTCGTGATGATTATGTCCACGATTTTGGGCATGGGCGTTCCCGGCGTGGCGGCATACGTCATCGTGCAGGCGGTGGCCGTCCCCGTGCTGATAAAAGTGGGCATCATGCCGATTGCGGCGCATATGTTCTGCCTCATCTATGCGTGCCTGTCCAACATCACGCCGCCGGTCGCCATCAGCTGCTACGTGGCGGCGGGCATCGCGCGCGCGAACCAGCTCAGGACGGGGCTGATCGCGGTGCGGCTCGGACTGATCGGATTCCTGATGCCGTTCTTCTTCCTCGGAAACCCGGTCCTGCTGATTGGCGCGGACGCGTCGTATTCTGCCGCCATGACCCTGTGGGCATCGCTCACCGCCTCGATCGGCACGGTCGCCCTGGTGGCGGGGCTGGAGGGCTGGCTCGTCGGCAAGGCGAACGCGGCGCAGCGCATCCTGCTGATCGCGACCGCCCCGCTGTTCCTGTATCCGGGGGTGCTGACCGACGGCATCGGCTTTGCGGTGCTCGCGCTCGTCATCGTCTGGCAGCACCGCGCGAAAAAAACGGTGAAATCTTCACCGAAACACACGGATGTGTGATATACTAAAAGGACTTCGGTCAACAAGGAGTTTTGTATGAAAAAAACGAAGGTACTGCTGTCCGTCACGCTGGCGGCGGCAATCGCGCTCACCGGCTGCAACAAGAAAGGGAACGGCAGCCATGCAAACGTGGTGATCAAATTCCCCACGGCGACGGCTTCGGGCGCGCTCTATGCGGTGGGCGCGGCAATCACGAACCTGTGGGACACGAACATCGATTTTGTCTCCGCCTCTAGCCAGGCATCGAACGGCGGGCTTGACAACCTGAACCAGATTGCCGACGGCGAGTCGCAGGTATCCATCGCCATCAGCTCGAACTGCTTCCAGAGCTATTACGGGCTGGAAACGTTCGAGGGCAGGGAGAACAAGAACCTGCGCGTCATCGCGGGGCTGTACTTCAACCCGAACCAGGTGGTCGCCACCAAAAAATCGGGCATCGCGTCGCTCAAAGACGTGAAAGGCAAGCACTTTGCGGTCGCGGCGGCAGGCAGCAGCGTTGAGGGCGAGTGCCGGAATCACTTTATCGCCGCCGGGCTGGACTATCCCGCCGACATCCGCGCGGAATATATCGCGTTCGGCGACGCGGCGGACATGCTCCAGAACGGCACGATTGACGGCGCATGGATTATGAGCGGCACGCCCGCGGCGGCAGTCTCGCAGGCATTGTCGGCAGGGTGCGCGCTCATCGACATTCCCGACGACATCATCAGCACCTTGCAGGAATCGTATCCGTGGTATGCGGCCTACACCATCCCCGCCGGGACGTACCCCAACCAGGAGAACGACGTGCAGACTTCCGCGATCAAGATGACGATGTTCACCTCCACCGACCTTGACGATGAGACCGTCTACCAGCTGACCAAGACGCTGTGGGAGCATATCGACGAGCTGGGGCAGGCGCAGAGCAACCTCAAGGGGCTGACGGCGACAGAAGCCGTGCGCGACATCGCCCGGCTCCCGCTCCATGACGGCGCGGCCCGCTACTACCGGGAAATCGGCGTGATTGACTAAAGCCGAAAAATAATGCCCATGCGCAAAAGCGCACACGACGACAGCCGCACAACCTGTGCGGCTGTTTT
>CAZSOK010000176.1:0-3100 GCA_964608445.1 uncultured Treponema sp. | reverse complement strand
ACGGAAATCGAGCCGTTCGGCGGCGCGGCGACCTGCATCGGCGGCGCAATCCGCGACCCGCTTTCGGGACGATCCTGGGTGTACCAGTCCATGCGCATTACGGGCGCGGCAGATCCCACCGTACCGATGAGCCAAACCATGCACGGCAAACTGCCGCAAATCAAACTGTGCCGCGAGGCCGCGCAAGGCTTCTCTTCCTATGGCAACCAGATCGGGCTGACGACGGGACAGGTGACGGAGTGCTATCACCCCGGATTCGTGGCAAAGCGCATGGAACTGGGCGCAGTCATTGCGGCAAGCCCCTACGCCACCGTCATGCGCGAAACGCCGGAAGCGGGCGACGTTATCATCCTGCTTGGCGGCGGAACGGGACGTGACGGCATTGGCGGCGCGACCGGTTCTTCCAAAGCGCACACCGAAACTTCCGTAACGACGGCGGCGGCGGAAGTGCAGAAAGGCAATGCCGTCGAAGAACGCAAAATCCAGCGGCTGTTCAGGAATCCCGCCGTCAGCACGATGATTCGCCGCTCGAACGACTTTGGTGCGGGCGGTGTCTCCGTCGCCGTAGGCGAACTCGCGCCGGGACTCGACATCGACCTTGATGCCGTCCCCAAGAAATACGAAGGCTTGAACGGCACAGAACTCGCCATTTCCGAAAGCCAGGAGCGCATGGCAGTCGTCGTGCGCAAAACCGACGTGGACGCATTCATTGCCGCCTGCGCGGAAGAAAACCTGCATGCCGTCGTGGTGGCAACCGTCACAAACAGCGACAAATTGGTCATGCGCTGGCGCGGCAAGACAATCGTAGACATTGACCGCGCATTCTTGGACGCGGCGGGCGCACGGCACGAAGCTGTCGCCCGCATAGAAAGCCCCGCGCCACAGCACGAAAGCCCGCTCGTCAAGCCGCTCGATTCCGTGGCACAGGCATTGGGCACGTGCGCAAGCGCGACGGGCGACAGCGCGAACGCCATGCCGACCGCACAGCAGATTCACGACGCGTTCGTGGCGAACCTCACCGACCTTGCCTGTTGCAGCCAGCGCGGACTGGGAGAACGCTTTGACGGCTCAATCGGCGCAAGCACCGTGCTGTTCCCGTTCGGCGGCAAATACCAGGGTACGCCCGAAGCCGCAATGGTAGCAAAAATCCCCGTGCTTACCCCGCGCGAAACGAACACCGTCAGCATGATGAGCTTTGGCTACGACCCGCGCGTGGCGGAATGGTCGCCCTGGCACGGCGCACAGACGGCAGTGCTTTCGTCGCTCGCAAAAATCACGTGCGTCGGCGGCAAGGCGACGACCTGCCGCTTCTCGTTCCAAGAATTCTTCGGACGCACGAACAGCGACAAGGCATGGGGCTACCCGGCAAGCGCATTGCTCGGCGCGGTGGACGCACAGAACGCCATGGGCTGCGCGGCAATCGGCGGCAAGGATAGCATGAGCGGCACGTTTGAGCAGCTGAACGTGCCGCATTCGCTCGTCTCGTTCGCCGTCACCCATGACACGGCAAAAAACGTCACGTCGGGCGCGTTCAAGAAAAGCGGCGACTACCTGTTCCTCGTGATGACCCCGTATGCGGACACGCTTGCCCCCGACTTCGGCACGTTCAAGAAAAACAGCGACGCGTTGTACGAGCTGAACAAAACCGGCACAATCAAAGCGATGTATCCCGTGGGCGCGGGCGGCATTGCCGAAGCAGTCGCCAAAATGGCATTCGGCAACCATATCGGCTGCCAGCTGACGGCAATCCCGTCAAGCGCGACGGTACTCGGCTTCCACCGTAACGTAAACAACACAATCGCCGACCTGTTCACGCCGTTGTACGGCTCAATCATCGTGGAGACCGACGACCCGCAGTTCGACAACAACCCGGCTTTCGTCAACACGACTGTCGTGCGCATCGGCAACACGCAGAACGCACCGGTCATTTCCGTGGCAATGAGCGGCCTGCACCCCATGCCCGCAACCGACATTCCGCTGGACGAACTGTCCGCCGCCTGGGAAAGCAAGCTGGCAACCGTGTTCCCGCCCGTCAGCGGCGCAAAGGCATCAGATCCGCTCCCCGCCTTTGCCGCTGAAGCGCACCCATCGCTGGCAAAGGCGCGCGCCTCGTTCACAGCGGCAAAGGCAAGCCCCGTAAAGCCACGCGTACTCATTCCCGTGTTCCCCGGCACAAACTGCGAATACGACATGGCGCGCGCGTTCAACCTTGCGGGCGCGGAATCAGAAATCCTTGTGTTCAGGAACAGGACACGCAAGGACCTGAAAGAATCGCTCGAAGCGTTCACAAAGGCAATCGCCGCCGCGCACATCATCGCGTTTGCGGGCGGATTCAGCGCGGGCGACGAACCTGACGGCAGCGGCAAATTCATCGCCAACGTTATCCGCGAAAAGCGCGTCGCCGACGCAATCACCGCACATCTGGAAAAGAAGCACCTCATCGTCGGCATCTGCAACGGTTTCCAGGCGCTGATTAAGACAGGGCTTGTTCCCTACGGAAAAATCGTCGAGCCAAGCGCGGAAACGCCCACGCTCACGTTCAACAACCTGCACCGCCACATCAGCCGCGTGGTGCGCACCCGCATGGTAAGCGCGACAAGCCCCTGGGCATGGGACGGCTCGATTTTGGACGCGCGGCCGCACTCCATTCCCGTAAGCCACGGCGAAGGCAAAATCGTCATCGCGGAGTCGCTGGCAAAAGAACTGTTTGAGAACGGACAAGTCTACAGCCAATACTGCGACGAACACGGTATGCCCGCCACGAGCGAGCCGGACAACCCGAACGGCTCGGCATTCGCAATCGAAGGACTTACCAGCCCGGACGGCCTTGTCCTCGGCAAGATGGGACACTCGGAACGAACCGTGGGCATCGGCGGGTTCGACCCAAATCTCATCAAGAACATCGCCAGCGACACGAGCGCGAATTCATGCCAGAATCTGTTCCGCGCGGGCGTGAGCTATTTCCGCTAGCGGCACACCATGCGTGGCGGGCTGTCCTTCCTTACCTTTCAACAACTCCCGAATCTTCAGATTCGGGAGTTGTTGAAAAAGTCATTTCGCAACGAAGTGACTCGCAACAAGCGCATAGCGCGAAGTTTCA
>CAZSOK010000175.1:0-3113 GCA_964608445.1 uncultured Treponema sp. | reverse complement strand
GCGAATGATAGGGCTGGCGGGTTTCGGGGCGTATCTCTGTACTTTTTCTGCACAATCTGCTAAAATACGCCGATACTATGGCTATGGAAGAAAATGCGTTTTCGCAGGTGGTGATTGACGCGGTTGAGGCAAAGACAGACTGGTACGACCATGACGTGCTTCCGGGGCTTCTGGAGCAGTACCGGCTGCTGCACACCTGCGTGAAGAATATCTTTGACTTTCTTGTCAAAAAATCGCTCATTACGCCTGACCCGTACAAACTGGACAGGAAGATTTCCGACATCGCGGCTCCTGAGAACACGTCGTTCAGCGAGAACGAGCGCGGCGTGAAAATCGGCATGCGCTTTTCTGACTACGAGTCGATGATTGACTTCCTGTGCAACTATTACAAATTCTCCGTCTCTAATATGTCGCTTCCTTCTATAAAGAAACTGGTCGATTTGAACAACACGTTTACCTGGAATCAGTTCACGCCCAACAGCGCGAAGGCGAACACGCGCGGGCTTGCCGAGCTGGTGTTCCGTGCGCGCATGAACCTTGACACGCTGACCCAGAGCATGGTGACGGACAGCCTGACAAAGGCGGCGAAGGCGCTGACGGAAATCACGCGCATCCTGAAGGAGCTGACGGAGTTCCAGAAGGAGAACTACAAGGCGCAGGTCCGCAAGAACGTGTTCCTGTACAACGGATATGATGCCAATGCCGCCGCCCGTTCACCGGACGCGGAAATGGCGGAGATAAAGAAGCATTTCGTCGCCGCCATGGGGAAGACCCCGTTCTACAATGATTTGGTCGAGGAAATCGTGCAGGAGGATCTGTCGCCGAACAGGCTTGCCCTGCAACAGGCGGTGCTCGCGCGGCTGAACGTTGCGCCGAAGGTCGAGAAAAAGAAGGAGATTGACACCCATGCCGTGATTTTGGAGGCGGTGCGCATACTCGGCGCGCTGTCCCCGCAGCTTGACGCGATCCTGCAAAAACTGAACGAGAACCACGGCATACTGGAGAGCGAGCATCATTCGCTGTTCGACCGGCTGAAAAAACTGTTCCGCAAGGCGTTTCATCTTGCCGAAAAGCCGTGCTTTTATACGGTCATCGTAGGCGACGGCGACGCGAAACGGCGCGAAAAGCTGGATTTCCACCAGTTCACGGCGGAGGTCGCCGCGCGCTCGCAGCGGTATGCGGCGTTCGTGCTGAAGGACAGTCAGGTCTTCGTGAATATTTCGGCGCAGAAAGAGGACAAAATCCTTGAATTTGTGATCCGGCAGCTCGGCGAATGCAACAAGTTGTTGCAGATGCTTGCCGCGCTGGACGATTTTTTCAAGCAGACTGCCGCCCCCGAAAACAAGTCGAAAATCAAGGGCATAAAAATGGAGATTACTTCTATAAAGAACTGCCTGGTCAAGGCGAATCAGGTGCGCGCGGAATACGAGGCGTATGTGGAAGAGGCTGCGCAGATGCGGACGCTGGGAATAACGGATGCGGTCTGACCGGTTTGCCGCGCTCGTCGCGGTGTTCTTCGCGCTCGTGCCGCTTGCCGCGCAGCAGGTGCTGGATGCCGGCGCACAGCGGGATTTCGTCATGCTGGTGGCGAAGCACGACTATGACCTGCACCCGCACCGCGCGAACTACAGCTCCGAGGCACAGGTGCTTTCCGGCTTGTACGAGGGGTTGTTTTCGTATGACCCCAAGACGCTTGAGCCGGTGCCCGCGCTTGCCGTCTCCCACAAGGTGTCGCGCGACAAGAAACGCTGGACGTTCACGATCCGGGAAGATGCGCGCTTCAGTGACGGCGAGCCGATAACTGCCCGCTCCGTGCGCGACGCATGGATTCGGCTGCTGGCGACTCCTGCCGCGCCGTATGCGTCGCTGCTGGACAGCATTGTAGGCGCGCGGGATTTCCGCACGGGGCTGGCCGGCGCGGAGGCGGTGGGCATTGTCGTGCGTGATGATCGGACGCTGGTCGTCACGCTGGAAACGCCGATGGCGCATCTGCCGAGCATCCTGTGCCACCATGCCTATGCGGCGGTGAGTGACCGTGAGGACGTGTACAGCGGCGCGTTCGTGCTGAAATCGGGCGAAAAAGACACGCTCGTGCTGGAAAAAAATCCGTATTACTGGGACGCGCAGAACGTGCTGCTTCCGTCCATTACGGTGATCGCCTCGAACGACACGACGGAAAACGCATGGCGGTTCAATACGGGTCATGCCGACTGGATTGTCAGCATGGCGGACACGGCGGTGCTGCTCAACAAGAATGCCCTGCGCATTGCCCCCGAATTCGGCACGGAATACCTGTTCTTTTCCTGCAAGAACGCGGTCTGGGACAACGCCGCGTTCAGGAACGCGCTGATTGCGGCGGTGCCCTGGTCCGTATTGCGCGGGCAGTCGCTCGTGCCGGCGACGACGCTCATCTATCCGCTTGCGGGCTATCCGGCGGTGGAGGGGCTGACCGACACGTCGCCCGAAGATGCCTTGGACATGATGAGGCAGGCGCGTGCCGAGGCGGGCATTCCCGCTGACAGGACGCTTCCGCTGGTGGTTGCCATAACCGAAAGCGAGCGCATGAAAAAGATATATGAAATCCTGCGCGACGCATGGACTCCGCTCGGCGTTGACGTGCAGTGCCAGAAGACTTCGGAGGAGCGGTACCTGCACAGCATTCCCAGCTGGAACGCCGATGTGTTCACGTATTCATGGATCGGCGATTTTGCCGATCCGCTGGCGTTTTTGGAATTGTTCCGCGAAGGCTCGACGCTCAATCAGACGGCATGGAAGCATCCGGCGTTCGCGCGGCTGCTCGCCGATGCCGCAATGACGGCGGACGGCGCGGAGCGCAACAAACTGCTCGCGCAGGCAGAGCAGGTGCTTTTGGACGACGGCGTGGTCATGCCGCTGTCGCATTCCGTGTGCTTGCACGTCATCAGCCCGACCGCCGTGGGCGGCTGGTACATGAACGCGCTCGACATCCATCCGTTCAAGCATCTCTATTTCAAGGCAGAGCCGAGTACCGTCCCGAACGTGGTCCGGCGATAGATTTTCATGAAAACAACTTGTTGCGACGCGCATGTCAAAAACATGACGCGCAGATAGCGCGTCGTGTTTTTGACATCATT
>CAZSOK010000174.1:0-3113 GCA_964608445.1 uncultured Treponema sp. | reverse complement strand
CCGTCGTCCGCCCCGCACAGGAACCGGAAGAACGAGCGCAGCTCCCCGCTTGGCATTATAGCATGCTTGGCGGCGTTGTAGAAGATTTTGTGCGCCCCGTCGCCCAAATAAATGCCCGTGTTTTCCGCGCAACGGCTCTCGAACGTATACACGGGCAGCCCCTGACCGAACGGGTCGCCGAGGCAGAGGAAGATGACGTAGCTGTCTTTCAGCTCGCCGTAGTCCTCGCCAGACGCGAGCGTGTCCACGTCCATCAGCCCCTGGTAGTACCGCGCCCGCTTGGCGAGGTTGCGGCGGTTCGTCGTCTGCACCTCGATGTCGAAGCAGCGTCCCGTGCCGTCCTTCACGTACACGTCGAACCTTACGCCCTTTGAGCCGTAGTCCGCCCTGAAGGCCCGCTCCGCGACGGGCTGCTCGATCCGCTCGATCTCGATGCCGAGCAGCATCTCCAAGAGCTCCTTGCAGATGTCGGGGTTCGATGTCATCACCTTGCAGAAGATGAAGTTGTCCGCCAGTGTTGCCCGCTCCCATTTCTCGCCGGGCGTGAGGTCGTTTTCCTTTTTCATACGTACTCCTGTGATTGTTGGTCTACTCTCTTATAGGCGCTGATTTTTCAAAATGACATATTTTGGCGGAAAAAAATGTTTTTTTTCAGAAATTGCAGAAGTGAAAACTCCTTGTGGCATCATGATTTTGGGAAATGGTCTTCCCCAAATCGTCCTGCCGCTTCCCGGCGGAGACGTAGCAACGGGCGTTGGTTTCTGCTATAATACGGTATGCTCAAAAAAACGGAGTTTGATTTTATCGTGGTCGGTGCGGGGGCGGCGGGGCTGACGGCTGCCCAGTACGGGGCGCGGTCAGGGCTGGACACGCTGGTCATCGACCTTTCCGACGCGGGCGGGCAGGCACTCAATATCTTTACGCTGGAAAATTATCCGGGCGTGTATCCGCCCGTTGCGGGGCGCGACTTTATCAGGAATATGGAAAAACAGGCAAAAGGGTTCGGCGCAAAAATCATCCGGGCGAACGTCAGTTCTATCGACAAAATCGGGCGGCAGTTCGTCGTGCAGACGGACGGCGGTGCGCTCAAGGCGTATGCCCTGCTGATTGCGACGGGCGCGCAGCACCGGCAGCTCGGCGTGGACGGGGAGAAGAAATTGCAGGGGAAGGGCGTTTCGTACTGCGCCACGTGCGACGGTCCGTTTTTTAAGGACAAGCGGATTGTGGTGGTGGGCGGCGGAGACAGCGCGTGCGAGGAGGCGTTCTATCTTGCCACGCTTTCGCCGTCTGTCCTGCTCGTGCACCGGCGCGCTCACCTGCGGGCGCAGAAAGCGGTGGCGGACAAAATCCTGCATCATCCGGGCGTGACGGTGCGGTACAATTCCGTGGTCAAAAAAATCGCGGGCAAAGACCGGGTGGAATCCGTCGTGCTAGAGGACGTGGAGACGCAGGGGCGCACGGAGCTTCCGACGGACGCGGTGTTCGTGTTTATCGGGATGCAGCCGCGCACGGATTTGGTGGCGACGCTTCCGGCAGACGATTCGGGCTATCTGATTACGAACTATAAAATGGAGACGATTGTGCCGGGGCTGTTCGCGGCGGGCGACGTGCGGGCAAAGCCGTTCCGGCAGATTATTACGGCGGCGAGCGACGGGGCGATTGCGGCGCATCAGGCGCATGAGTACGTGCATACGCTCAAAGCGTCCCGTGCGGCGGGAGCGGCATCATGACACGGAAATGGTTTTGGCGGTGCGCTGCCGCGTGCGTTCTGATCGCATTCGTTGCGGGCGCAGTCGGTGCGCAGAACGCAATTCCTGAAAACGCGGATTTTTGGAGCGACTATCCCCAGGAGCAACTGGCGGATTTTTTGGTCAGCAGGATGAGCGACGAGGAGCTTTTGAGCCAGATATTCATGTTCGGCTGGAAAGACGATTCGGCATCGCTGCTGAACCGCTGGATCAGCGACCGCGGTTTGGGCAACGTCAAGGTGTTCGGCTGGAACACGGACAACCTGGCGTATGTGGCGCAGAGCATTGCCGACATGCAGCGGCTGTCGCAGAGCCGACGCTACAAAATCCCGCTGTTCGTTGCCACTGACCAGGAAGGCGGCTGGATTCGGCACGTAAAAGGCGACACGACCGTCACGCCGGGCAACCTGGCGATTGGCGCGGGCGGCTACCCGATTGACGCGTATTACAGCGGCTACTATATCAACCGCGAGATAAAGGCGCTCGGCATCAACATGAATTTTGCGCCCACGGTGGACATCTACACGAACCACCGTTCTACGGTCATCGGTCCGCGCTCGTTTGGCGAGCAGGCCGAATATGTGGGCGCGCTGGGCGTGGCGTTCGTGGCGGGTTCGGTGGCGGCGGGGGTCATTCCGACGGCAAAGCATTTTCCCGGTCATGGCGATACCGACGCAGATTCCCACGGCAAGTCGATAGAAATCAACCTTGACGCAAAGACGCTCAACGACCGCGAGCTGCTGCCGTTCAAGTACCTCATTTCCGAAAAAATCCCTGCGATTATGAGCGCGCACCTAAAGTTTCCCCGCATTGACCCGAACGGCCCGCCCGTTTCGCTCTCAAAGAAATTTTTGACGGATATGCTGCGCAATCAGCTGCACTATGAGGGGCTGATTATTACCGACGATATGCAGATGAACGGCGCGACGAGTTATGCGAGGATTTCCGACGCGTGTACGCTTGCCATAGAGGCGGGGAACGACATCATTCTGTCGTCGGACACGGCGGCTTGGAACGAGCAGTTGTGGGAAAAAAACCTTGCGCTCGTCAAGTCGGACACGGCGTTCAAGCAGACCGTGCGCGCCGCCGCCCGCCGCGTTATTTTGCACAAGCTCATGTATTTTAAAGGCGGCAACGCCGCGCCCTTGTTTCCCGACCCGGCGACGGTCAGCCAGTACATTCCCGACCGCGAGGGGCAGCGGTTTTTTCTGGCGCAGGCGTGCCGTTCCGTGACGGTGTACAAAAAAGGCACTATTCCATACCGCCCGCAGCCGGATGAGCGCATTCTGCTTGCGGGGCATCAGGAGCATCCCGAATTCTTTGCGGAGGCAGAAAAACGATTCGGCAAGTGCGCGCGCTTTCCGT
>CAZSOK010000173.1:0-3193 GCA_964608445.1 uncultured Treponema sp. | reverse complement strand
CTATCGTGCTCATTTTCCGCTCCTTATTACAAAAAAGATGATATATCTTACCCCCCCCCCGCTTCACTTTGTCAAGTCCTTTTGCCCGTTTTTCATGTTTTTTTTTCGCATCGCCTTGCCATTTCGTTCATCCGTAACAATTCTCATGCCATAACAGTTGTTATCACAAACTAACAAATACTTGTATTGCACAAAACTACTTGCATTATTGCGCGTTGTGTGATATTTTTAATCATATACTATTGCTAGAGAGGTACGACTATGGCCTACAGAATTGATGCGAGCGCGTGCGTGAACTGCGGAACGTGCGAACCTGACTGTCCTGTCAGCGCGATCAGCGAGAACGACGGGCATCGCCAGATTGACGAAAGCGCGTGCGTGAGCTGCGGCACTTGTGCGTCTGTTTGCCCTGCATCCGCTATCGCGCAGGCATAAACCGACAAAAAGGCTTCCGGCAACAACGGAAGCCTTTTTTGTGCCAGGCTGTCATCTGCCGCCTTGACCCGCTCCCCTTTTTTCTATACGATTTTTCTATGATACGGAATATTGTGCGCAATTTCAGGACATTGTTCGGCACGGCGGCAAAGGTGCTGTTGCTGTTGCTCGCCTGCACGGCACTCGGCATGGCGACGGTCTATCCGCTGTGGTATTTTGCCACGTCCGCGCCGGGCGCGTACACGGTCGCCATGCTCGTCATCATTGCGGTGGCGGCGGTGTTCATTATTGCGCGGCGCATCCGGGCGGCAGGGCTTATGACGACGGTCACCGTCATGCTGCGCATCGCCGTGGTCGCCGCGGGCATTGTCTCCTGCGTCGCGCTCGTGATGCACGGCAGGCGGCTGTTTGCCCTTCCCGTCGTCCTCGTGGCAATCGTCCTGTACGGAGTCCTCTCGTTCGGGCGGGACAAACGGTGAGGCACACGGCTCGCCCCCTGCGCAAAGCAATCCTGCCCGTTTTCCTGTGCGGTATCCTTTGTGCCGCCTCATACGCGCAGGACACGTCCACCGCCGTACCCGTCCGCACGGAACTCCTGCCCGAAATCACCAGCCTGAACGCGCGTATCCCCGCCCCTGACGGCAGGACGACGCTGAACGCCCTGCTCCAGGCGTACAATCAGGACGTTCAGGCGGCATACCGCGCGATTGCGGCGGGAAAACCCGTGACGCTGCAATACTACCGCTACACGGCGCAAAAAGACGATACGATTCTCACGCTCGCCGCCCGTTTTTCCATTCCGCAGGAAACGCTCGCCACGGCGAACGCCCTCGAAAGTGCCGACACCGACCTTGCCGGAAAGGAGCTGATCATACCGGCTTGTCCCGGCCTGTTCGTCGCCAAAAATCCCCGCTCCCCGCTGGAAATCATCGTGGCGCAGGAAAACGCCGCGTCCCTCGCCGACGGCCGACCGCTGCCGACCTACGCAATCGGCGCGCAGGAATTCGTGTTCGTGCAGGGGGCGCACATTTCCGCCACGGCGCGCGCGTTCTTCCTGGACACCGCCATGCGCATTCCGCTCAAGGATTACGTGCTGACCTCCCCGTTCGGCTACCGGGTCAGCCCCATTTCCGGCACCTGGAAGAACCATGCGGGCGTTGACCTTGCCGCCCCGGTGGGAACGCCCGTCCACGCGTGCAAGCGCGGCACGGTGGCATACGTGTTCGCAAACGACAAGACATTCGGCAATTACGTCATCGTGCGGCATGCGAACGACATGACCAGCGTGTACGCGCACCTCGCGAACGTCTCCGTGCGGCAGGGACAGGAAGTCTCCACGGGAACAGAAATCGGCACGGTAGGAATGACGGGCGCGACGACCGGCCCGCACCTGCATTTTGAGGTGCGGCAGAACGGCAGGCCGACCAATCCGCTCAGGCACTGATTCCCGCCCGTATCCGCCCGGCGCAAAAAAGCAAAAAATATGCCAATCTGCCCGTCCGTTCCCTATGCACACGGTTTTAAATACGCTATACTAAAAATACTCCTTGCGCGGCTTTATTCGGAAAGAACTATGACCATCGCACAAAAAATGTTTTATGGTACCGTTTTCTCATGCCTGCTGACGACCATGGCGGCCACTGCGGAGGCGTTCCGTGTGCGCGCGACCATTCCCCTCACGCTGAACGACATAACCGACGAGACGCAGGCGACGGCGACCATGAACGACGCGCTGCTCATCACGCTGCCCGCCGACATGACCTACGTGAGCGGCGTGGAGCTGAAATTCAAGGTTCCCGAAACCGTCGCGGCATGGCGCGACACCATTGCCTATTCGCTGTACGACGACATACGGCCGCGTCCGTCGGCGCAGACGGTCGATTACGAGGGCACGCGCATTTCGGTCAGCACGTTCCCCGGAAAACTCTCGCACATCATCTATATCCCGCTCTCCGAAAACAACGCCGTCAGGCACAGCCCCTACCACGATATCATCGCCGTCCGCCCGGACATCAAAAACGGCTACGTGTTCTTCCGCATGCAGCTGGCGATGAAAGGCGCGCCCGAAGACCTTGAGAACGCCGTGTTCGCCGTGACGGCAAAGCCGGTGCTGCTCAACAAAGGCACGCTGCGGCTGCTCATCATCGAGCCAGACGGCGCGCACAAGCCCTACACCGTCATGATCGACGAGCAAACAGTCACGACCAAAGGCGGCACGCTACTTGACACGGGCGAGCATCACCTTTCGATTACGAGCGACGAATACCGCAACGAAGTCCGCACGTTCAGGATCGAGCAGGCAAAGACGACCGAACTCGCCGTGACCATGCGGGGCATCGAGCCGATCCTCAAAATCGTCAGCCCGAACGACGCGCGGATATTCCTTGACGACGAGCCGCTGGCGAACACGAAAGAACCGGTCACCGTCACGCCGGGCGACCATACCGTCCGCTTCATGATCGGCGACTACGAAGTGGTGCGCACGGTAAGCGCGGCAAACGGACGCTCGTACACAGTGCACCTCTCGGTCGATGCGGCGGTCACCGAAGACGACGAGGCGCAATAAAAACAGGCTCGGCCAAAGAAATCGCGCAAAAACGCTAAAGGTTTTTCGGGGTCAGGACGATATTATAATAGCAGGGCGCAATTGTTCCCTCCCACCCATTGACGCCCTGCTGCCTGATGGGCATAGGCCGGCGCAAGCCGGTCTTTTTTTGCACACGGCAAGCGCCGTCCCCGCAAGGGGGCGGCGCTTATT
>CAZSOK010000172.1:0-3235 GCA_964608445.1 uncultured Treponema sp. | reverse complement strand
GCGGCATGGCTTGACCTGGCAATCGGGCTTGCGTTATGCTTCGTACATGGCAAAAAAATCGTTGCTGGCTTCCGGGCTGTCGCTTTCGTTTTTTACGCTCTGCTCGCGCGTCCTCGGCCTGATCCGTGAGATGACCAAGGCGCGGTTTTTGGGCACGTCGGTGTATGCGGACGCGTTCGGCATTGCGTTCATGATTCCCAATCTGTTCCGCCGGCTGTTCGCTGAGAACGCGATAAGCGTGGCGTTCATTCCGACGTTCCGCGGCTATCTGGAGCGCACGGACGGCGGCACGGCGGAGACCAGGGATTTCCTGCGCGCCACGTTCACGCTCGTGTCGTTCCTGACGGCGGCGGTGGTGACGGCGGGCATGGCGGTGACTCCGCTCATCATCCCGTTTTTTTACGACGGCAACGACCCGTTCGTGCTTGCGGAGACGACGCTGCTCACGCGGATCATGTTTCCGTACCTGTTCGTCATTTCGGTGGCGGCGTTTTTTCAGGGCGTGCTGAACGGGGTCAAGATTTTTTCGCCGTCGGGGTTCACGCCGGTGCTGTTCAACGCGCTGGTGATTGCCGTGACCTACGCGCTCGCGCCGCACACGGCGAATCCCGCGCGGGCGATGGCGGTCGGCGTAGTTGCGGGCGGATGCGTGCAGGCGTTGTTCCAGCTGCCGTTCGTCATCCGCACGGGCTGGGCGACGGGATTCACCACGCTCAGGAACGCGTTCTGCAATCCCGGCACGCGCAAGGTGATGCGGCTGATCCTGCCCACGATAGTCGGCATGGCGGCGTACCAGCTGAACGACGTGGTTTCGACCGCGCTGGCAGGGCGGGCAGGGGCGGGCATCGTCTCCAGCCTGCAATATTCGCTGCGCTTGCAGGAGCTGATCCTGGGCATCTTCGCCGTCTCGATCGGCACGGTCATCCTGCCTGACCTGAGCGCGCTCGCCAAATCGTGCCGGTGGGCGCAGTTCAACGCGATGCTGACGAATGCCTGCAAAATCATCGCGCTCATTGCCATTCCGATGACGTTCCTGTCGCTCGTCTGCGGCAGGGAAATCATCTCGCTCGTGTACAAGACGCGCAGTTTTGACGACACGTCGGTCGCGCTCACGCTCACCGCGTTCCGCTGGCATATCGCGGGGTTGTTTTTTATCGCGGTGAACCGTATCGTCTCGCCCGCGTTCTACGCGCAGGGGAACACCAAGTCGCCCACGTTCGCGGGCATCATCGGATTCGGGGCGAACATCGCGCTCGCGCTCGTGCTCGTCAGGCCGATGGGCGGCGGCGGCATTGCGCTCGCGCTGAGCATCGCAAGCGCGGTGAATACGGTCGTCCTGTTCGTGTTCCTCAAAAAAAATCCGGTCATCGAGGTGGCGACGGTCATACGCGGGTTGGCGCGCTACGCGGTCAAACTGGTCGCGTTCTCGCTGATTGCCGCCGTTCCCGCGTCGTTCGTGCGGCACGCCCTGCTCCCGGTCTTCGCGCCCTGCGGCAGGCTGCTCGCGTTCGGCGTTCCGCTTGCGGCGAGCGCGGTTGCTTACGGCGCGGTCGGCGTGGCGCTGCTCGTGCTGACAAAGGACGACATCGTAAAAATGGTCGTCGCAAAACTGAAGCGGCGGTCGTGCGCCCGGCATATGCCGCAAAAAGAGGACTAGCCATGAAATCACACACATCTGGCACGCGTGCGGCCGTATACGCCGCGCGAAAGGAAAAACTGCTCGCGTATATGCGCGCGAACGGCATCAGCGCGGCGGTTTTTGAGGACACGGAAGGGCGGCGCAGCCCGGCGGTTCGCTACTATTCGGGGCATCCGAACGACGCGCTGCTCGTCCTGGGGGCGGACGGAAAAACCGTGCTCGTGCCCTGGGACGAACACCTCGCGCGTGAGCGTTCGGCGGACTGCGACATCATCCCCCTGACCTTGTACGGACGCAACTCGATCAAGGCGGTAAAGGCGGTGCTGAACAGCCTTGACGTGAAAGGCCGGCAGAACGTGGACATTCCGCCCGAAACGCCCTATCCGCTTTTCCTCAGGTACGTGGACGCGCTGGACGGCTGGGACGTGCGCTGCCGCGACAAAGGCCTGCACCGTTTCGTCACGGAACAGCGTGCCTGCAAGGACGACGACGAAATCGCCTGCACCAGGGAGGCGGCACGGATCGGCGACCTGATTATCGACGAAATCGAGGCGGGACTCCGCGACGGCGCGATCAAGACGGAAAGCGATGTCGCGCTGCTGATAGAAAAGGAATGCCGGCGGCACGGCTGTGAGCGCACGGGATTCGACACGCTTGCGGCAGGACCGGGACGCAGCTGGGCAATCCACGCGTTTCCCGGCTACACGGACGCGCCCTGGGGAACGGCAGGGCTTTCCATCCTTGATTTCGGCGTGGTGTACGAGGGCTACACGAGCGACACGACGATTACGGTCGCAAAAGCCCCGCTTTCTGCGGCGCAGGAATCGCTGGTCGCGCTGGTGGAACGCGCCGCGCAGGAGGCGTTGCCGTTCTATCAGGCGGGAAGCCCTGTCCGGCGGGCGGGCAAGGTGGCGGAGAACGTGTTCGCCAAGTCAAAGCGGACGATGCCGCACACGCTCGGACACGGCATCGGCTTGGAAATCCACGAATACCCGCGCGTATCGGGCAGCATTGACGAGGAGACGGTCTTTCAGGCGGGCATGATCGTCACGCTTGAGCCGGGACTGTACGATCCTGCGCTGGGCGGCGTTCGCCTTGAGAATGACGTGCTTATCACGGAGACGGGCAACGAAGTGCTCACGCACGCACGGATTATCCGCTGCTGATTATGCCTCAAAATCCGCGATAATCTCGTCCAGCATGGCGCACATTCGGCTCGCCTTGAACGCGTAGTACACATTATGCGGCAGTTCTTCCGCCAAGTCGCGCAGTTTCTTGAACAGCGCGAGCGGGTCGGTCACTTTCGGCGCGGTCAGGTTGCCGAGCGTCTCGATAGCCTCCTGCTCCTGCACGATTTCCACGATGGACGGCGACGAAAGCTCTGCCGGCGGCACGGCGGGATCTGCCTGCGCCGTCAGGCTCGGAATGCTCACGGGGTCTCCCGGCGACAAAATGGGCGCATGGATGCTCGCCAAGTCATCGTCCGTCACCTCCGTCGATTCGGCGGGAAGCGGCAGAATAGGCACGTCGATCAAATCATCCAGGTCATCATCGGTAATGTCAGACGGTGCGCCCGCAAAACCATCCGCCACGGGA
>CAZSOK010000171.1:0-3262 GCA_964608445.1 uncultured Treponema sp. | reverse complement strand
CAAGCAAAACTCGCAGGTACAAAGCACTTGCGAGTTTCATAAACGACCCCTGCTCGATTATGAAACTCGTCAAGCAACGCATCGCGCTGCGACGCTTCCTATCCCCCAAAAAAGTTCGCCCGCTTCCAAGCGGAAAGCATCCCCTAGCACATACCCCCCATTTCATGCTACAGTAAACCGCACGGAGACACGGCCGCCGCCGCGGCACCTGCAAGGAGTTTGCATGGCACAGAACACTATCGGAACGATATTCAAGGTCACCACGTTCGGCGAAAGCCACGGCGCGGCACTGGGATGCGTCATCGACGGCTGCCCCGCGGGCATTCCGATTGACCTGGACGAAGTGCAGCGCGAGCTTGACCGCCGCAAGCCCGGCGCGCAGTTCGCGGGAAAGCCGAACGCCGCCGTGACGAGCCGCCGGGAAGACGACACGGCAGAAGCCCTGAGCGGCATTTTTGACGGCGTGAGCGAGGGGACGCCGATCGCGTTCGTGATCCGGAACACGGCGCAGCATTCCGGGGACTATACGAACCTCGCGCGGACGTTCCGGCCGGGACACGCGGATTACGGGTACTTTGCCAAATACGGCGTGCGCGACTACCGGGGCGGCGGTCGGTCGAGCGGGCGGGAGACGGCGGCGCGCGTGGCGGCGGGCGCGGTCGCAAAGCAGGTCCTGCGCGCGCTTTCCGGCGGGAAGGTCACGATCACCGCGTACACGGAGCGCGCGGCGGGCATCAGCATCGGAAAAGTCGATTTCTCGGACATCGAGCGGAACGCCCTGCGCGCGGCGGACTGCGCGGCGGCAGAAAAAATGGCGGCGCGCATAGACGCGTACCGCCGGGACAAGGACAGCTGCGGCGGCATCGTGGCGTGCCGCATTACGGGCGTTCCCGCAGGCATCGGCGAGCCGGTGTTCGGCAAGCTGGACGCGGAGCTGGCAAAGGCGATCCTCTCGGTCGGCGCGACCAAGGGCATCGAATTCGGGGCGGGATTCGCCGCGGCAGACAGCACGGGCAGCCAAAACAACGATGCCATGCGCGTGGCGGACGACAGAGCTGTCGCGTTCGGGAGCAACCATGCGGGCGGCATCATCGGCGGCATAGCGAACGGCGCGGACATTTTTTTCCGCGTCGCCGTCAAGCCCGTGCCGAGCATCTTCCGCACGCAAAAAACGGTCACCGTGACGGAACAGGGCTTTGCCGACAGCGATTTGGTGATTGAGGGGCGGCACGACGTGTGCCTGTGCCCGCGCATCGTGCCGGTCATCGAGGCGATGGCGGCTATCGTGCTGGCGGACTTGTTCTTGCAGCAGCGGGCGAGCAGGCCTTAGGGCGGCAGCCCCCGGAGATGGGGATACGGAGCAAACGGCAACAGCCTAGAATACGACAGCGTCGTTACCCGCCTTTCGTTACCCGTATTACTCATCACTAAGGAGGAAATCCTTGAAGCCCTTACACGCGGCGAATCGGTGAACGTCTTGGACCTGGGCTTCATGTACATCGCGCCAAAAAGCGGCTTCAACGAAAAGGACGGCGCGAGTGAAAGCGGCAAATCCGCCCTTACCGTAAAATTCACGCCATCACAGACGGTGCAGTCGAAAGTGGAAAAGATCGAAATCAGCGACATATTGATTGCCGATGTGAACCCGCAGATTCTCGCCGTCACAGACCAGTTCACCAAAAGCACGGATGGAATTCTTACAAAAGGAAAGACCGTGCTTCTTGAAGGCGAGCGGCTTAAAATCGCGGGCGACGATGGTGGCGTTTTCCTTTGTCCCGTGGAAGGCGAAAAGAAAACCGTGTGCGCCGACGAAACCAAGTGGCTCAAAAGCCCGCAGGTGACGAAGAGCACGAAGAAAAACTTGATTTTCTACGTTCCGGACGAAGCGGCGGAGGAAACGGAATACCGGATTCTCGTGCGGACGTTCTATTCGAACGCGTACAAATTTTGCAAGATCGCGAAGGAAACGGTAAGCGAGGTTGTCACCGTGAAGGGCTAGGCTATAACAGTCCTGCCCTTTTTCAGCGTCCTGCCAAATGGTGGGGCGGCTGGACTATTTTTTAAGGCATTACTGCGATATTTGCGCAGGGCGCGTGCTTCCTGTTTGCGGAGCATACCGTTTTGCCGCCGGAATGCTATTTCTTGTTTTCGGCAAGCGCATGAATCATTATCTGAAGTTTTTCGATGGAACGTGTCAGAGCGTATGGTTCAGCGAAGCGTTCTGCAACGATTCTGCGGTCTGACGAATGAGCGTCCGAAATGTCTTCTGTATATTCTGAGGAATTGATGTCAGGTCAGCCAGAACGGATTTTTCTTCCTGATTGAACCGGGAGACTTCCGTCTCTTTCCGCTGCCTGTCCCTGCCGGTCACCAAATATTCAACTGAAACATTCAGCGCGTCCGCAATCTTAACTGCAATATCCGCCGGAGGAATCGATGCCCGCGCCCCAAGATAATTGTCGAGCGTTCCCTTGATGATTCCTGTCCTTGCTGAAAGCTCCTTGACCGTAAGCCCCTGAAAATCAAGTTCGCTCCTAAGGTTTTCCCTGAATGAATTCATGCGCCAATTATATCGATTGACATATTGCTTCTTTCGGTTTATATTTCAATATACATAATAATTAAGGGCGATGTATCAATTGATATACCACGGTGGATGTAAGGAAGTGAAACGGTATGCCGTTCTCTGTGGCTCTGCTCCCGACGGGCGCAGACAGAAAAAGATAGCAGCGATGCACAGTTTCCTTGCTTCGGAGGAAGGCGGCTCCTGGGAGGAAGCGGAAATCATGATTTTTCCGAACGGCGTGAGCGGGCAGATGCTCTCGTTTGTGCTTGAGCGGCTTCGCGCAGACGGTACAAGGTTCATCTTCCTGTATGTATGCCCGCTGTCGCCGGTTTCGGACGGAGATAACTCCGTATGGCTCGGCGGAGAGGTCGTGGAGCGGCGCATGATTGAGGACTTCTGCGCGGGTGGCGACATACAGGTCGTGTACGACAGCTGCCGGGAAACGGTAAGCGAGACGGAGTTGTGCGGGGAGACCAGTACGAGTTTTGCACAAGGCTTGCGGGGATTTCCCCAAAGCCTTTAACAAGCATGGCGTAAGGCTTTCAGAAAGATTGCGCAAGCCTTACGGAAGAATGCTGTAAGCCTGACAGAATCTTTCTGTCAGTGTGTGGCAGATGTTCTGGTGAATGTGCGGCACACACTGTATACAGTGTATGGCAGGTGTTCAGGTGAGTGCGTGACGCACACTGTATACAG
>CAZSOK010000170.1:0-3274 GCA_964608445.1 uncultured Treponema sp. | reverse complement strand
TGGCAACGAATTTGTCGCACCGAATTCGCATTTGTCGCTTGCGGGCGGGGCGTTGGGTCTGCGGGATGGTGTGCCGTGCGGGGGCGCGCCCGTGTCGGCGGACAGTTTGGGGGCAAGGAAGCCTGCGGGTCGTGCGTCACGGGCGTTGCGCCGGGGAAAGAAGGATGCCGGACGGAAAGACGGGATCGCGGGAGTGAACGTCGCTTGCGGCAGGGCGTTGGCAAAGCACTGAGCCCGCATCTCCGCGCGACGGGTGGTCGGATAACTACAAAAAAAAACAGTATTTTCTACATTGGGTATAGTATAATGTGAGTATCACAGCATTTTTCGAGGAGGAAAGAGAAATGGCAAAAAAACACGCGCGCACCGCGCTCCTTGCCGGGACGGCGGCGGTCGTGCTGGCACTGCTTCCCGCGTGCTCGGCAGAGTCGCAGGACGAACCACAGGCGGGATTCACCGTCAACTTTGTGGGCATGGAAGCCGCCGCATTCGGGCTGGAGTCCTTTGAGAACAAGGCTGCCGATGATCCGAGGATGCTCCTGCCGAAGAACCCCATGACTGTCAAGGGCGATAATGTCACGGCGACATTGTACGATAATCCTTCGGAAGCCAAACGTGATGCCCGCATCGCCATTAGGAATGCGGATGGAAAGGTGACGGGGCTCAATTATATCGGTTGCGATGTGGGGGATATGTCGGGCGGGTCGATTGCCGAAGCGTCGAAAGAGGAACTGCAACGGTACATCAGCGTTCCCGTCAGCGGCGCGGGTCGGCTGTCGGTCTTGTACAAGGGAAACAATACGCGCTCCGATATTGCAACGGACGAGGAAAACCACCTGCAAATCGCGTTCGTCACGGAAGACGGCACCGTTCTGGCATGGCAGCCCGTGCCTGTTATGGACACTTCCGTCAAGGAGACCGGTGTCCGTATGCTGTCCGCAGACATCACGGAAGCGGCGACCGTGCGCGTGGTGTTCAGCCGCAACAATACGCATAAAGGGGGCAATCCCGACAAGCTCACCGGCAGCATCGACGTATTCAGCATAACGTTCGTACCGGCGCAGTAATCCCGCCGCGCCTGCGGCAGCGGAAAAAATCCCCGCTTATCATTCCGCCTGTTGTGTGGTATAGTGGGGGCATGATGCGATTCAAAATCTTTGTCTGTTCGCTCGTGCTTCCGCTGTGCGCCGCCGTCGCGGACGTGTTTCCCGTGCCGCAGTTCGGGTATACCATTGACTTTCCCGAAGGCTTCTCGCTCGACGACGGCGCGGACGACGCGTCGCTCCTGCTGTTCCGCCATACCCTGCTGCCGGTGGAGGTGATGACCTGCGTGCGTCCTGCCGACGCGTACAGGTCGGCAACCGCCGCGCTTGAGGGGACGTTTGCCCAGCTGGGTGCGGTCGGGAACGTGGAGCAGGTGCGATGGCGCAACCAGCGGTGCGCCCTTTCCCGCATGACCGTGCAGAACGACGCGCTCGACGGTCCGCATGAAGGCTGGTCGTGCGCCATTCCGCTGCCCGACAAAAAAGGATGGCTGAACGTGTTCGCCTATGCCCCCGCCGCGTCCGCCGCTGGCTGCGAGCAGTTCCTGCGTTCCGTGCTGGATTCCGTGATGACCGACGCGGGAAGCCTGCGGGAGACGGGCATCGTGACGGCGTTCGACTTTCCGGGCGGAAAGCGGCAGAAACTGACGCTCACCATTGCAGGAAAGGACATTACGGTGCGCGTCGGCAGCGAGGACGAGGCGGCGGCGCAGTCCGTGATTGACCGCGAGTGGGCGGTGTTCCTGCCGTTTGCCGGTACGCTCCACGCGTTCGCGGCATGGCAGCGGTTCTACCGGCTCATCGCGCGCGACAGCATGGGGCGCACCAAAGAAGCGGCCTTTGCCATACAGAACGCGCTGATGTCGTCCGCGCACACAGCCGATCCCGACAACCCCGATGCGGCACTCGCGCAGATGCTCCTGACCTGGACGCAGGGCTTTCCCTACGCGCGCGCCTCGACCACCGCCGACAAGGCAGACTTCGCCTCCGTTCCGTCCGTGCTGCACGGCGCGCCGAGCGACTGCGACAGCCGCAGCCTGCTTGCCGCCGTCCTGCTCAGGAACATGGACATCGATGCCTGCCTGTTCGTGAGCGCGGCATACCGCCATGCCGTCCTCGGTGTCGCGCTGCCGGGCAAGCAGGGGCAGGTCATGCAGGCCGGCGGCACGGATTACCTCGTCGGCGAGACGACCGCGATCGGCAAGACGCTCGGTATGCTGGACGCGTCCATGCAGGATCGCGCCCGGTGGATTCCCGTGCTGTTCTATGACTGAGACTGACGGCTGCGCGAGGGCTTATGACGATTCCCGTTATCTATGAGGACGATGACATTCTTTTGGTGGACAAGCCTGCGGGCATGGCAGTGCAGGGCGGCGCGGGGGTGGCGCATCCGCTGGACGACGTGCTTTCCCGGCAGGTCGGCTACCAGGTGCATCTGGTACACCGCCTCGACCGTGAGACGGGCGGGCTTCTGGTGGTGGCGAAGCACCCGGCGGCGGCGCGGGAATGGATCGCCCTGATTGCCGGGAAGCGTGTGCAGAAGACCTACACCGCGTACTGCTTCGGCGTGCCGGAACTGCACGGAAAACCTGCCCGCGCAGGGACGATTGCCGCATCGGTGACCGCGCACGGGCGCGAGCAGGCGGCGGTGACGCAGTTCCTTGTGGAGCAGACCGTCCGCATACCGCCGGGCGACGGCATGGACGCGCTCACGGTGAGCCGCCTGCGCCTCGTTCTGGGGACGGGACGGATGCACCAGATACGCATCCACCTCGCCCAGGCGCACTGCCCAATCATCGCCGACGACCGCCACGGCGATTTCCGCCTGAACCGCGCCGCAAAAAAATCGCTCCGCGCAAAGACGCTCTGCCTTGCCGCCACGCGCATCACGATTCCCCTCGGCGGCAAGCAGCGCACGTTCTCCGTCTCCCTGCCCCCGCACATGCAGACCGGCCCGCTCGCCGACGCATTTGCCGCGCCCGGGCAACAGGAGGGATAGGGCGGGTACGTCCGCCCGAAACTTCGCACGGACGTACCCGTTGCGAATGCCCCGGAGATTTCCCGGCTCGCTACGCCTTGACGGCGGATTCCTGTTGCAACCGCTCCACCTGCGCAAGCGGCAGCCCGGTTACCTCGGCAATCTGCTCCAATGCAAGCTCCATGCCGAGCATCTTTTTTGCCGTCTCAACGGCTTGCTGCGTTGCCCGTTCCTGTGCGAGTTCCTCTGCAAT
>CAZSOK010000169.1:0-3288 GCA_964608445.1 uncultured Treponema sp. | reverse complement strand
GAAAAATAAGGAGAAATATTGATTATGAAAAAAATTGCAGGCTTGTTTGTATTGCCGTTCATCGCACAATCATTATAGTAAAATTCACCGGCAAAAAGCAATGAAAAAGCCGCCGCACAAAGTCACGGGCCGCAATCCTTAAAATAAGGATTTCTCTTTCGGGTTTTCGCTTTCCTTATGGTAAGGAACGGTACTTTTGAGGCAGACGGCTTTCCTTATCGTAAGGAATGCAGCCTGTGCCAAAAAACGCGTTTCCTTATTTTAAGGAATATTGCTTTTGAGGCGGGCGGCTTTCCTTATCGTAAGGAAGTGTGATTTTTGCAGGAAACGCCGTTCCTTATCGTAAGGAACGGTGTCTTTTCAAAAAGCAGGATTCCTTATCGTGAGGAACGGAGACTTTTGCCAAAAACGGCGGTAGTCATGGCGGGGATGCCCGCACAGCACGAATTCGGCGACAGAAAAAAGCACAAAAAGACAGGACTTTTCTTCCGCGCTGGTGTATCCTGTCATAAACAGGCGGAACAGGAGGGCGCACCGTGGAATGGACGGAGGCACTGAACAGGACAATCGCATTCGCCGAGTCGCACTTGCGGGAACGGCTGACGGTGGCAGACCTGGCAAAAGCGGCGGGCATTTCGGCATTCCATTTGCAGCGGGGCTTCCGGATTATCACGGGATTTTCGCTCGGAGAGTATGTCAGGAACCGCAGGCTGTACTGCGCGGCACGTGAGATTGCGGAAACGAACCGCAGCATCCTCGACATCGCGCTTGACTTCCAGTATGAGACGGCGGAAAGCTTCACGAAGGCGTTCAGCCGCTTCCACGGAAGCACGCCGAGCCAGGTACGCGGCGCGGGCGCAAAGAAGTCCGCGTTGCTGATCGCTCCTTTTCTGCCGCTCACAATTTCAATCCAAGTTACCGGAGGCAGCAGCATGGATTACGCAGTGGCAGCCGTCAAAGGCTTTACCGTCATCGGGTTCGCGCGGGAATTCCCGACCGAAGATTCCTACACCAGGATACCGAAATTCTGGGACGAAATCAGCGACCAGTATTTCAGCAGGCTCTGGGGCGGAAAAACGCCCGAAACGCCGCAGGAAAAGGCAGTCATGGCACACGGCATCGGCGAATTCGGCATCTGCATTGACGGCGCGGACGACGGCACGTTCCGCTACCTGATTGCGGGCGCGTACAAGGGCGGCGATGTCCCGGAAGGCATGACGACGTTCGACGTTCCCGCCGGCGACTGGGCAAAGTTCCGCGCGGTCGGCCCGCTTCCCGGCTCGCTCCAGGCAGTGAACACGCGCGTCTTCAAGGAATGGCTTCCCGGCAACCCCGACTGGGAAGCCGCCGGACACTACAACATCGAATGGTACAGCACCGGCGACCCCGACAGCCCCGACTACCGGAGCGAAATCTGGCTTCCCGTCAGGCGCAGGCAGTGAGCGCAGACGGCAGCGGGCGGAACACGGCAGGACAATCGCCCTTACGCTCATAGTTTTTCGGCGCATGGCAAGCATTCGTGCCAGTTTTTGCCATGCGCCATGCTTCATCTTTATGCCATGCCATAGAAACAAAATACTTGCTATCGTCGCAACGAACGTGTATCTTTTCTCTATGAATGAAGAAAAATTCACCGGCAAGGCAGACGTGTATGACAGATACCGCCCCGCATATCCTGCGGAGATTGTCACATGGCTTTACGATAAGACCCGCGCGGAAACCGTTGCGGACGTGGGTGCGGGAACGGGTCGCTTCACCAAATGCCTTTCCGCAAAACCGTGGAAAATAACTGCCGTCGAGCCGAACGCTGATATGCGGGAAAGACTCCGGGAAAACTGCCCGGACGCAGAAATCGTGCATGCTTCCGCAGAACGCACGGGCATTGCGGCGGGCAGCATCGATCTCGTGACGGCGGCGCAGGCTTTCCACTGGTTCGACCAGGAACAATTCAAGGCGGAATGCCGACGCATCCTCTCCCCAAAAGGACGCATTGCTCTTATCTGGAACAACCACCGCGAAAATGATTTTCGGCGCGAGCGTGACAAAGTTTTTATGAAATACTGCGGTATATGCGACAGCGTGGGCGGCGGGGAAAAGGACGGAGACCTGTTCCTGCGGAACGAATATTTTTCCGAAACGGAATATTTCAGCGCGACACACGGCGTGAACATGGACGAAGAACAGTTCGTGGGCTACTCGCTCTCCCATTCCTATTCGCTGAAAAAGGGCGACGAACAGTACGAAGCATTCGTAGACGAGCTGCGCGGCATAGTCCGCAAGTATCAGCGGAACGGCACGGTGGAAGTCCTCTATGAGGCGACATGCTACTTAGGAACATTGTAGGCAAGCCGGAGCAGGAACGCTCCTGCATTTCACGCCGCCGCAGGTGCAAGTCGGGCGCGGCGGGATTCTCTTTTGGCGGGGTGGCGGAGTATCATGGAGGGACGGAAAAGGAGGGCGGAACGCTGAACATACTTCTGAAAGAAAACAAGGGGCAGCCGCTCACGGTCACGGTGGAATACCCGCGCTACGACGGATTCGTGGAGCATCTTGTCCGGGGCATTCGCAACCTGGACGGGGCAGTCTTCGGCTTTGAGGCGGAAAGCGGCGCGCGGCGCAAAATCAGCATTGCGGACATCCTCTATATCGAAAGCGTGGAAAAACGCACGTTCATCTACACTGACGGCGCGGTGTTCGGGGCGGACTGCCGACTCTACGAAATCGAAACCCGGCTCGCGCGGCGCGGCATCATCAGGATCAGCAAGTCGTGCCTCATGAACATCGCCGTGCTTGAAAGCGTCCGCCGGATTGCAAACAGCAGGCTTGAGGCAGTGCTCAAAAACGGCATGCGCCTGATCGTCTCGCGCACGTACCTCAAGAGCATCCGCGACTATCTCGCATCGGAGGGGCTATGAAAAACGCCGTAAAAGAATTCATCACGTCTGCGCTCGCGCTTGCCGCGCTCATCATCATGGCGGTGTTCGGCATCTCCCGGATTATGTGCGGCCATCATCAGGCTATCGCCCTGACCTTTGAGCTGATCGCGCTTGCGTTCGCCATCACGGCACTGCTGCGGATTATCGGGGCGATCCCGTTCAGGCATTTTTTCCTGCGGGTCATTGCCACATATGTCGCTGTCTGCGCGGCGGTACTCGGCACGGGACTCGCGCTCAAATGGTTTTCGGCGCAGAACTGGTGGATGGTGTTCCTGTACGTGGGCATCGTCCAGGCGGCAGGATTTTTCCTCGACATACTCAGCGTGAAGCGCGACGTTGACCGCATCAACCG
>CAZSOK010000168.1:0-3333 GCA_964608445.1 uncultured Treponema sp. | reverse complement strand
TTTTTGCTGCATCGGAATTGTCACGCAGATGATTGCAGGCGCACTTCATTTAATGGGCGGTAAAAAACGATTGTAAATCGCGCCGCCCGTCAAGATGAATGAAGGAAAAGAACTAGGGGCAATGCATATTCATTTTATTTTTCAAACGGCAATCGTAAACACTGCGCAGAAATTTTAACTTCTGGCAAAGCAGGAACAATCATGCCTTGCGCAGACAGCGGAACGCCAGTATTGCGACTAGAATGGACAACAGCATAGAGTAGTATTGCGTGCGGGCAAGGAATATGTCGCAAATCGTAGGCGTGCTGCCGCCGTACCTTCTCCGCAACAATGCGTATACCGTGAATACCGCCGAGAAGATTCCGTAGCCGTACAGGTACGCCGAGGCGATGAGCGGATGCCGCGCGGTAAAACGCTGTATGGCTCGTTCTGCTGTGGCTTCCTTCGCTGCCGGGACAATAGTTTTGTTCTGCGCGCGACGCTTGGCACGGGAATGCTTGAGCCACAACGCCAGCAATGATAATAGTATGCTAAGTGCTACAAAGCAGACGGCTCCTGCCGACAAGAAAAGGAAGGCGATGTCCTCGATGCGCCCTCTAAGGGTAGCGAGCGGTATTAAGATAAAGTCCAATGCCGTCCAAATGCCGAAGCCGAAAAAATACAAGGAAGTCATGCGCGGATATTTTTCCGCAAGCATCTGGACGCTGTAGCGGCGTTTTGCTTGTGCCTGCTGTTCTGCGCGCTCTTCCTGTTCGTTCGTGTTCGAATGTTCCATGTCACTCTCCTCGTTATTTCGACAATTTTTGCTGTCCAGTAAGTTTTTTTGTGTTTCCCCCGCCTCAATCAGCCTCACTCGGCAGATTATAACATCAAGTGCAACAAAAAATTGAGCCCATCCTGCCAAAATGAAAAGCAACCAAACAAATTATTGGCACGGCGGACAAGGATGAAGCCGTACAGTCATTTTACACTAAAGGAACGAATCTGCCTAGAAGAAATGCGGAACGCGGGAAAGAGCCTTTCGGCAATCGCAAGAAAAAATATCATCGCAAACATGAAAAAACTCCAGGAAAGCGGCCTGATAAAGCGCGTTGGCGCGGGCAAGAACGGCCATTGGCAGGCGGAGGAATAGAATCGGCGGAATATTTATGGAAGATTTGATTGAATGTCTCAAACCACCAGCGCATTTTGACCGCCGACTTTAAACATTGCGGAAATCCACAAAAGAATGCTACAATAAAATATGGACTTTCGCAGCCATCAAGTCGCGCACACATTGTTTTCTGCCATCACGCAAAACAAATGGCTCGCGGTGGAGTATCAAAATAAATCGGGCAGACAGACAAGCTATTGGATTGCCGTCCGCGACATTGACACTGTACATGGCAGTTTGAGCGCGGAAGGCTTTCACATAACGAAAAAAACGCTTCTGCATTTGGACAAAATTTACATCGATTCGATTTTGCAGGCGCATGTCATTGACGAATCTTTTTATGCCGTTCCCGAAAACCTTAAAAACAAAATCCGGGAAAAGCCCGATGACTTTCAAAACCTTTTTGGCACGGTCGCAAATCTCCGCATCCTTGATTATTTGGAAGAATGCGTCAACCTGAATTCCGTTCCCTACAAAAGCGACTATGCTTTGCTCAAACATTTTGATGCCGACGCGATTGTAAACGGCGAATACAAATTGGACGACGAGCAGTTCTCGCACATCACGCAGGAATTTCATATACAGGCAAAAAACGAGCGTTCTTTTTGCCGTACAAAACACCTCTGCCTAAATGTTTTGAGCGTACATACTCCGCAAGGACTGCATCTTCTGGCATACAAAAAACTCTTGCTTGACATAAAACGCCGCTCGCTGATTGCCGACGGCCACATAACGATTTGCAGAAGATTCAAAGTGGGAAAAGAAACAGAACAAAGCGTCGCACGTTTTTTGGATTTCGACGATTTTTATCTTCTTGATGATTTCGAGGCGAACGCGGAAAAAATAAAAGACGCGGTTTCAAAAAACATAGCGCATCCTCAAGAAAAAGTTGACGATCTCCCCTACCTGATTCCGCTTTCGCGCGATATTGCCGCAAACCTGAAAGCGGAATTCGGTTTTATAAAAGAGCAGATAGAAAACGAAACCGCCGCCGAACCGCTCAAAGCCTTTTTCGGAAAACTAACAAAACCTCCCGTCCGGCGCAAAAAATTCCCGCTCGCGCTCCTGAACAAAAACGTAAACCTTGACCAGCTTCTTGCCATCAACAATGCGATGAAATATCCGCTCGCTTATATACAAGGTCCGCCCGGCACGGGAAAAACAAGCACGATTTTGAACACGATTCTCACCGCCTTTTTCAACGGAAAGACGGTGCTTTTTTCCTCGTTCAACAACCACCCGATTGACGGCGTTTGCGGCGCATTGGAAAATATCTCGCACAAGGGAAAGAACATTCCGTTTCCCGTTTTCAGGATCGGGAACAGGGAAAAAACAATTGACTCGCTCAATTTTTGGAAAGAAAAATTCTTGCAGTTTAAAGACACGCCGATTTTTCTCGAAACGCTCGAACGCAACAAGGAACGCGAAATCTCAAAATCAGAAAGACTCACGGAACTTTTAAAATCGTATGAAGAGAAAATCGAACTTGAAGAACGAAAAAACGCAATCGAGCAGCTTCTCGAAATCAACGCGAACATGACGTACCAATTCGATTTGCAGGGCAGACAACTTGCCGAAGTAAACCGGCGGCTCGCACAAATCGGCGAAATAAAAAATGAGGACGCGATTTCGCTCGCGTATGAAGGCGGCGAAAAGATGATGCAATATTTTTACTACACGTCCGCAAAATTCATCAAGCGGCTTTCCGAGCCGAAAAACAGGGATTTGCTGGAAATAATCTTGGCAGACGATTCGGAAAACGACGGGCGGCTGAAAAAATTTTCCGAGTTCCTAAAAAGCAAGGAAAACATTTTTCGCCTCACGAAAATTTTCCCGATTGTTGCGGCCACGTGCATTTCTGCGGAAAAAATCGGAACGCCGCATATATATTTCGACATGACGATTATAGACGAGGCAAGTCAATGCGACACGGCGCACTCGCTTTTGCCAATTCTGCGCGGAAACCAGCTCATGCTTGTGGGCGACCCGCAGCAGCTCAATCCCGTGATTTTGCTCGACCAAAAAGACAACGACGCGCTTAAACGAATGTACGCCGTTCCCGAAGAATACGATTTCATCAAAAATTCAGTGTATAAAACGTTCCTCGCCTCGGATTCCGTGAGCAAAGAAATCCTGCTGCGCCACCATTATCGTTGCGCCAAAGAAATCATCGAATTCAA
>CAZSOK010000167.1:0-3348 GCA_964608445.1 uncultured Treponema sp. | reverse complement strand
CCCGAATTCTTTGCGGAGGCAGAAAAACGATTCGGCAAGTGCGCGCGCTTTCCGTACAAGGCGGACATGGGACCGTACCATGCGCAGTGGGTAAACGACAATCTTGTTCCGCTGGCGCAAAATTACGATACGATTATCATCTGCCTGGACAGCGAGAACAACGCGACGGCAATCCGCAACTTGCAGTCGTTGCAGCGGCTCGGAAAGCGCGTCATTATCCTTTCCATTCAGTCGCCTGTCCCGGCAATGGACTTGACCTGGGCAGACAGCGTGATTTTTGGCTACAGCTATTCGCCGTATTCGTTCCAGGCGATGTTTGCCGTGCTTGCGGGCGACTTTGAGGCAAAAGGCACCGTGCCGCTCAACTAGTCGAACGTGGGAATGGTTTTTGTGCGCGTGTATTTGTAGTCGTGGAAGTGCGTGTTCGGGAGCAGTCCCGCGATGCGCTCGTTTTCTTTTTGCAGCTGAAAGCGTATCATCGCCTTGAATGCGGTCATCAGGCATTCCGGGTCAGCCGTGGCACGGATTATCGCCGCCGCCTGCATTTCTTTGATGAGGTAGTAGCAGCTTTCTAGCGTAGAGATATATTCGGGCTTTGGCTCGCGCTTGAACGTAAAAATCGAGCGGTAACTGCCGCTGAACGACAGTTTGGGCAGTGCCATGATGTTCGTGCTGAACCGGATCATCTTTTTTGAGCAGAACCAGGTGGAATCAATGACGATGACAAGCGGCTTTTTTGTGCCGACCGCCTGCGCGAACCCGGCTTTGTCTGCCGTCCATGCATCGTTGCCGGGATACAGCAACAGGGGAACATACTGGTCGTCCGCGAGCAGGGCGCACAGCCGTTCGTTTTGGGTAAAGTCTATTCCCACAATGATTTCGGAATCAATCAGCCCCGCGTGCGCAATGCGTCCCGTGCCGGTGCGCTGGCGTTTTGCTTCTTTGGGGTGCATCAGAAAGACGAATTTTATTCCGCAGTCAAACGGAGTCAGGTAGGTGCAGAAACAGTTCTGCACGGGGCGCAGGCACGTATAGCAGATTTGGCGCATACGTCATTGTAGCATAAAAAAAGACGATAGAAAACTACCGTCTTTTTTACCGCAGAAAACGCGTTCCTTAATTTCAATGATAAAAAGTTTTAATTTTCTCCGTTGATAAAAACGCGATTTTGCAACGAAGTGAAGAATCGCAGGATAACAGTCGAGTTTTTGAAAAAACTCGACTTACAATCAGCAACGCAATTTTAGTTGCTGATTGTAACGGTCCGGCTTATTTTACGGTGATGCCGTAAATGTAAATCCCCCCGTTTTCGGCAACGACCTGATACGTGCCGTCCTCGGTGATTTTCGCTTCGCCCATGGAAACTTCGCCGGACTGGGGTTCCAATTTGATGGATGCAACCGTCTTTTTCTTGTCGGTCTGCACGAGCGCGTTGCGTTTGTCCGTCTTTGACGCGCTGTTGCCGTACACGACGACCGTCTCTCCCGCCTTTGCGGAGAACGTAATGGTACGTGCGCCCGATGACGGTTTTCCGCGCAAGTCAACGAGGCGCGTAAAGCTTGTGCCGTCGGGAGCGGTCTTCTTTTTTGCCATGATGCGGATTTCTTTCTCTTTGCTCGCGTTGATGGTGAATCCGTTCAGCTCGATTTTTTTAGTCACTGAGTCTGACGGCTCCAGGTCGTTTGCCGTGAATGAGCCTTCGGCAAAGGCAAGCGCACCGGCTGCCAGCAATGCGGTGACGGCAACACAAATCTTCTTCATAGATACCTCCAGAACGTTCCTGTTCATGTACACGACACTGTTTTTTGCGTGTGTTACAGAAAACGCTCTGAATCAGTATACATCAAAAAAGAGTAAAAATAACGTACTGTTTTTGGATATAAAAGCACTTCTGCCGCACAAACCGCGGTGGGCTTGCGCGGCAGAAAGCCAAGCGGTTACAGTCCGAGCGACTGCAACAGGGCTTCTTTTGCCTGTCCGCCTACCGTCTGCGCGGCAATTTTTCCGCCCTTGAACACGATGAACGTGGGAATGCTCATCACGCCGAACTGTTCGGCAAGGTCTTTTTCGTCGTCGATGTTTACCTTGCACACTTTGATGTCCGTGCGTTCGTCCGCAATCTCTTCCACGACCGGACCCATCATCTTGCACGGTCCGCACCATGAAGCCCAGAAATCCACCAGTACCGGCTTGTCGGCATCCAGCACTTCGTTCTTGAATGTCTGCTGAGTAACTGCAATTGCTGCCATATCGTCCTCCTCGTAAAGATGCGCGGGCGGAATGAAATCCCGCCTCGCTTTAAATATAGAGACAAAACGCGAATTCGGCAAGTCTTTTTATTCGTGCGGATGGTTTCATAGCCCGATGCCCTGCGGGGGTATGGTGATTTTTAGCGGATTTTGGTACAGTATGGTGTGCGGCAAAAAGAGCAGAAATCAGACGACATCGTGGTGTTTACCGACAAGGATTTTCGCGATCTTTCTCCGGCGGAACGGACGGATTTGAAAGCGCGCCTGCAATCGGCACGGTACGTTACGGTTGACGGCGTGTTCGTGGCGGAGAATCGTTCCAAGTATGAGGCTGCCCGCGATTTCTGCAAGGAACTGAAGGCCTGCAAGGTTTTGTGCGCCTGGGGGCATACCGTTTTTCTGCTGCCGTTTGACTACGCGCGGGATGCCTGCGGAAACCAGAAAAAGGCCGCCGACACGTTGACCGACGGCGAATTCTTGGAACTGAAAGAAACCGACCGCAATATCCGCGGCAACTACAACAAGGCCATCGGGCAGGGAAAGGACGTGTTGCTGTACGTGACGGGCGACGTGAACCGCCAGTTTGCCATAAACGAGATGATGCGTGAGATCGGGAATATCCGCAAGCAGCAGGGCGCGGGCAAAAAGGTCGTCGATTTGGCGGGGAACGTGTATATTTATTTGGAAAAACAACAGGAAATGCTGCTGCTGCGCATAAAAACTTCGGGGATCATCTCTGAAGACGACCCCCGACTTGGCGCTCTACCCCCTGCACATTCATCATACACCACAAGGAAGTAGGCATCTTTACCATACTGATTTTTCTGCGGCGCGTCAAGGCTTTGTGCCCTGGCTTGCGCATGAAAAAACACACAAATAGGCCGGGCAAAGATTGGGCTGTATGATGACAGAATATGTTCCGTGAAGGAAAAAAGCTAGGAACTTTTGGGCAAAAAGCTCGGAACTTTTCATGCAAAAGCTTATAAGGTTTTTGGTGAAAAGGTAGGAACTTTTGAGGTAAAAGCTCCTACCTTTTTGGGGCAAAGGGCATACAAAGCGCGTTGTTGCCGCTGTTGCCCGCCAACTATGTTTTTGAAAA
>CAZSOK010000166.1:0-3468 GCA_964608445.1 uncultured Treponema sp. | reverse complement strand
CCCCTGTCATGCCCCGCCCTGCACCATTGCTTTGGTGACCTGGTAGACCGAGCCGCAGTTGTGGCAGGTGATTTCTATGGGGTCGGGGTCGTGCGCGATGATGTCGGCGAGTTCGGCGGGCGGAAGGCAGCGCAACGCCTGCACGTAATGGCCGAGGCTGCACGGGCAGTCGAAGATGACGTCACGGGTGAGGACGACGGACGGGCGGAACTCGCGGAACAGGCCGTACACCACGTCCTCAAGGTCGCCGCCGTCCGCAAACCATGCCCCGATTGACGGCATGGCGCGGAACGCGTTCTCCACGCGGCGGAGCAGCTCGTCGGCGGCCGCGTCCTTGTCCTCCGCGCCGCTCGCCGCCGTCTGCGCGCTGACGCGGCTTTTTCCGCCCGCGCCGGGGACTGCCTGCACGAACAGGCCGCCCGCCCCTATCACGCGCCCTTCCCGGTCAAACTGGATGCCCGTGTTGAACGCGGTGCGCACCTGCTCGCTCTGCGCGAAGTACCACGCCAAATCTTTCGCGATGTTCCGGTACCTGATCTCGACCATGCCGGTCTGCGCGGCTTTCATGCCCTCGCCCATGCGGGAAACCGAAAGCGTCCCCTCGCCCAAAAACGGCGTCAGATCCCAGTTCTCCAGCGGCTTTTCGACGGGAATATGGTTCTGGAAGAGATGCCCGCGCACGTAGCCCGTGCTGTCCGCCTCCACGCAGAATCCGGCGGCAGGACCGTTCACGTCGTAGCGGAACGTCAGGTGCTCGCGCCCTTTCATCGTAGGGATGAGCAGCGCGGCGCACAGCTCCGCCTGACCGAGCACGAGCGTCTCCAGAATGCCCAGGCGGTGCTGCGCGCGCATCTGGTTGACCATGCGCGTGCCGTTGTAGAACGCGCCCCTGAACTGCCCGTCCGCCATGACGAACAGCGTCATCTCGTCGCGGTGAATCCTGTCCAAGTGTGCCGACAACGCCGCGTCGGCGATTTCCTGCGGTATCATGCGGACATCATACGGCAAATCGCCGTTCCTGTCAAAACGGGCGCGAGCGTTGCGCGAAGTCCCGTTCCGCGCTACAATAGCAGTATGCCGATGATTTCCCACCCGTTCGATATACTCCCGCACCGCTTCATCTTCCGCGGCGACCGAATCCTCCTGCAAGACGGCGCGCTGCCCGACGAAGAGACCGTGCGCCGCTGTGCCGGCGCTCAGACGGCAAGCGACTGGTTCAGCGAGCCGGAATACGGCTTTTCGGCAGTCGAGCTGAAAGCAGACGCGCCCGACCCCGCCCGCTGCGGCGGCATCCCCCTGCGCGAGTATTTCTGGCGGACGCGCGGCGAGCGGGAGTGCGCCCTGAGCGCGCGGGCAAAAGGGCTGCTCAACTTCCGCACTCTCAAACGCTTCTGCTCAGTCTGCGGCGGCACGCTCCGCGACGATCCCGCGCTCACCGCCCGCACCTGCACCGTATGCGCGCGCCAGTTCTTCCCGCAGATCGAGCCTGCCATCATCGTCCTGGTGAGCAAGGGCGACCAGGTTCTGCTTGCCCGCCACCTGCACCGCGCGCTCGACGTGTACACGTGCATCGCGGGGTTCGTGGAGACCGGTGAGACGATAGAAGATGCCGTGGCGCGCGAAGTCAAAGAGGAGACCGGCATCGACGTGAAAGACGTGCGCTACGTGGCGAGCCAGGCATGGCCGTTCCCCGACCAGCTGATGCTCGCGTTCCGCGCCGAATACGCCGGCGGCACTGTCACGCCCCAGCGCGACGAGTTGCGCGACGCCCAGTTCTTCCCGCGCGACCGCCTGCCCGCCACGCCCCCGCCCGGCAGCGTGGCGTGGAAACTCATCCACGGATGCTTTGAGTGATACTGACACGACGCGCGATTTGGGATATACTGGCGCATCAAGAGGACACGAGGACAGCATGAAACAGCAATTTGACATCGGCGAGGCGATCCAGACGACCGTCGTGCAGGTCGCGGGCGACGCGGTTTTTATCGACATCGGGCAGAAAAGCGAGGGCATCGTAGACGCGGCGGAGTTCACGGGCGATGACGGCACGGTATCCGTCAGGGCGGGCGACAAAATCACCGCGTATTTTGCGGGCGACAGCCGCGGCGAGCTGCGATTCACCACCCGGATCGGCGGCAGCAACGCGGACGGCACGATGCTGGAAAAGGCATACCGCGCGGGACTGCCCGTGGAAGGCACGGTCGAAAAAGAAATCAAGGGCGGGTTCGAGGTAAAACTCGGCACCGCGCGGGCGTTCTGCCCCTACTCGCAGATGGGATTCCGCACCCGCGAAGAGCCAGCCGCGTTCGTGGGGCGCAGCCTGACCTTCCTGATCACCGAATACAAGAACGACGGCAAGGACATCATCGTCTCGAACCGCCGGATACAGGAGCAGGCGGAGCGGCAGAGAATCGACGCGCTCGCGCAGACGATCGCGGTCGGCACGAAAGTCACGGGCACGGTGCAGTCGCTCCAAAGCTACGGCGCGTTCATCGACATCGGCGGCTTCCGCGTGCTGCTGCCCGTCTCCGAAATCTCGCATGAGCGCGTCAAGGACGTGGCGGACGTGCTGTCGGTCGGGCAGACGGTCGAAACCGTCGTAATCAAGGCGGACTGGAAGCAGGAGAAAGTCTCGGTCAGCATGAAAGCGCTCGAAAAAGACCCGTGGGACGACGCGGCGGCAGCCATCGTCCCCGGCACGAAAATCGACGGGACAATCGCCCGCGTCGCGCCGTTCGGGCTGTTCGTCACCCTTGCCAAAGGCATCGACGGGCTGGTCCACATCTCCGCGCTGGAAGACGTGAGCGCGAGCACGAACCTCGCCAAAAAATTCAAGAGCGGCGACCCGTTCAGCGTGGTCGTGCAGAAAATCGACGCGAAAGAGCGGCGCATCTCGCTCCTGCCCGCCGCGAGCGCGGACCAGGAACAGAGCGCGGCGGCGTACCTCTCGCGCCAGGACGACGACGGCGATCGCTACAACCCGTTCGCCGCGCTGCTGAAAAAATAAGCATACCCCCCGGAGAAATAACGAGCCATGACCGAAAAAGAAAAAATGCTGGCGGGCAGCCTCTACGACCCGTCTGACGGCACGCTCGCTGCCGAACGGACGCGGGCGAAAGACCGATGCCACCAGTACAACCAGCTGCCGCCGTCACAGACCGACGAGCGGGAACGGCTGCTGCGCGCGCTGCTGGGAAAGACGCACGGCGCGTTCCGCATCGAGCAGCCGTTCTGGTGCGACTACGGCTCCAACATCGAAATCGGCGCGCAGTTCTACGCGAACCACGGCATGACCGTGCTGGACGGAAACAAGGTCACGTTCGGAGCACACGTGCTTGTCGGCCCGAACTGCGGTTTCTACACGGCAGGGCATCCGCTGGACGCGGAACAGCGGAACCAGGGCCTTGAGTACGCCAGGCCGATAACGATTGGAAACAACGTGTGGATCGGCGGCAACGTGTGTGTGCT
>CAZSOK010000165.1:0-3572 GCA_964608445.1 uncultured Treponema sp. | reverse complement strand
CGCAATTCCTGACAAAACGTGCAGTTTGGGCGGCAGCCCGTGCAGGTGGGGGCGAAATCGGTTCTGCGCGGGGAGCGTTCGTGCTATCCTTTGCGAAACTTCAACGGTACAGGAGGACTTATGAAGAAGTGTTTTGCAATGGCAGTGGCGGCGGCGTTGGCGGTCGTTCCGTCGTTCGCGGCGGTGGAGCTGAGCGGGGATTTTTACGTTTCGCCGATCAGCAGCAGGCGGATTGACTTTGGCGGGGAGACGGGCAAGGACCGGCTGCACGAGCTGTTCCCGGCGGGAACGCAGGTGTCCGCGACGTTCTTTTGCGGCGAGATGAAGGCATTCAATGTCGGGCTGAACCTGGGCTTTGGATGGGATCACGTTCACTACGTGCAGCATGACGGGCGGCACCGGCTTGACGGCGGAGTGAACATGGCGTTTCAGGCGGGACCGGCGTTCGAGGTTTCATTCGGGCGGCACTCACTGTTCGTGTCGCCGGGCGCGTTCTGCAACGTCATGAACGTTTGGAACGAACACGGGCAGTCGTCCGTGTACGATTCGGCGCTTTCGTTCGAGTACGGGTTGCACATCAACGGCGCATACCGCTTTTGGATCGTGCAGCGCGAAACGTTCAACCTTGCCCTGAACTTCGGCGCGGACTATTCCGTGGGACGCGGGCGGTTCTGCTACGGCACGCTCGACGGTTCAGGCGGCGCGGATGCCTCCTGGAAAGACATCTGGAATCTTGGCGACTGGCACGATGTTGTCAGCGCGCAACGCCTCAAAGTGTACACCGGCGTAACGTTCCGCCTCGGAAAATAGCGGAGCAGCGCGAGGGCGGCAGGAATGCCGCCCGTTTTTATTGCCTATTCCCCTGCGCCGCCCGCGCGGTGCTTGCGCACCAGCAGGTACAGGCCGGTCAGTTCGCTGCGCAGGCGGCGGATTTCGGTGAGGGTGGCTGCGTGCGCGTCGTAATGGGACATTTCGGCAATCAGCTGGCTGCGCGCGCCTTCTATCGTGAATTTTTTCTGGCAGATGAGGTATTTGAGGCGCAGGATCAGGTCAAGGTCGCGGTCGGTGTAGGCGCGGCGGCCGCCGATGTCCTTGTGCGGGGCAAAGCCGGGAATGACGCTTTCCCAGTAGCGCAGGATATGCGCCTTGATGCCGGTGATTTTCTCCACGTCGCCGATTGAAAAGGTCGCCACGCTATTCGGTCTCCCGGCTCCGCTCTTCCCAGCGGGTGCGGCTCGCTTTCAGCTCAAGGCGCACAGGAATCTGGTCGAATCCCAGATCCTCGCGGATACGGTTCTTGAGATACGCCACGTAGCGTTCAGGCACTTTGTCGGGGCTGGTCGCAAAGATGACGAAACTCACCGGGTTCGTGCCGGTCTGCGTCATGTAGCGGATCTTGAAGCGCGCCGCCTTGCTCGCCGGCGGGGGATAGCGCAGCAGCCAGTCTTTGAGCGCGTTGTTGAGCGCGGCGGTCTCCACGCGGCGCGTCAGCTGTCCGTGCAGCGCAATCGCCGTGTTGAGCAAGTCCTTGATGCCCTCGCCTTTGAGCGCGCTCAGCGGCAGGATCGGCGCCCAGTTCATCTGCCCGAACATCGTGCGCGTGTAGTCGGCAGTCTCCCGGAACGCCTTGCGCCCCTGCTCCTGCGTGTCCCATTTGTTCAGCACAAAGATAATGCCGCGCCCGCGCTCATAGGCGAGCGAGCAGATTTTTTTGTCCTGCTCGGCAAGCCCGTCCTGCGCGTCAATCATCAGGAACACGATGTCGCATTCGTCAAGCGTCTTGATGGCGCGGTTCACGGAATAATATTCCACGTCCGCCTTGACCCGCGCCTTGCGCCGGATGCCCGCCGTATCGACCACGGCAAAATTGCGCCCCCCGTAGGTGAACGCGCCTTCCACCACGTCGCGCGTCGTCCCCGCATAATCGGAGACGATTGAATGCTCCGTGTGCGTGAGCCGGTTTGACAGCGTGGATTTTCCCGTGTTCGGCTTGCCCAGGATGGCTATGCGAATCGGGCAGTCTGCCGCCGCCACTTCCTGCACGCGCGAAAAATCAAGGCGGCTGACGATTTCCTGTTGCAGTTCGGGGATATGGTCGCCGTGCTCGGCGGAGATGAACAGCACGGTCTTGAATCCGTATTGCAGGTAGTTCCACGCCACGCTTTCGTCGCGCCCGCCCTCGCATTTGTTCACGGCGGCAATCACTTTGTTCCAGTACGGGCGCAGCAGCGCGATGAATTCCTCGTCCTCGCCCGTCACGATGCCCGCTTCAAGCAGGAGCAGAATCAAGTCGGCCTTTTTGAGCATGGCGAGCGTTTTTTCCACCACAAGCTCGTCCATGACGGCTTCCATCGTGCCGATGTCGCGGGCAAGCTTGAATCCGCCGGTGTCCATGAGCTGGACGGGCTTGCCCGCAATGAATGCCTGCGCCTCCACCGGGTCGCGCGTAACGCCGGGCGTGGGCGCAACGATTGCCTGCCGCCTGCCCACAAAATTGTTGAACAGCGTGGACTTTCCCACGTTCGGCCGCCCCGCAATCACCACGAGCGGCAGGTTGCCATAATATGCGTCGCGCGGGAACGCCACAGGCGCGGGGGCTTCGGGCGGCTCGTCCGCCACAACGCCCTGCGGTATCTGCTGCGAGAAATCGGGTTTTTGCTTACGCGCCTTTTTCATCTATTCCTCCGTCTGAGAACTAGTGTACCTTACTTTGCGTTTTTGAGGAATAGCACATCCATGCGCCCCGTGCTGTAGCCGATGACAAAACAGCATTTGCAGAATTCAACACAACGAATTATAATTAGTTATACAAGGAAGAACAGCATGGACGAAAAGATTGCCGCGTTGCAGCGGATGATTGACGAAAACACTCGCATCGTGTTTTTTGGCGGAGCGGGAGTCTCCACGGAAAGCGGCATCCCGGATTTCCGCAGCGTGGACGGTCTGTACCGGCAGAAATGGCGGTATCCGCCCGAAACGATTATCAGCCGCAGTTTTTTTGACGCGAACCCCGCCGAATTCTACCGCTTTTACCGCGAAAAACTGATCGTGACGGGCGTACAGCCCAACGCGGCGCACAAAAAGCTTGCCGAACTGGAGCGGGCGGGCAAGCTGGCCGCCATCGTGACGCAGAACATTGACGGACTGCACCAGGCGGCGGGAAGCAAAACCGTGTACGAACTGCACGGCAGCACACTGCGGAATTTCTGCACCTGCTGCGGCAAATCGTATGACATCGGCACGATTGCCGCAAGCAAGGACGCTCCCGATGGCATTCCGCGCTGTGACGACGACAACGCCATCATAAAGCCCGATGTCGTCCTGTACGAGGAAGGGCTGGACGACGCGACCGTCAACGGCGCAGTCGCGACAATCAGCGCGGCGGATATGCTGATTATCGGCGGCACGTCGCTCGTCGTCTACCCGGCGGCAGGGCTGATCCGCTATTTCCGCGGCGACCGGCTGGTGCTGATTAACAAAAGCGAGACCCCCGCGGACGCAAACGCCGATCTGGTCATCCACGACAGCATCGGCGCGGTGCTGGGCGCGATTGCCGTGCGGTAGCGGACGGC
>CAZSOK010000164.1:0-3645 GCA_964608445.1 uncultured Treponema sp. | reverse complement strand
CCGCCAAAGCCGCATTCCGCTTGCCCGTTTTATGAAAAATGCCCATGTTACCTTCTCACATCATGCCCCTGCCGAAAAAGCGCGGGGAACAGTTTCTGCGCATGATTATACCATGAACGCGGAGAAACATACAACAAAGGCGCGGCGTGCGCGTGCGTAATAACTGAAAAAGCCCGCCGGGATGGTTTTTGGATATATTTCTACGTACTGCTTGCGATTTCGGAAGCAAAGTCTCTTCCAGCGAAATATTTTTTCAATTCTCTTTCTGTCTATCAGTAAGCAAACGTGCCTTGTCGTTTGCGCGTGGTTTTTAGTTGAATTGCATTGACCATGCGGTAATGCGTTCTTCCAGCGAGGGCGTGTTGGCAAGGGTGGTGTTGGTCGCGTCGCGCAGGTAGGGGATGACGACGTGTTCTTTGAAGCTGTACCAGCGCAGGGGAAACGACGGCGGCGGCTTGATCGCGTCCTGGTCGGGCAGGTTTCCGAGCAGGACGCGGTAGTATGAGGGGAACACGCGCTCGTTCACGTTGCGCACGGCAGAGAACCCGCCCGCAATCCCGAACGTGCTCACGTTCAGCGGCATCCGTTCGGCTCGTTCCATGATGGCGCGCAGCGTCTCTTCCTGCATGAGCCAGATGACGAACGCCTGCGCCGCCTGCGTGTTGTCCGAATGCCTGAAAATCCCCATCGTCACGATGTCGTCTTTGACGGGCACGAACGAATCCTTTGCGATCCAGCGGAAGTCGATGTCGTCAAGCTGACCGTCGGGAATGGAGAACAGTACGTCGCTCGACGTGTAGGCGAACAGGCAGCGTCCGCTTTCTACCTGACGGTAGCCGGGCGTGTACAGGTACTTGAACGCGAAATCCTGCTCTGCGGCGGTGGACGTGTTCTTTTCGGTCGTCCATGCCTTGAGAAAGCCGATTGTTTGGTCGAGCAGCGCGTCGTCCCAGTGGTACACGCCTTTTTTTTCTCTGAACGAAAGCCCGTCCATTTTTGCCAATACGTACAGGAAATCGGGATTCCAGCTGGGCGCAAAGCCCATGTTCGTGTAGATGCCCCGGCTGTTCTGCACGTTGTATGCGGCGGCGACGTCGCGGATTGCTTCCGGCGTGAGCATATACGCGTCGGGAATGCGCTCGGCGTGCTTGGCTGAGAACATGACCAGCGGCACGTTGAAGCTGACCGGCAGCAGGTACTGATGCGCGCCCGCCGCGCCATAGGCGAGCAGGTGAGGATATATCGTGTCCGGGTTCAGGCGATTCCTGGCGAACAGGTTTTCCAGCGGCAGAAAATGCCGTCTGAGCCGCGAATCCTTGAGCCAGCTGCCGATGATGATGTCGGGCGCGGCTTCGTCCTTTGCGGGGGGAAGCGTGTTTGCCAGCGGCGACTTGTAGACGACGACCGCCCGTTCCGCCTGCTGCCGCGCGTTGAACAGCTCCACGTACTGCGCGAGTTCCGCTCGGTCGGTCCAGATGACGACGGGCTTGTCGCGGCTCGCCGCACAGCCGAAGAAAAGCGCGGCGCAGAACGCGAGCGCGGTTGTCCGCACGGCGCGTCGTTCAGTGCGCAAGGCTTTCCGCGCCCGCATAGATTGCCGCGTACACGCGCTCGATGTCGTTTTCGTCCACGCTGGAGAACGCCACGCGCAACGTCCGCTCGTCAATCGAAATCGTGCCGATGCCGTTCTCCCGCAGCAGGAACGTGCGCAACGTCTCCGCGTTCACCGTGCCGGTGTCGAAACTCATAAAATAGCCGCTGTTGAACGGCAGCGCGGTCAGCACCTTTGAGGTATGGCTGTCCAGGAACGCGCGCACCAGGCGGTAGCGGCGTTCCAGCACGTCGCGCAGGGCTTTTTTCTGCGCCTCAATCTGCGGATCTTTGAACGCGCGCAACAGCATCGCCTGCGGCACGGAAGACGAGCATGAGACCGACGATCGGATAAGCCCCATCATCTTCTTGACGAGCGCGTCGTAGTGCGCCTCGGTCAGCCCCTTGCCGCCGAACGTGAGGAATCCGCAGCGGAATCCCCACACAAAATCCTCTTTCGTCGGCCCGTCAATCTTTACCGCGAGGACGTTCTCATGCATATCGCACAGCTGCGCGAACAGCGACTGCGGATAAATGTCGTCCTCATAGTCCAGCCCGAAATACGCGTCGTCGCACCACACGAGCATCTTTGCGCCCCGTTCCGCCTGCGCCCTGATGACGGCAAGGATTTGCTCCGCCTCCGCGTTGGTCGGACTGTAGCCGCTCGGATTCTGCGGAAAATTCAGCAGCACGCGCACCGAACCGCGCTCCGCTTCCTGCGCGACCGCCCGCTCGAACGCGGGGATATTGAATCCGCCGTCCTTGAACAGCGAAAACCGGTGCAGTTCCGCGCCCCGGCGGCTCTCCACGATGAGCGCGTAATTGTCCCAGCTGGGATCCGCCGCGAGCAGCGGCTTCGTTTCGTCCACGAACAGGTCGGCAAGATATGAGATGCCCGCCGTCAGGCCGGGGACGACCACGGGAAGCGAGAACGACTTGCCCGCGAGCGACGGATTCTTGTCGAACAGCGTCTCTTTCCACGCCTCACGCAAGCCGGGAACGCCCGCCGTGGGCGCATACGCCACCATTTCGGCGCTCGACAGTTCCGGCGCGAGCCGCTGTATCGCGTCCAGCATGGCGGGCTTTTTGTCCACTACCGTCATGCCCACCGTCGCGTTCGCCACCGTGCCGAGTTTCTTTGCCTCCGCGCCCTGCGCGATAATGCCCCGCGGAAAAAAAATGCGCTTCCCCACATCGGAAAGCAAGTCGCCCGCCACCGAACCGGCAAGCGCGTCGTTCAATTCTTGTGCCAAAGGATGTATCATACGGAGATTATAGCGCAAATGCCCGGCATTGCCAAGAACGGGGAGACTTGCGCGGGGGAAGTCTCCCCCTCGCTCCAGCCCCTGCGGGGCTTCCGCTACCCCCTCTGCGGGGAACGTCGCTTTTGCAAAAGACACCCGCACCTGCCCCGCAACGCCCCAAAAATCTTTCCCCGCCGCGCAGAAAACAAAACGCCCCGGCACAGCGCACCGTGCCGGGGCAGCGGACGGACGCTGTAGGAGCAACGCCCGTGTGTGTGGTCATGTTTTTATTTGCCTTGCCACCATTTTTCTGCGGCAAGCGCAGTATTAGTTACTGGCAGAGGCAAATTCATACACAAGTTTCGCGACATCAATTGTAGTACCCGCGCTCGGTGCTGATGTTGCAACTTTGCCGAGGAGAATGTACACGTCTTTTGTGCTGTTTGCAGGAATAGCCTGATTGACCTCAAAACCTTCCACGCTGAAACCTTTTGTTCCTAGAGCGGTTGTTCCAGTAATTTCTTTGTAGTCATCGCCATCGACTTTTACGTATCCTTTGGCGAAAGATTTTCCACTGGCAAAATATCCGGAGATTTTTTTAAGTTCGACGGCAGTCGTTCCTGTTGTGACAGAAAGTTTGATACGTCCCATCTCGTAGCCGTTTTCGCCAAAAACTTCACTGCTTGCGTTTGACACCGCATCATTTTTGGTCGTTAATACTGCTTGAATTGACGCAGGGTTGCCTTCTCCCATATTGCCACGCCCGCCAGCACCGCCACAAAAAAACGTCTGAAAGCCATGCCCAAAGTAT
>CAZSOK010000163.1:0-3685 GCA_964608445.1 uncultured Treponema sp. | reverse complement strand
AAATAGTCTTATTTCAAGTTCTTTTCCGCCCAAAAAGCCGTTTTCTGCCGTCAAATCGCCCCTTTTTTATGCGTTTTGTGGTATACTCGTGTCCGCACGGACGACAGAACGACCCGCGCAAGGAGACGACCATGGCAAAGAAGACGAAAAAGACGGCCGCAACGGCAGACGCGCAGCAGACGGGGCGAACGACCCGCCCGCGCACCATGCCGTCCGACGACGCGTTCACGTTCCAGCCGCTCGTGCCGAACACGCCCGCGCCGAATGCTGCCGGCCAGAAAAAGTCCTGGTTCGAGAACGAGGATTTCTGGAAGAACTACGGGCCGATCATGTTCGACAGCGCGCACTGGGCAGAGGCTCCGGGCGTGGCGGCGGCGGTGCAGAAAATCGCGGGGCTGAAGAAAGGCGCGCGCATCCTTGACGCAGGCTGCGGGCCGGGAAGAATCAGCGTGGAGCTTGCGCTGCTCGGACTGGACGTGACGGGCGTGGACATCATTCAGGCGGAACTGGATGCCGCCGCCGAGACTGCCGCCGATGAGGGCGTGGACATTGCCCTGGTCAACGCGGATTTGCGCACCTACACCACCGACCGGCCGTTCGACGCGGCGGTCAACCTGTACACCTCGTTCGGCTACTGCGACACCATGGAAGAGGACGTGCAGATTCTCAGGCACATCTGCGGCGCGGTCAAGGACGACGGCTGGTTCATCATGGAAATGACGAGCCGTGAGATTGCCGTGCGGTATTTTACGCCGGGCGAATGGTTCGAGCGCGCGGGAAAGACAGTCCTGACGGAATTCACCGTGGAGGGCGCGTGGGAAGGTCTGCGCTCGCGCTGGGTACTCATCGACAACAAGACGGGCGGACGCATCGAGCATGAATTCGTGCAGCGGCTCTATTCTGCGGTCGAGCTGAAACGGCTGCTCCTCGGCGTCGGCTTTTCGAGCGCGGAAGTCTACGGCGACTTTGCCTTTGCCCCCTACAACGAGAACGCAAAGACGATGGTCATCGTGGCGCGAAAATAACTACCTGCGCATTCTCAGCGCGACGACGTTCTCATTGTTCAGCCCCGCCATAATTATATAGTACGCAATTGCGAGCGGCACGGTGGCGAACAGCCAGGCGGCAGGGCCGGCAAGGCAGATGCCCGCATAGCCGATGACGCGCGGCAGCAGGAACGCGACGGCAATCCGCGCGACCAGCTCGAACACGCCGCCCATGAGCGGCCAAAACCCCAGCCCGATGCTCTGGAGCACGTTGCGGTAGATGAACAGCAGGAACAGCACGGGAAAGAACGCGCCGCAAATGTACAGGTACGTGCGCGCGCCGTCCAGCACCTCCGGCTGGCTGCCGCTGACGAACATACCCGCCAGCTGGTCGGGAAGCAGCCACGCCATGGCAAGCGCGATCATGCTGAACGCGAGCGAGATAACCACCGCCTTGTTCGTGCCGTCCTTAATGCGGTCGATGCGGTTCGCGCCGTAATTCTGCCCGCCGTAGTTCGCCATGGTCACGCCGATTGTCTCCGCCGCCACGGTGACGAGCTGCTCCACTTTCTGCGCGGCGGTGTACGCCGCAATCTTTGCCGCCCCGAACACATTGAGCGCGCCCTGCAACACGATGACCCCGATCGCCGTGATAGAAAACTGGAACGCCATGTTCAGCCCGATTTTCAGGTGCTGCGCGGCAAAATACGTGTCCCACACAAAATCTTTGCGGCTCACGCGCAGGAACGGATAGCGCACCCAAATCCACACCGCCGAAGCGATTCCCGCCGCCGCCTGCGAGATGACCGTCGCCACCGCCGCGCCCGCAACGCCCATCCCGCCAAAAATAATCAGCACCAGGTCAAGGACGATGTTCAGCAGGGACGAGAAAATCAGGAACACCAGGGGCGAACGGCTGTCGCCCACCGCGCGCAGGATGCACGCCGACGCGTTGTAGAGGATCATCGCGCCCAAGCCCAGAAAAATGATGAAGATATACGTGAACGACTCGGCGATGATTTCGTCCGGCGTGTTGATGGCGCGCAGGATCGGCATGGTCAGCACGCAGGAAAGCACGGTAATCACCACGCCAATCGCCACGTTCAGCATGATGTTCATCGCCACCGACCAGCGCAGCCCCTGCTCATCGTGCGCGCCGAACCGCTGTGCCGTGACGACCGCAAAACCGCTCGTCACGCCGTAGGCAAAGCCGAGTATCAGGAAATGCATCGCCCCGGTGTTGCCCACCGCCGCCAGCGAATTCGTGCCGAGCAGCCGCCCCACGATAATCGTGTCCACCATGTTGTACATCTGCTGGAACAGGTTGCCGAGCAGGAGCGGCACGGAATACCAGATGATGAGCGAGAACGGGTTGCCCACCGTCATGTCCTTGCCCGCCGCCGCAAGCCGACCGCGCAGGTGAAACGAAATTCGGTTGAGATTCGGCATAGCGTCCGCCGGCTAGATGCGGTTCATCGAGGAGAAGACTTTTTCCGCCATGACGTTGATTTCCACGCCCATCGCCGTGCTGATGTCGCCGAGCATGCCGCGCAGGGCATCAATCGAAATGTCGGCGCTGTCCATGTTGACCATCATCATCATCACGAAATTGCCCGAAAGAACGGTCTGCGTGATGTCCGCGATGTTCACCCTGTGCTCCGCAAGCAGCGCGCTCACCTTTGCGATGATGCCAACCTTGTCGCTGCCCACGACCGTAATAATTGCATTCATAAGAGCATTGTAGCGGATTGCGCCGCTTATGAAAAGGTTTGTTTAAAAACGACCGCACTATTTGTGCGGTCGCTTTCGCGGCGGCTTTTTTCCCCAATCCCGTTGAACAAAGTCTCCTTTTCTATTATCATGGTCATTGCATTCGGGACAGCAGTGCCGACGCGCAGGCGGACGGCGCGGCCCGATAACAATCTATGAAGGAGTTTTTATGGATTACAAGACAATCAAGCACGCCAAGATTTTGGCATGGGTTGAAGAATGTATCAAGATGTGCGAGCCAGACGACGTGTATCTGTGCGACGGATCGACGGCTGAATATGACCGCCTGATGAAGAAATGCGTTGATGCCGGGCTTGCGACTCCGCTTGCGAAAAAAACGAACAGCTTCCTCTTCCGCTCGCTTCCGTCCGACGTGGCGCGCGTGGAGAACCGCACGTTCATTTCTTCGGTGAAAGAAGACGATGCCGGCCCGACAAACCACTGGATTGACCCCAAGGAACTCAAGGCGACGATGAGCGGCCTGTACAAAGGCTGTATGCACGGGCGCACGATGTACGTGATTCCGTTCTGCATGGGCCCGCTCGGCTCCCCGATCGCAAAGTACGGCATCGAGCTGACCGACTCCGAATACGTCGTCCTCAACATGGACATTATGACCCGCGCCGGCGAGGCAGTGTGGCAGTACCTCGGCACTGACGGCGAATTCGTTCCGTGCCTCCACTCTGTCGGAAAGCCGCTCAACAACGGCGAGACCGACAAGGGCATCTGGCCGTGCGCCGATGTCGAGCACAAGTACATCTCCCACTTCCCGGAAGAGCGCCTCATCTGGTCCTACGGCTCAGGCTACGGCGGAAACGCGCTCCTCGGCAAGAAGTGCTTTGCGCTGCGCATCGCTTCCGTCATCGCGCGTGAGGAAGGCTGGCTCGCCGAGCATATGCTCATCCTGAAACTGACGAACCCGCAGGGCG
>CAZSOK010000162.1:0-3739 GCA_964608445.1 uncultured Treponema sp. | reverse complement strand
ACTTTTCATGCAAAAGCTTATAAGGTTTTTGGTGAAAAGGTAGGAACTTTTGAGGCAAAACCTCGGAACTTTTTGCGGCAGAGGACAAAAAAATGCGCGCCGTTGCTGCTTTTGCCCGCCGCTGTCACGCTCACGTCTCAGCCAAAGGCATTGCGTATATCTTTTTTTTCGGGTACAATCAAAGCGGATAAAAGTGCGTCCTTGTAAAAAGGACAGAGGAGTATTTTTATGGAAAAGACTGAAGTGCAGGCGAAGCTGAAAGAATTTTTTATGTCAAATCTGGGCGTTGACGGCGATATTTTGCAGTATGACACGCCGCTGTTCGGCGAGGAAATCGGCTTGGATTCCGTGGATTCGCTGGAGATTATTTCTTTTGCCGATGACGAGTACGGCGTTTCAATGACGGGGCTTCCCAAAGAGACGTTCCTGAGCATCAATACGATTGCGGATTATATCGTCGCAAACGCATAACGAACGGGCGGCACTTGACTGCCGCAATAAGGAAACATCAGCATGACCGAAGAGAAAAACCGCTGTGTGGTGACGGGGCTGGGCATGATTTGTGCCATCGGTAACTCCGTGGAAGAATCATGGAATAATGTGCTTGCGTCGGTTTCCGGCATCAGGCAGACGACGACGGTCGATACGGCAAACTGCTATGCGACGCTCGCCGCAGAGGTGCGCTGTGACACGCTGGACGACATTGACGCGCCCGAAGAAAAAGACCGGGCTTCCAAGTTATGCCTGAAGGCCGCCAAAGAAGCACTGGCGGATTCCGGCTTGGCAAAGGGCAATGACGACCCGCGCGTGAGCGTGATTATCGGCAGCTGCGTGGGTGGCGCGGTAAGCATTGAGCATTATTACAAGCACGGCAAGGACAAGGCGGATATTCTCAAAATGCCGATTGCGCCGATTGCCTCGCAGGTGGCAGAACTTGCGGGGGCGGGCGGCATCGTGACGAACGTGGCGAACGCGTGTGCGGCAGGAACGATAAGCATTGCCTATGCGTGTGATTTGATCCGTGCGGGCAAGGCCGACGTGGTGATTGCCGGCGGCGCGGATTCGTTTGCGTCCATTCCGTATTCGGGCTTTCTTTCGCTGCACGCGCTGGACGAAAACGGCTGCTCGCCGTTCAACCGGTGCACGGGCATCACGCTGGGCGAAGGCGCGGGCGTGGTGATTGTTGAATCGTATGCGCACGCAAAGGCACGCGGCGCAAAGACCTATTGCGAAGTGCTCGGCGCGGGCATTACGACGGACGCGCACCATATTACCGCGCCGCGCGAGGACGGTCTGTGCCAGATTGAGGCGATTGAACGCGCCATTGCAAATTCCGGCGTGGCAAAGAAAGACATTGGCTACGTGAACGGGCACGGAACTGGTACGGGAAAGAACGACAACGCCGAATTCCTTTCGCTGCATACGGTGTTCGACGGCGAGAACGACAATCTGAGCGCGAGTTCCACCAAAGCGATGACGGGGCATTGTCTGGGCGCGGCGGGCGCGATTGAGGCCGTCTTCTCAATCAAGGCGTTGATTACGAACACCGTCATTCCCACTTTGGGCTATTCGGACGAAGACAAAGAGAAACTCAAGGAAAAGGCGGGCGCGATTGAGTTCGTGCAGAACGTGCCGCATCCAAAAGAACTTTCCGCCGTGATGAGCAATTCGTTCGCGTTCGGCGGCAACAACGCGAGCATTATTTTCAGCAAGCAGGCGGGGAACGTCAGGACGAACGACGCAAAGCCGAACATCGCGATTACGGGGCTGGGCATTGTCAATCCGCTGGGTCATACGAAAGATGCGTACATCGCTGCCGTCAAGGCGGACGCAAAGCCAACGGAAACGAGCATCCATTCTACCATAGAGACGAGCGAGTTTGACGACTTGGGCATTAAGATGGCGTTCTACCGCAAGCTGGACAATTTTAGCCAGTTGCAAGTGGTAACGGGAATGCGCGCGCTCAAAGACGCCAGGCTGACCGTAACCGAAGAGAACGCAAAGGACATAGGCAATATCGTGGGAACGAGTGAAGGCGCGCTCGGTTCGACGTATGATTTTGAGGAACTGATCGGCGAAAAAGGCAACGCAAAGGGAAGCGCGTTCAAGTTTCCGAATACCGTGTACAATGCGGCGGGCGGCTACCTTTCGATCTGCTCCGGCTTAAAAGGCTACAGCGTCACCGTGACGAGCGGTCCAGTCTCCGGGCTGACGAGCATTCTGTATGCGATGAACGTGATTAAGGAAGGACAGGAAAAGATTATGCTCGCGTCGGGCAACGACGAGAACATTCCGATTATCGACAATCTGTTCAGCGAGCTGGGCTACAAGGCGCAGTCGGTCGTCGCTCCGTATGCGGGTGCGGACGGGTTCGTGCTGGGCGACGCAAGCACGACGTTGGTTCTGGAAGACGATGCGAACGCCCAGTCGCGCGGCGCGACCGTGTACGCGCATATTTTGGGCTACGGAAACGGGCGGCATAACGTGCGGTTCGGGGCGATTTCTGGCACTGCCGACGCGCTGGAACAAGCGATTGCCGATGCGCTTGCGGACGCTGGCATGGGCGCGGCGGACGTTGACGCGGTGTATGGTTTTGCGAACGGCATGAAAGCAGTGGACGACATCGAGCAGTCCGTGATGGCGGCGCATTTTGCGGACAAGCCCGTCATCGCCATAAAAGAGCGCGTGGGCGAGGGACGCGCGGGAACGGCTGCCTTGCAGGTTGCCCATGCCGCGCTCATGCTCCACGGCGACATTGCCGCCGACAACGCATTCGTGATTGCAAAGGACGGCTCGGTCACGCGCAGGAATCTGGACGCAAAAAGCCTGAAGACCGTGCTGGTGATTTCTTTTGCGCTTGGCGGCTCATACACGGCAGTCGTTTTGGGAAAATAACGGAAATAAGGACACGCGAATGAACGTAGCGATAGTGACAGGTTCGTCAAAGGGAATCGGCAAGGCTTGCGCGGTTCGTCTGGCAAAGGACGGCTTTGCGGTGGTAGTGAATTACAGCCGCTCGGACGAAGAGGCTGCCGCCGTGGTGGACGCAATCAAGGCGGCGGGCGGCGAGGCAATGGCGTATAAGGCCGATGTCTCCCGGCTGGACGAAGTGAAAAAGATGTTCCGCGACGTGTACAAGCAGTACGGCAGCATTGACGTGCTGGTGAACAACGCGGGCATCGTGCGCGACGAGTATCTGCTCATGCTGAACCCCGAAACGCTTGACAAATGCCTGGACCTGAACATCAAGGGATATATCTACTGTGCGCAGGCGGCGGTACTCAAGATGTTCAAGCAGAAGCACGGCGTTATCATCAATATGTCTTCGGTCAGCAGCAAGTTTGCCCTGCCTGGTCAGAGCGTGTACAGCGCGACCAAAGGCGCGGTCAATTCGCTGACGCAGACGCTCGCAAAGGAACTTGCCGGGTACGGCATCCGCGTGAACGCGGTCGCGCCCGGTTTTATACAGACCGAAATGATTGACGCAATTCCGCAAGAAAAGCGCGACGAATATGTCAGGAACGTGCCGCTGGGGCGGTTCGGGACGGCAGACGAAGTGGCGAACGTGGTGAGCGCGCTTGCGTCGGACGCGTTTGCCTACGTGACCGGGCAGACGATCGTGCTGGACGGCGGACTGTCGTTGTAACATACATTGCGACGGCAACGCTCGTATGCGGCGTTGCCCGTCGAAACATAAAAACGGCTGTCCTGCGGGGCAGCCGTTTTTATGTTTCGACGC
>CAZSOK010000161.1:0-3888 GCA_964608445.1 uncultured Treponema sp. | reverse complement strand
GCAGGGGAGAAACTTGCTTGAGATAGCATCAATTTTTCGTCTGTGGTTCAAGGAATAAAGGTAAAAATCCTGAAAGTCGGCAAGAAAGCAACCCTATAACCGAGAAACTTAGAGCAATAGCACGAGGTGAGAAGGCGGACTTGTCGGACGTAATTTGGCCGCGCCACGCGGACGGCAACTGCGACTACGACACAAACGGCAACATGGCGGCAAGCGCAAGCGACAAACAAGCAATGGCAGACACGTCCGCAGAGAATACCGCCATCCAAAAGCCCGCGCCCGCATTGGGAAAGACTGCGGTCGTCACCGAGAACCTGCGGCTACGCACGGACGACAAGGCGACAGCGGAAGTCGTCACCACGCTTGCCGCCGGAACGCGCGTGAAAGTCCTCGCGCCCGGCAGGGAGGACACGATAGACGGCATCGCGTCAAACTGGGCGCAGGTGGAAGTGCTCGGCGACGCGAAGGACAAGGACGGCAACGCGATAGCGGCGGATACGACAGGCTGGCTTTTCGGCGGCTACCTCTCCGAATCGGAGAAAGCCACGCTCCCCGAATCCGCCGAAAGCGAACGCCCAAATGAAAAGGCTGACGCGAAAAAATCCGCCGCTCCGCCCGTCGTGCCGATTGCGGCAGGCGGCGTGGCTTTCGCAGTCCTGCTCGGCGTGGTTCTGCTTGCGGCAAGGAAAAGAAAGCCGGCAAAGACTAGGCTTTTCCCATAAACCCCGCACGGGATTACCGCAGAAACGCGCTCAGTTTCGGGTGAAGCGCAGCATATATCTTCCCATATTTCCTCCTGGCTCCGTTTTTGGGAGCGAGATATATTTTGTACTTCGTTGCAGACGCATATTTCCGGCAGGCTATAAAATATATCTCCTCGGCGCACCGGCAAAAACAAATTCCTGCGGGGAAGCAAGGATGTGTGTCAAGTGAATTTTGCAAAAATTTACGCCGTATTTTAAAAATTTTACGGCGTGTTTTTAAAAAAGTACGGCGTATTTTTGGGAAAAACACGCCGTACTTTTTTTTGATTTTGCGCGGCATTTTGGGCAGTCGCGCCGACTTTCCGCGTCCGCGCCGAATTTATTTGCGGAAATACGTTTACGTTTTTGCGGACACATATATGCGAAAGCCGCCAAAATGCGCAGATTTTTGCACATCGCCTGGTGCGCGGTTTCGGAAAAATGCATACGCAAATTTCAGTTTCATCCAACCTTACTTGGATAGCGCCTTCCAACGTACTTGGATGCTGGCTTCCAGTCTACTTGGATGCTAGTCTCACACACACTTGGATGCTAGCATCCAAGTTCCCTTGCACGGTCGTTCCAACGTACTTTCATGCCAGCACGCATGTCTTCTTGCCGCGCTGATAAAGGGACCGCGCGACTTCTACGACGAATGGCAGAAAGGGCATCCGGAATGCAATCATATTGAATAAAGAAGTCGGTTTTCATTTACCCAATCCGCATTCCCTCCACGGCATTTGGAAGTAACAGGCATCTTTTGAGTCGTGGCTTTTGCGGGACTGTCGTTCTCCTGTTGTCTTCGGCAGCACAATTGGCGGCGATTTTGCTGTCGTGCAATTTGCACATAAGACGGGATTATGTGGAATTTTGCTTCAAGAACAAGCTTTTTATCTCCGATAATCCTAGTATGGCAGAAAAATCGCCCGAAAATATCAACATCTCCCCGGAAGCATTGCAGACGTTCATCCGGCAGCAATCCGAAAAGGCAACGGACTTGTCAAATATGACCGCACAAGAATTTATCGCGCGGTTTCGGAACTATGCTGACCAGGAGCGGCAAGAAGCCTTCAACAAGAAGATAAAACTCTCGAAGGTCGAATATGACGGAGAGAAAGACTTGTTCCTCGGCACGTTCACTAGCGAGGACACCCGCGACGCATATTGCCGATCAATCAACTTTGCCGAAGAATATGCCGCCATGCTGGAGAAATCAATCCTTGAATTTACGCCAGCCGAAGCCGATGATTTCATCTACAGCCAAAAAGAACGTTCCCCGGCATCCGTCCGGCGAGACATCGCTGCGGTTTCGTCATTCTTCACATTTTTGGAACGCCGCCACAAGGGAATCTCAAATCCGTTCCGTGGAACAAGGGCAAGGCCTAAGAAAAAAGGAGTCCGCGCAGAGGCATATCCTACAACGGAGGACGTCGAATACATTATACAGAATCTTAAAAATGAGAAACTCTCCCTAGTTATCTATATTATGGCGCACCGAGGGCTTCGCGTAGGCGCTTTTCAGGGGCTTTCGGTCCGTGGAGAAAACTTCAAGACCGTGAGCAAGGGCAAGGAATGCAAGGGAACATTTGATAACCAGACTATCGCCAAAATCAAAGCAGCGGGGCTTCCGCTTTCCGGTCCTTTTACTGATATGGACACGGTAACACTCAAATCAAAAATCAAATACGAAGTCAAAAAGATGTATCAGACAGGGGCGATAAAAGCACCCTACTCGGCTCACGATTTCCGCCACTATTTTGCCGCAAAAGAATACCAGAAAGACCATGACATCTACCGCGTCTCCAAGTTGCTGAATCACGCGAATATTGCGGTCACGGAAACTTACCTAAAAAGCATACATGTAATCACCTAATGATATTTTTTGTTTGTTCGCCCGTCCTGAATTGCGAGGGCGTTCTGAACATATCCTCCGAAAAACTGCAAGTCAACATCGTTTGTGTCGAACACAAGGCTCGCGCCTGCTTGTTGCAAAGAACCTCACTCGACGGGAAGCTCCGCTTTTCTTCCTAATGGTGGTCAATTTTTCAGTATATGATTCACGTTTTCCATTGCCCTCATTAAAATCAAACGCAACGGTTATAGGGACAATGACCGTTGCCTGCTTGGTTTCTTTATCATAATTGTCAAGATACCAGGAAAATCCACATGAAGCCTAACGATGATTTTAAATCACGTTTTTTCGATTTTTTGAGTTTCGATATATATGTAGATTATCACTCCAAAAATCCTCCGAAGCACCAGCCGACGGTTCCGGCTTTTATTGCGTTGCCGTCCTTATCTTTTGCCCCGTTTTGTACCTCCACCTGCGTCCAGTTGCTTGAGATGCCATCGATTGTTTCCGCTTTTGTCTTGGGTAATGTTTGTATTTTTTACAGAATCATCTATCACAAGCGTTTCTAACATCATATCACGGGCGGCTTTCATCTCTTTCATTATTTGAGGCTTGTTTTCATCATCTGATTCAAAGATTTTATAAAACTCCTCTCTTGCAGCTTCATGTTTCCATTTATATTTTCCTTTAGAAACCGGCTTGAACAACTGCGGATATGCTTCTATTATTGATGTATCGTATGGATTATTGTACGATACACCGGTGCTGACTATTGCCCCGTCAATAACAAAAATAATATAAAACCTTATATCTAAATAACTAAAGGAATCGTTGTCAGTCATCATAGCCTTTTGGCCGATTATTTGTCCTTTATAATAAAAAGGTTTTATAGACGGTTTTATATATAAATATTCAAGATTCGGTCTCATGAAAAAAAACTTGGAATACTTTTTTTCACCGCGAAGCAACTCATATATATGTTCTTTCACGATTTTATTGCCATCATTCCAGATGATCTCTTCAAGCTCTTCAGAATACTGATCAGGATTTCTATAAATGAACCATTCTTCTTCGTCCGACTCGCACCCTAACCAAGCCTCTATTTTAGAACGGTCTCTTTCATCTGCAAATCTATAGGCATGGTTTAAAACATAAGGGCTGTCCGGGATGCTGCACTTTACCTTTCCGTCCAATATGTTTTTTTCTTTCGCAAATGCTGAACTTTCCAGAATAAAAATCAGTGCACATATTTTAATAAGCTTAGTTTTCATTGCTATTCTCCTTCCCATTCGC
>CAZSOK010000160.1:0-3901 GCA_964608445.1 uncultured Treponema sp. | reverse complement strand
AGATTCAAGGATCGACCGTCAATAAAGATGCCCAGATAGAAGCGCCGGTTGATCTAAAAGTTTCGCAGGGTAAGTGCAAGGAAATAAGCCTGTCATGGACAGGTTCTAGTGTGGCGACCCAGTACCTCATTTATTCCGCAAGTTCTCTGTTCGACACGTTCAAACAAGTGGGCGAAACGGCGGGTGCGGCAACAACATTTACTCTCAAAGAAGAAGCTGGAACTACGGCATATTACCGGGTCTGTGCGAAGAACTATGAAGGAAATTTCTCATCGTTCAGTGAGACTGTCCAAGGTTCTACAATGGCAACTCCTGTCATCACTGCCATCGTATCTAGCACGGACGGCACTTCGACGACGATTGACTGGTACATGGAAAACTGCACTGACGATACTTATAAAAAATATACGGTATATGACATTGTATGTACAAATGAAAATGATGAAGTCATTGCGCAGGAAACGCTCAGTGCTGCGGAAGTCTTGGCAACGCAAATCACGCTTACCGGATTGCAGCCAAAGACTACCTATTATTATGAGGTTTCTGCTTATTCGTCGCAATACACAGCCGACAACAAAGAAATCTCCTCCCGTGTTTCCCAAGAGACGCTCCGCCTTTCCATTCCGAACGCGCCCATTGATTTTGCCGCGAGCAAAGGCACGAGCGCGGATACCATAACATTGGAGTGGACACTTCCGGCGTTCTGCGAAATATCAGCTTCCGGGGGCACGTACACAAAGAACCCCTTGTACTTTACTATAGAGCGTAAACTGGAGTCTGCCGCCGACAGTACCTACAAAAAAATTGTCTCTTATCTCGGAACTATCACAAAAACTACGGATGACAAGGCAAAGCTCTGCTTTTCTTGTGTTGGTGACGAAAATGACGACGGCATCATTCAGGAAGAGAGTGTCAAAGACCTCATTCAAGTGCATTCCGTTAATCTCGATGCAATCGAAGAATCGGGAATTGAGGCATATAAGAGTTATATCCCTTCCTATGCTATTACGTATTTTGACAGGAACGTCGAGCGTGGACAGAAGTACACATACCGCGTCCAGTCGTATGTTGATGGCACTGCAAAGAAAATCACCGCTGATATGTCCGTTGCGACTGCGACGGGAAATCTCATTTCAAAGCTTAATAATTTCAACCCAAACTCCGTATATAAGCAGGACGACACGAAAATATTGTCGATAGAAGTTTCATTCAAAACCGACTTCGACACGCTCGGGCAGAACTATGATTACGCCTTGGTACGGACGTTCTTTCCGGTGGAAATCAACGGAGAGCAAACAGGACCTGCGCCCACGGTCATAAAAGAATTCGACCGCCTAGACAAGCTCGCAAGTTACCGCGACAAATTCGACTTTGAGCAGAACCCGGACACCGTGCAAGGTTATTACCAATATGCCCTGTATATCTGCGATGACGGTACGGCTGATTCCCTTGCAGACAAAAGCGATGATGAAAAAATAGCGGAATACGAAAGGCTTGCCATTACGAGCGACAGGCAGACAGGCAAGACAACCGTCCTCAATGACTCGTCTTTAATGCCAAAACTCGAACGATTTGACATTAAAGACGGCTACAAGGACAAATTTATCCTTTCATGGAACTATGAAGACGCGTGTGAGTACACCGTGTTTTGGAAGTCAAACGGTAGCAGTGAAGAGCAGTCGCAGGTTATTCCGCTCGGTAACATCGTTGTGGACGAAGACACCAAGACAGCGACATTCGAGCACGAGGCTTTCTCCGGCGAAACACGCACATATCGTCTGCGCGCGTATGCAGGAATGGAAACGGAAAAGACTTGTGACGACGAGGAGGGAAAACTCCGCGTTGTGAAGACGCTCGGCACTGCCGAGCCTGTCATGGACACCGTTTCATACGATTCTATTTCCGTTGCTTGGTATGCCGTACAGAAAGCGACAGGCTCCTATACCATTGAGGCGGCATACGAAGGCGGCGAATCAATCATAACGGAAGAGACGATCATCGAGCAAAAAGAAAATGATGGCATGGTTACCTGTATCATCACGAAGCCTAAGGGATACAACGATCCTGCGCTGTCGGGAAAGCCCGTCACGCTGAAAGTCACCGCAAAAAGTGACGTAGATGAATCGACGGGTGACGGCATTGTGCGTACCTTGGGACCTGCGCTCGTGAATGCCAGCACAAAGGCGGATGACAAGGCAATTACGCTTACCTGGAATAAAGTGGCGGGCGCAAAAGGATACCTCATCTATCGGACAATGTACGACCCCGCGGGAAAATATATTACTGCTGCCGATACCTATTATTATGACATTGAGTCAAAAGAAAACAAGGTAAACGGGCAAAAACTGACGAACAGCAAGCGTGTTACAGTCAATAACCCTGCTGGAACAACAATTTCCTTGACGGACAGTTATTGTGACGCGGAGGACGATAGTGAATATCAGAAACGCCAAGAAACTATTTTTTGGGGCAATCCGTTTGGTTATACCGTCCTGCCTGTCTTGACGGAGGATGACTTCACGTTTGGTTACGACGGCGCGGCAGTCAAACTTGATGACGGTAGAGTCGATTACACCGCTAACGGAAAACTTGTAAGCAAAATGGAAGCGGCATCCGGTTACGGAAGCAACGTAAGGGCAGATAAATCAGTAAGTGCCACAACACAGACAATCAGATGGGTTGCAAAACAATGGAAGCCTGGAACACCTCGCGTGTTCAGAAGGCAGTATGGCTCATCTTCTGCGTTCGAGCGAGTACCGACAGATGAAAAACTGACGAGTACCAGTACTTTGTTGTCCTATACTGTACCCGAAGGGGATAAATATACGCCGTTCGAGTATATCGTAAAATACGGAAACGACACATCCGTTTTGGACAAGGACGTGCCAACCGCACTTATCAAAACGTTCAAGAACACGCTGGATGAGCGATATACATACCGTTCGGACGCGGATATAGAGCCGTGCTATAAAGGCTACCTCTTTACCATGATGGATATTAACGAGTATAACCTTGTTACCGACTGGGCAGGAAACGGTAATCCCTTTGCTGAGCATATTACCTGGAGTACGGAAATACCATGGGACTATGCTAATCGTGCTGTCGGTCCGAGTGCCGTTGCTATTTCTATACGCAACAACAACATTGATGAGAAGTGGCACGAGGTCGTGCGCTTTTCGGCACTGACCCCTACGGACGATAATAAAACACTGGACGATACGGTGGGTATAACCGTTACTGTAGACACGAACTCCAATGGCATCTATCTGATTCCGTCTGATATTACGGCAGAAAAAAGTGGCACGACGAATGGTATGCTAAAAGTCTTGCGCGACTACAAGCACTATTACAGCATCACATTCCTTGCCGGAGACGGCACGGCGGGGGCATCTTTCGGACAGAAATCAGGACAGGAACGTTCCGCATATCGGCAGATAACGGCAGAAGAATTTGCAATTATTTCTGGAATAAGCATTGCTGATTCAGTTTATGATTCAAACTATTGTTCTAAGTCGGAATCTAATGTGGGGTATGATAGAACTTTCAATTTTAATGGTAAAGCAAAATATTACTTGAGCGTTACGGGAACATTATATGGATATGCCACAGCTACTGGGAGGAAGCCTAGTTGGTATGGAGCTGTTTGTGCAGGAGCGTTTGGTTCTTTGAGTGGTGGTAAGTCAAAGCCCACTACTTTGACTTTGAAATGTGATGAAGTGCCCTTATATACAGGAACTGTTACTATTGATTCTATGAGGAATGGAGGTGGTTCTTATACTGTAAATTATAATAATCAATCTAAAGATTTTAGAAGTGTTGTTTCGGGGTATTTTAGTTATAGTGAGTGAGGAGTGGCAGTAAAAGACGCGGCGCGGCAATAGCCGTTATGTATTGCCCGTGG
>CAZSOK010000159.1:0-3914 GCA_964608445.1 uncultured Treponema sp. | reverse complement strand
ATGCCGCGCCCGACTGCCGTGGACATCAGTTCCTCGCGCTTGAGTATGCCGTCAACCAGTTCTTTCTCGTTCTTGATTTGCGGCGCGGTGGCAAGGCGGGTCGCCAGCGCCACGAGCGCGTCGTGCCGGGTCGTATGCGTGACGAACACGATTCGGTCGGGAGAAAGGATGTTGCGCACCCGGACGGGAGGAGTCGGCTCCTCACGCTTGGTGTTCGACGAAAGGCGTTCGTTCACCCAGGATTCAATCTCGGAACGCTTGAAGCGCCAGACCGTGCCGATTTTTCCCGACGGGATTTCGCCTTTCTGCGCCCAGTCGTACACCGTGCGTTCCGAAACGCGCAGGTAATTCGCCACTTCTTCAATCGTAAGGATATCGTCACTCATTTCCGTTCTCCCGGTCACAAAACGTATAGCATATTTTGCACGGATTACGTCTTTTTGTCAAGCGACGGTAGAAAAACGCACGGTTTTCATCTGTTTGCAAACTGTCGGTACGGCAGAGTTCGGCGTTCGCGCGGTTTTCTCACTGCCCCGATGCCAGTTCGTGCAGGCTGTCGCAGGGGTACAGCTCGCCGAGCGTCCGCACCTGCGCGCCCGCCTCGTCCGGACCGAACATGACCGGCACGTCGTTTCCGGCAAACTCGGTGAGTACCTGCCGGCACGCGCCGCACGGGCCGACCGGATACTCCGATCGCGGCGTGGCAATCGCGACTGCCGCGAACGAACGCTTTCCGTCGCTCACGGCCTTGAACGCCGCAGTGCGCTCCGCGCAATTGGTCAGCCCGAGCGAACGGTTCTCGACATTCGTCCCCGTGTACACCGTCCCGTCAGCCGTCAGAATCGCCGCGCCCACCGGAAAATGCGAGTACGGCGAATACGACTGCGCCGCCGCTCCTGCGGCGGCACGATAGAGCGCGCGCAGCTCATCAGAAATCTGTACCATTGTCCCTTTCGTCTCCTTTCTTGACCTATCTTCCGTACTATTATATCATAGGACGCATGAAGAAGAAACGAAATCTGCTCGTTCCGCTGTGCGTTTTGTTTTCGGTCGCCTATATCATGCTTGCGGCGCGGCCTTTGAAGGCGGAATTGCAGTTCCTGCCGCAGTGGACGATCGACGTCGCGCAGAACGCCGCCCAGGCAGAAGACACCGATTTCCATGATGCCATTCCGTTCAAGCTGGGGCAGACGGCAGGCTACGTTACGGCAGACGGCACCGTGCTGAGCGTCGTCACGTTTCCGTACAAGGCGGCGATTTCCCCGTCATACTACGCGCCTTACGGCACGAGCGACAAGGCGATCGCGTTTTTCGCGCCCGACGGGACAAAAGCGGGGACGATCACGCGCACGGGCTTTCCGTTTTTTGCCGAGGACAAGCAGTTCCTGTTCCTGCCGGGCGGCGCGGCGTTCGCAAAACTGGATGACAAAGGGCAGACGCAGTGGACATACGAAAGCTACGCGCCCATCACCGCGTTCTCCGCTTCGCCGGGCGGGTGCGTCGCCGGATATGCGGACGGCACGGTCGTTTCGTTCAGCGACGGCGGCGCGATTGACCAGCAGTTTGCCCCCGGAGGCAGCGAGTATCCCGTAATTCTGGGAGCGGACATTTCCCCGTCGGGGCAGCTGATCGCCTGCGTTTCCGGGCAGGACGCGCAGCGGTTCGTCATCGCAAAAAAATCGTCCAACCACACCGAGATTATCCACCACGAATACCTGCCAACGCAGACGACGCGGCAAAAAATCGTCAAGTTCAGCCGGGACGAAAGCACCGTGTTCTACGACCGCTCGGACGGTATCGGCGTGACCGACTGCAAGACAGGCAAAACCCGGCGGATTCCCGTCAGCGGACGCATTCTTTCCATGCAGGAGGCCGGCGAGACAAGGACTATGTTCGTGCTGAGCAGGTCGGGAAAGACGTACACCGTGCAGGTCATCGAGCCGTTCGCCATTGCGGCGGGCGCATTCAGTTTTGAGGCGCAGACGGCGTGCATCGCGGTGCGGGACGACGACCTTTTTGTGGGCAAGGACAACACCATTTCGCGCATACGGCTCGTGCGCCACTAGGAGAAACGATGAAAACAAAGACCCCGGTTGCCATTGCGCTTGCGTTCGGCTTTGCGGCGGCAGGCGTTGCGTTCGACTGGCCGCAGAACGCCATCCAGTCCGACTCGTTCTATTCGTACTTCGGGCAGCTGCGCGGCGGCACGATCAACCCGTCGCTCATTTTTACCGACAGCGAGGACATCAAGGCGGCGGACAGCGGCAAAGTGATCGCCGTCATCAACGAGCATGCTGACGGGAGCGATTTGTTCGAAAGCACGCTGGGAAACGCCGTCATCGTGGCGCATGACGACAACCTGCTCACCGTGTACGCAAACCTCGACCATGACGGGCAGACCGGCTACTCCGCGTTCGACCGCGTAGAGACCGGCACCGTCTTCGGCACCTGCGGGAACAGCGGCTGGCAGCAAGGCATGGCAAACCTGGAATTCCAGGTCATCGACACCAAAAACCAGGCGTTCATCAACCCGCGGGTACTCATGCCGCGCATGGGAAAAGAGCTTGACCTGACCATACAGGAACTCGTCGCCGTCAGCCGCAAGGGCGCGGACTATCCGTTCAGCACGTCAAAGCGGCTGCCTGCGGGAACGTATTACCTGTACCGCAGGCGGCAGGACATCGCCATGCCCTACCGCACCACGGTATTCATCAACGGCGCGTCGGTAGAGACGATCGCATACGACATGCTCGTGCAAAAAGACGGGAACCTCTGCACCAACGGCAAGAAGAACTATCCCGTCGCCCTGCTCTACCCCGACAGCCGCCGCCAGCTGCTCGCCGAACTCCCCATCCCCAAAGGCAGGAACGCGATTACCGTCGTCGTCACGGACATGCTGGGCAAAGAGACCTCGCTCAGCTACATGATTGAGGCGCAATAAAAAAGCGGGCCGCAAGCCCGCTTCGTCATCTTGGCGCGACGGCTAGAACACCGCCACCACCTCGCCCTTCGGATACCGCTTGGCGATATAGTCCTTCACTTTCTGGCTCTTGAGCGCGGCAATCAGCTTCTGGATGCGCTCATCATCCTGGCGGCCGTCCTTGACGGCAAGCACGTTGACATACGGAGAAGCCTCGCTCTCCACAAGCAAGCCGTCCTCCAATGCCGTCAGCCCCGCGTTGAGCGCGTAGTTGCCATTGATGACCGCCGCGTCCACGTCGTCCAGGACGCGCGGCAAGCTCGCCGCCTCAATCTCGGTGAACGCAAAGCCGTGCGCGTTCTCCAGGATGTCGCTCGGCACGGCAGTCAGGCCGGCAGCCGGATCAAGGACGATATAGCCCTCCGCCTGCAACAGCAGCAGGGCGCGCCCCTCGTTCGTCGGGTCGTTCGGAATGGCAATCGTCGAGCCGTCGGGAATGTCCGCCACGTCCGCGTATTTCCGTGAGTACAACGCCAGCGGCTCAATATGAATGCCCGCCGCATTGACCAAATGATACCCGCGCTCCTCGTTGAAGCTCTCCAGATACGGAATATGCTGGAAATAGTTCGCGTCAATCTGACCGTCCTCCACCGCCTCATTCGGCGTCACGTAATCGGTAAACTCGACCACTTTCAGCGTCACGCCCTCGTCCGCCAGATCGTCCACGATCAGGTTCAGGATCGCCGCATGCGGTTCGGGAGTCGCCCCCACCGTCAGCACGTTCGCCGCTTTCTTTGAACAGCCCGCCGCCACCAACACGGCCGCAGCCAGCGCAAGAACAATGCTCTTTTTCATCATCACACCTCGTTTTTACGTATTTGCACCAGTATGACAACAATCACTTTTCGTGTCAACAAAAACATTATGCGGGGGAAGTCTCCCCCTCGCTCCAGCCCCTGCGGGGCTTCCGCTACCCCCTCTGCGGGGAACGCCG
>CAZSOK010000158.1:0-3937 GCA_964608445.1 uncultured Treponema sp. | reverse complement strand
CCCGCGCTTGACATTCCGCAGTCTGTCGGTATGATGACGGTATGGACGTATTTTTGGGGATTTCGGCTTCGGGCGGGATTGGGCTGGGCAAGGCGTTTGTCATTCCTGCCGCGCAGGAGCGGGTGATTCCGCAGGGGCAGGTTCCGGCGGATGAGATTCCGGCGCAGTGGGAGCGGTTTCAGGTTTCGTTGCGGGCGGTCTCCGCGCAGGTGGCGCAGGATCTGGCGGCGGTCAAGGGCGACAAGGTGCAGGGCGAGATTTTTGAGACGTATTTCCTCATGCTCAACGACCCCGAATTCCTGGGCGACCTGGAGAAGACGTTCCGCGCGGGCGACCGCACGATCGAGTACGTCCTGCTCGCAAAGACGAACGAATACGCCGACAAGCTGCGCAACAGCGGGAACGCCTACCTTGCCGAGCGCGCGCAGGACATCTGCGACATTTTCGGGCGCGTGCTGGACGATCTGCTCGACTTCCACCCGTTCGACATCAATCAGGTGCCGGACGGCGCGGTCATCGTGGCGCAGTCCATGGCACCGAGCGACACGATTATCCTTTCCCGCCGGAACATCGCCGGGCTTGCGCTGGAGGAAGGCGGCGTGTCGAGCCACGTGGGCATACTCGCGCGCAACTACGGCATTCCGGCGGTGTTCGCGCTGCACCAGATTACCCGGCACGCAAAGACGGGACACACGGTGGTGGTGGACGGCGTGGCGGGCGAGATCACGCTCAACCCCGACAGCGATTCCCTTGCCGCATTTGAGGCGAAGATTGCCGCGCACAAACAGCACGCCGACGCGCTGACGGCGTTCCGCGACAAGCCCGCGCTCACCAGGGACGGCACGCGCGTCACGGTGCTGGCGAACATCGGCACGGTGGAGGAGGCGGGCATCGCGCTGGAAGAGGGGGCGGACGGCATCGGGCTGTTCCGCACGGAATTCCTGTTCATGAGCGAGAACACGTTCAGCGAGGAGGCGCAGTTCAACGCGTACCGCACCGTGCTTGCTCTGATGAACGACAAGCCCGTCACGATCCGCACGCTCGACGCGGGCGGCGACAAGCTCATCCCGATGAAAGACCTGCTCGCGCACGGCGAGAAAAACCCGCTCATGGGCTTGCGCGCCATCCGCCTGAGCCTCGCGCACCCGCAGCAGCTCAGGACGCAGCTGCGCGCGCTGTACCGCGCGAGCGTATTCGGCAACCTCAAAATTATGCTGCCGCTCATCACCGACGTGTCGCAGGTGCGCAAAGCGCGCGCCATTGCCGGGGAAGTGTGCGAGAGTCTCCGCGCGGACGGCATTCCGTTCCGGGAGGACGTGCCGGTCGGCATTATGGTGGAGACGGCGGCGGCGGCGGTTGCGGCGGATTTGCTCGCGGCAGAGAGCGATTTTTTTTCTATAGGAACGAACGATTTGACGCAGTACACGGTGGGCGTTGACCGCGAGAACGCCACGGTCGCGCCGCTGTACGACGAGCTGCACATTGCCGTCCTGCGCCTGATCCGCGCGACGCTCAGGCACGGGGCGAACGCCGGCATCCCTGTCAGCGTGTGCGGCGAGATGGCGAGCCGCGCCGACGGCGCAAAAATCCTTGCGGGCATGGGAATCCGCTCGCTCAGCATGAGTCCCAAGCTGATAAGCGGCACAAAGTCATTGCTCGCCAGCCACACGATCGCAGAGCTGGAATCCTGCGCCGCGCAAGCGCTGCGAGAGGCGTAGCCGAATCCGCACGGGCGCGCATTTTTTTCCTTGTGCATTCGCTTTTTTGGCTTTAAAATAAAAGCATTACGACAAGGACAGGTAGACGCTCATGGCAGTAACGGTGTATTCGCTCGGCGCGGCGCAGGAAGTGACCGGCTCGAAGCATATTTTTGAGATTGACGGGCGGGCGTTCATGGTGGACTGCGGCGCGTTTCAGGGCAAGCGGAAAGAAAGCGACGAGAAGAACCGCACCTTTGAGATTGCGACGGACAAAATAGAGGCGGTCATCCTGACCCACGCGCACTATGACCACTGCGGGCTGCTGCCCGTGCTCGTGCGCAAGGGCTTTAACGGCAACATCTACGCCACGCCCGCCACGCGCGACCTTGCCATGCTGATTATGATGGACAGCGCGCGCATTCAGGCACGGGACGCGGAGTACCTGCGCAAGCAGGCAATCAAGAAAGGCGAGAAATTCATCTGGGAGCCGCTGTACGACGAATCGGACTGCGTGAAGGCGGCGGATCAGATTGTCACGCAGTCGTACAACCGCAAGATGATCATCGCCCCCGGAGTCGTGCTGGAATTCTTTGACGCGGGGCATATCCTCGGCTCGGCGTTCGCCTGCGTGACGATAGCGGGACAGCGCGCGGGCGGCAGCGACGGCGATATGCGCATCCTGTTCACGGGCGACCTGGGGCGCAAGCGCAAGCCGATTATCCGCGACCCGGCGACGGACGTTCCCGCGCCCGACTATATCTTTCTGGAAAGCACCTACGGCGACCGTCTCCACGAAGGCTCGGAAATCGCCATGGAAGAGCTGCGCAAGGTAGTGCGCCGCGCCATCGACAAAAAAGGCAAGATTATCATTCCCGCGTTCGCCATTGAGCGCACGCAGGAATTGGTCTACTACCTGCATCTGCTCGTTGACCAGCGGAAAATCCCGCAGATTCCCATTTACGTGGACTCCCCCATGGCAGTGAACGCCACGGGCATCTACCAGGTGCATTCCGAATGCTACAGCCCCGCCGTAAAGAAGGCGTTCCTTGACCACCACAAGAACCCGTTCGGGTTCGGCGCGCTTTCGTTCGTGTCGAGCGTGGAGGAATCGAAAAGCCTGAACGACAAGCCCGGCCCGATGATTATCATCAGCGCGGACGGCATGTGCGAGTCGGGGCGCGTCCTGCATCACCTTGCCAACGGCATCGCCAACCCGCGCAACACGGTCCTTATCGTGGGCTACATGGCGGAGAACACGCTGGGGCGCAGGATTCTCAACGGCGACAAGGAAGTGAACATCATGGGCGAGCGGTACGCCGTGCGGGCGAGCGTGGAGACAATCAACGCGTTCAGCGCGCACGCCGACTACAAGGAATGCGCCGAATGGCTCGATGCCATAGACACTTCCCGCCTGAAAAAAATCTTTATGGTGCACGGCGAAAAGAACGCGCAGGCGGCGTTCACGGAATACCTTGCGGGGCGCGGCTACAAGGACGTGCAGGTCGTCAAGTACGGCGAGACCTACGGGCTGGCCTGACGCGCCGCGCAAAGACGGAAAAAGTGCATTTTTCCCCGACTTTTTTTCAAAAAACGGGTTGGGGGGGGGTAGCCTTGTTTTCCGTAGCATGATACAGTCAAAGTAACCGCGTATTGTTATGGAGGATACGATATGAAACAGACGATGCAAAAAATCGCCATTGCGCTGTGCATGGCATTGGCGTTCGCAGCATGCAAGAACGACGACGAAACGGGGGGGGGTGTTGAGAACGTTACGATTGAGCCGACGACACTGACGCTCGAAGCCGGGGAGACGAAAAGTCTTACGGCAAAGATTAACGGCGTTGCTTCTTCTGAAGTAGAATGGTCGTCAGACAAGCCGGGCATTGCGGAAGTTGACGGCAATGGAAAAGTTACCGCCGTGAAAGAAGGCGACCCGGTGACGATTACCGCTACCGCAAAAGCTGATGAGACGAAAAAGGCGACGTGCACTGTCAAGGTTAAAGGCGCGGCTGTCGTCCAGCCGTCAGGTGTTACAATTGCGCCAACCTTATTAAACCTCAAAGTGGACGATACAAGCCAGCTTACAGCTACCATTACTAATGCAAGCGAACTTGACGCAGAACACAAAAAGATTACGTGGGCTTCCTCAAAAGAGAGCATCGCCACGGTGAGTGATAGTGGACTTGTTACCGCAGTCGGCGCGGGTACGGCAACGATTACGGCTACAACGACGAACG
>CAZSOK010000157.1:0-3939 GCA_964608445.1 uncultured Treponema sp. | reverse complement strand
CCCCCCCCATTCACGGTTTTTCGCCACAGGGAGCGTCACTGCGCCTGTGGCTACGTGTGCGGCATGGAGTTGGTCTGCTGAACGGCTCGTACTCATAGCCCGCAGTATACCACACCGCCCCCGCCCGTGGCAAGCGGGGCGGGGGCAGGCAGAACAACGCGGCTATGCGTTCACTGCTGAAAGCTCCCGCCGCAACTACGCCACCTGCGTGACTATCTCCGGGGCTATGCGGAGCGGCCGGAGAATTCCGCGCGGTTTCAATCGCCGTATGCCGTGCGCCATCCAGCCACTACTCCCCGCACGCTTCCTTCAGTGCCATCTCCCCTGAAACTGCTGCCTCCACGGCGCGTTGTGATTCGCCCGCACCCATTGTTCGGGTGGCTTACGGTTCTGCCACGAGCAGGTCGTCGAGCGCGGCGGCGGCAAGCGTCTCGGCGTAGCGCGAGCGTTCGTGCCGTGTGCCGTCGGCGAGCTGCGTGTCGAACAAGGTCTGCTTGGGAGCGGTGCGCTCATTGCGGCTGGCGAGCAGGGCGCGGGCGGCGAGCAGGATTTCGCCCGCCTCTGCCGCGCGCACGTGGAGCGTCTGCGCGATTTTTGCCTCTTCGGCGGCGGCAAGGTTCTCCAGCGTGGTGAACGTCTGCGCAAGGATGCGCTCGCGCTTTTCGCCCACGTGTGGCAGCTGGCTGAACACGGAGACGGTGTTTTCTTTCGTCCGCAGCGTCTGGTTGCGGCTCGTGGCAAAGCGGTGCGTCTCGTCGCGGACGCGCTGGAGCAGGCGCAGGCCGTCGCTCCGTTTGGGCAGGCAGATCGGCTTGCCCGTGTGCGGCCGCCAGATTTCCTCGTCGCGCTTGGCGAGTCCCGCGATCGGGATGTCAAGGCCGAGCGTCTTGAGGATGCCGTCCACCGCGTTCACCTGACCGATGCCGCCGTCAATCAAAATCAGGTCGGGCAGGGGCTTGCCCTCATTGAGCAGGCGGCTGTAGCGGCGGGTCGCCGCCTCGCGCATGGAGGCAAAGTCGTCGATGACGCCGTTCGTCGTCTTCAGGCGGAACGTGCGGTAGTTCTTCTTGTCGGGGTTGCCGTTGTAAAAACTGATGAGCGACGCGACGGGAAATTTGCCGCCGATGTGCGCGATGTCGAATCCCTCAATCCTGACGGGCAGCGCGGGCAGGTCGAGCAGGCGGCGCAGCTCTTCCATGGCGGGCGTGTCGCCGCGTTCGCGCAGGCGGCGGATGATGTCCTCGCGGGCGTTTTCCGCCGCCATCGCCATGGCGGCTTCGTGGCGGCGGGCGTTCTCAATCGCGTCCGTCACCAGGACAATCTGCGTCTGCGTGTGGAACGTCTCGCGTATCCAGCGGGAAAGCAGCGCGAATCCGTCCTGCGTGGAGACGTAAATCGTCGGCGGGATCATCTCGCGCTCGGTGTAATAGGCGCGGGCGAATTCTTCGAGCAGCTCGTTGTCCTCGTTCAGACTGATGACACGGAAGTTGTCGCGCCCCATCACCTTGCCCCCGCGTATTTTGAGCACCGTAAAGCTGACCAGCTCGCCCTCGCGGAAATGCGCGATGTAGTCGCGGTCCTCGCAGGCAAAGTCCTCCACGATGTTCTGGTTCTGCATGACCGTGAGCGCGCGCAGCCCGTCGCGCAGGCGGGCTGCCTTCTCAAAGTCAAGCGCGGCGGCGGCCTGTTTCATCTGCGCGGTCATCTTGGCGACCGTCTCATCGCCTTTTCCCTCAAGCAGCTGCGCGATTTCTCCGATATATGCATTGTACGTTTCGGACGAAATCTTGCCGCAGCACGGAGCCTTGCAGCGTCCGATGTGGTAGTACATGCAGGGCGCGTCGCGTTTCCTGAGCGTGCGGCAGTGGCGGACGGGATACAGCCGGTACAGCGTGTCGATGAACGTGTCCAGCGCGCCCGCGTCGGGGAAAGGGCCGAAGTACAGCGATCCGTCCTGCACGACGCGCCGTGTCTTGAAAAAGCGCGGGAAGTCCTCCTTGGTGATGCGGAGCACGGGGTACGACTTTCCGTCCTTGAGGGCGATGTTGTAGCGCGGCGTGTATGTTTTGATGAGGTTGTTTTCCAGCAGGAACGCCTCGTATTCGTTCGCCGTGGTGATGTATTCGATCGAGCGGGCGCGGGAGATGAGCATCTGCGTTTTGATGCCCTTGTCTCCCGAAAAATAAGACGAAAGCCGGTTCTTCAGGTGTTTCGCCTTGCCCACATAGATGACGGTGCCTTTGGCATCGCGCCATAAGTAAACACCGCTTGAAGAGGGGGCTTTGAGTGCGGTTTCGTGCAATGTTTCGTAAGCCGTATGTTCACTAACCATGATGATTGCTTCTACTAAAAAAATACCGATTTTCTGTACTCTTTGTCTACTGATTTCGTCGGCGTCTGCCGTGCAAAAATCGCATGTCATCGGCGGCGAGCGCGGCTGGAACGACCTGGAGCGCGCGGACGGCGTGACCAGGGGAGTCGGCAGGTTCGGCTACGAATGCATTACCCTGGACACGGCGGCCCATGCGGTGACCGGGACGACCGACTTGCTGCTCACGTTCGACGGGAGCGACGTCCGGGACGAGGCAGGGCATTATACCGTGGTCGCCAACGACCTTACGCGCACCGAAGATGCCGTGCGCGGGCATGGGGCGGCGCAGAGCCGTGGCGAGAAGAACGGCATCACGCTGCGGGGCGACGCGCGGGCGGTTTTCGGGCAGACGGGACTGGTCGGCTCGTTCACCATTGAATTCTGGCTTGCCCCCGCAGTCGCGGACGACGGCGAGACCGTGCTGTCATGGCGTTCCTCGCGCGACACGTCGCGCTATCCGCAGTACCAGCTCATAACGGCGACGTTTTCGCACAATCATCTGGTGTGGAATTTCTCCAACATTTTTGCGGGCTATGCCGAACGCGACGTGACGCTGGCGGGCATCACGAACATCATTCCGTACCGGTGGGCGCGGCACTCCGTCTCTTTCGACCAGGAGACGGGCATGCTCGAATACCGCGTGGACGGGCGGACGGAAGCGGTGCGCTTTGTGACGCTGGGCGGGCATGAGAACGGCACGGTGTGCGAGCCGATGCTCGGCGTGGTCGCCGACTTGGCGTTCTGCCCCGGCTACACGGGAAAAATCGACAACGTGACGATCGAGACGCGCGCCCGCTCGCAAGAGGACATCGCTTTGTATACGAACGGGAACGAGGCGTATGCCGTCAGCGGCGGGCGTTTTACCACGCGCCCCATCCTCGTGTCCCGCCCCGCGACGCTTGAGGCCGTGGACGCGCTGATGAGCGTTCCCGCGCAGACCGACGTGCGCCTGTACGTGCGCGGCGGCGAGAACTGCTGGGGCTGGACCGATTCGTACCCCGCATGGCAGGAAATCGCGGCGGGCGAGCGGCTGGACGGCGTGAACGGGCAGTATTTTCAGGTCGCCGCGGAACTGCTTCCCGACGGCGGCGGGACGACTTCGCCGAGCATCACCCAGCTTGAGCTGCGCTATTCGGAAGTGCCGTTGCCTGCCGCGCCGTTTTCCGTGCGCGCTGAGCCGGGCGACGGCTGCGTGACGATCAGCTGGAATTACAGCATTGACGATACCGCAGGGGGCTACTACGTCTATTACGGCAACCGCAGCGGCGAATACCTTGGTCGCGTCGCGCTGGAAGGCGCGTCTCCCGTCCGTGCGGGGAACGTGACCTCGCTCACGCTCAACGGACTGAAAAACGGCGCGATTTATTATTTTGCGGTGTCGTCGTATTCGCGCGTCGATAACCGCGTGATCGGCCAGCTTTCGCAGGAAGTTTTCGCCCGCCCCGGCGCAAAGAGAGAGGACTCCAGATGACAGAAGACGAAAAAAACTTGTACGACGAAGAAGACCCCGAAGTCCCCGCCGACTTGTTCAGCCTGTGGGCAAAACCCGAATTCACGGACGACGAAGA
>CAZSOK010000156.1:0-4004 GCA_964608445.1 uncultured Treponema sp. | reverse complement strand
GGCAGGACAATAATCTGCACGGACGGCACTGTGACGCTATGACAGCCTGGCGGGCAAGACGATAACCGGGAGCGGCGGGGCAACCTGGACGGCGGAGTAGCGGCGGCGTAACCGCGCAGGGCGGCCCTGTTTTTTCGGTAGCGTCTTTCTGCGGGATATGGTATACTCTCCGTATGAGAGTGCTTGGCATAGAGTCGTCCTGCGACGAGACGGCGTGCGCCGTCGTTGAGGACGGGAAGAAGATCGTCAGCAATGTGGTCGCCACGCAGATTCCGTTTCATCAGGTGTATCAGGGTGTCGTGCCGGAGATTGCGAGCCGGAAGCACGCGGAATGGATTCTGCCCGTGGTGCGGCAGGCGCTGGCGGAGGCGCGGATGACCATGGACGATGTGGACGCGGTTGCCGCCACGAACCGCCCCGGCCTGATGGGGAGTCTCCTGGTGGGGCTGACGTTCGCCAAGACGCTCGCCTGGGCGGCGGGCAAGCCGTTCGTCGCCGTGAACCACATGCTCGGTCACCTGTACGCGGCGCACTTGCAGGACGACATTCCCTATCCGTATGTGGGGCTGCTCGTGAGCGGCGGGCATTCGATTATCGCCCGCGTGGACGGCTTTGACGACTGGGAGATTCTCGGCACGACGGTTGACGACAGCGTGGGCGAGGCGTTCGACAAGGTGGCGAAATACTATGGGCTGGGCTATCCCGGCGGCGCGGTCATCGACTCCCTGGCAAAGAAAGGAGACGCGCGCGCGTTTTCGTTCCCCGTGCCAAAACTGGACAAGCGCGACGGGCATCGCTACGACGTGTCGTTCAGCGGGCTGAAGACGGCGGTCATCCATCAGGCAGGCCAGTTCCTGAACGCGGGCTATGAGCGGACGGCGGAGAACATCTGCGCCTCGTTCCAGGAGACTGCCTGCCGCACGCTGACGAGCCGCCTGTTCCGCGCGGTGGACGACACGGGGCTGAAGACGGTGGTTGCGGGCGGCGGCGTGGCGGCGAATTCGCGGCTGCGCGCGCTGCTGGCGGAGCGGTCGGACATCACGTGCGTCTTTCCGCCGCTGTCGCTGTGCGGCGACAACGGCGCGATGATTGCGGGCGTGGCGTATCATCTGCTGCGACGCGGCGACCGTAGCGGCTGGGACACGACGGCGTGCGCGCGGATTCCGCAGTTCAAGCGCGGGCTTGCCAACCTTGAGGCGTTCGGGAGGAGATAGCATGACATTGCCCTATACATCGACGGATTTCATCCTGTTCATCGTGGCGGGGGCGCTGTTTTTTACCGGCGTGGTGGGCTGCATTATTCCGGGGCTTCCGGGTACGCCGCTGTGCTGGGGCGCGCTGTTGTGCGTGTCGTTCACGTCGGTCTGCACGGTGTCCTGGACGGCGCTTATCATACTGGCAGTCATTACGGCGGCGGTGGAAATCGTGAACAATATCATTCCCGCCATGTTCGCGCGGCGGGCGGGCGGGTCAAAGGAAGCGTCCTGGGGATCGATTATCGGCACGTTCGTCGGGCTGCTCGGTCTGGGCGTGGGCGTGTTCCTCGGCGCATTTCTGGGCGCGTTCATCGGCGAGCTGATTCATGACGACCGGCGCGTGGGGCATGCGCTTTCGGTTGCGCTGTGGTCGTTCCTCGGCTTCATTACGGGCGTGGGGCTGCGCCTGCTGACGGCGTTCGCGATTATCCTTGTCGCGGTGCGGGGCTTTTTGTCCGGCGGATCTGCGGTCATCGTGTAGGAAAAGGACGGTGCGATGAAAATGTGGGAAATACCTGAAGCCGTGCGCGGGTGCGACGCGGAACGGGGGGGGGGTAATCGTATGGCAATCGTGACGTTTTTGGATGCGGCCGCGGAAAGCCGGCGCGCACCGCAGGAAGTGACGGCAGGACACCGGCATCTGACGGACGATGAGATCGGAATCCTGCGCTCGAACGGCAACCGCAACGCGGACGGCTCGTGGCAGAACGTGTGGGTACGCGCGGGCGAAGGCGCGTTCGACGCGCGGCGGATTGTCGGCTGCGAGATCCGGGGCTTTCTGGTGGTCGGGCGGCTCGTACCGGCGACCGTGCAGTTCCACGACCTCGTGCTTGAGACGGGGCTGTATCATTCCTACCTTGAGGACGTGGTGACCGGCGACGACGTGGTGGTGCGCAACGTGGCGTATCTTTCCAACTACCGGCTGGCGAACCGCGTCATGCTGTTCAACGTGCAGGAAATGAGCTGCACCAACCATGCGAAATTCGGCAACGGCATCCTGAAAGCGGGCGAGAGCGAGAGCAGCCGCATCTGGATCGGCGTGGGGAACGAGAACGACGCGCGCGCGGTGCTGCCGTTCGAGCAGATGATTCCCGCCGACGCGTTCCTGTGGTCGCGCTACCGCGAGGATCCGCTGCTGCTTTCGCGCTTCGTGGCGATGACGGAATACGGGCAGGGCAAGACGCTCGACACCTACGGCGTGGTGGAGGACGACGCGGTAATCAAGAACAGCACGCTGCTCAAGGACGCGAAGATCGGGCGGAACGCCTATGTCAAGGGCGCGTTCAAGCTGAAGAACATCACGATCCTTTCTTCTCCCGACGAGGTGAGCCAGATCGGCGAGGGCGTGGAGCTGGTGAACGGCATCGTGGGCTACGGGAGCCGCGTCTTCTATCAGGCGGTTGCGGTGCGCTTTGTCATCGGCAGGAACTGCCAGCTCAAGTACGGCGCGCGGCTGCTCAACTCGGTGCTGGGCGACAACTCCACCGTGTCGTGCTGCGAGATCCTGAACAACCTCATCTTCCCGTTCCACGAGCAGCACCACAACTCGTCGTTCCTCATCGCGAGCACGATCGGCGGGCAGAGCAACATCGCCAGCAACGCGACTATCGGCTCGAACCACAACTCGCGCTCGCCCGACGGCGAGATGATCGCGGGGCGCGGGTTCTGGCCGGGGCTGTGCTCGGATTTCAAGTACAACAGCCGCTTCGCCAGTTTCGTGCTGGTCGCCAAGGGCAGCTATCAGCATGAGCTGAACGTGGAGTACCCGTTTTCGCTCGTCGCCACCAACGGCGTGAACCGGCCGGTCAGCATCATTCCGGGCTACTGGTTCATGTACAATATGTACGCCATCGCGCGGAACAAGTCCAAGTTCCAGAAGCGCGACAAGCGCGCGGTCAAAGTGCAGCGCATCGAGACCGACCCGTTCGCGCCCGACACGATGCAGGAAGTGCTCGCCGCCATCCGGCGCATCATCGAGCTGACGGGACGCTACCTCAAGGCGCAGGGGGACAAGACCGCGCTCGCCGCCGTCACGGACGGGGCGCTGTTCCAGGCGGCAAAGGACTTCCTGCACCAGAATCCCGACGCGCAGTTCGTGCTGGAGGACGCGCGCTGCCAGAAGAAATACGGCGCGCTCATCTACAAGCCCGTGCGCGGCTACCGCGCCTACCGCAAGATCCTCAAATACTTTGCCGCTGCCACGCTCGTCGAATACTGCGCGCTGCGCCATATCCCCGTGCTCACGCAGGTGGAGCTGGAGCGTATCCGCGCGCTGCCGCTGTACACGGCATGGGTGAACGTGGGCGGCCAGATTATGAGCGAGGCGCAGGTGGACGAGCTGCTGGAATGCATCAGGTCGGGGTCGGTCTACACATGGGAGCAGGTGCACGCGTTCTACGAGGAGAGCAGCTGCCTGTATCCCACGTACAAGACGACCTACGCGCTCTACCTGCTGGAGCAGCTTTATTCCCGCCCGCTTTCGGCGTTCACGGCGGAGATATACGAGGACATCCTCACGGACGTGACGGCGATCAACGACGAGATGTACGCGTCCGCGCTCGCGTCACGGGAAAAGGACTATGAAGACTATTTCCGCTCGGTCACGTTCAGGAACAAGGCGGAGCAGGAAGCGGTCGTCGGCTCGATCGAACACAACGATTTCTTGCAGGAGTTGAAGCCGCAGATAGAGGCATTCGACAGGGATTTGCGGTGCCTGTTCGCCGGCCTGCACTGACAGGGAAGCCGGTG
>CAZSOK010000155.1:0-4014 GCA_964608445.1 uncultured Treponema sp. | reverse complement strand
TCCGCCGCTTTTTAAAGCGGATTCTGCCCACTTCTTGGATTATTCCGCTGTCTTTGTGAGGATTTGCGCAAGGAGACATTCCCTCTCCCCGCAAGGAGGGCCGCCGAGACTTACGGCGTTAAGGAGTCTCTCCTTGCCATGTTTAAAGCACTCTCCTTGGCACCGTTAAGAACCTTAACGGAAAAAGAGAAGGCGCACGAAGGCGGATTTTTCTTTGTCTCTAGACAAGAAAACTGATTTTCGGTATATTCTATGCATGGCGTCTTACCCAAGCGGTAAGGGAGAGGTCTGCAAAACCTTTATGCAGCGGTTCGATTCCGCTAGACGCCTGCACGAAAAGGATGTCCGCACGGGCATCCTTTTCGTTATTCCAGGCCTGCCATGGCAAAGCCGGGGTCTGTTCATATATCAGGGGGCTTCGGCTCCCGTTTTTTATGGGCGCAGGCGCGGAACGCAGTCCAAAATCGTCCTGACGGCGGCGGCGCGATCGCGTTCGTCGGCAAAAACGAGCGTCGTCTCCGCGCCGTCACGCAAAATGACGGACAGGCTCGTCTTGTAGTTGCCCGTGCTGTCCGGGTCGGCCTCATAGGCAAGCGTGGGCAGGCTTTCTATCGCGGTAAAATATATCGTCTGCGTGCCGAACACAACCGCGTCGCTGTACACGCCCGTCATGCCACGGGTCGCCGCCTCACGCGCCGCAAGTTCCGCCGCAATGAGCGCGGTCAGGAGCAGGACGACATTCACGAACAGCCCCATGTCGCGGAACGGCACGAGCGCGATAATCGCCAGCGCAAAAAGCGCAATCAGAATCCATTTTGCGGACGACGCGTTTTTGAGCGGCAGGAGCAGCCGTCCTGCCTGCTGCCGGAGTTTCCGCGTCCGCAACGGAATAGAAATCATAATCAGCGCATACGCGACCACCGCCGCGGCGCACAAGCCGACCGTCATCATGTTCATGCCGCTATTATACCCCACAAAGCCGCGCAGGAAAAGACAAAATGCTGTGCTTTGCCCGTATTTCTGCCGATAAATGAGCATACCTGTGTTTTTAGGAGACTCACGATGAAAAAATACGCGGGGATTTTTGCGGCATTCTTACTCATCTGTGCCATCGCGTTCGTTCCTTCGTGCATCGTTGAGGAAGGCTATAACGGCATTGACGCGCCAATCGTTGAAACTCATAATAATTCCCATATCATCAGTTTTGCCCCTGTCAGCGATATGCTGTATGCGAATGTCTTTAGGGAAGAAAGCATTAACGAATTCGAGTCGGTAGAGCGGACGGTGAACATCGGTCAGGTGATTCCCCGCGGGTCTCCAGGAAAATATGCCACGTTCATCTTTGCGGACGCATACGTCGGCGGCAGTGCCGACATTCAGTATCGTTATTTTATCCGCTATTGGGATAACGCAAAATATACGTACTCAAAGCCGAGCAGAACCATGCCTGCCCTGAGCAACGGCAAGGCCGAAGCATTGCTAAACGACGACGGCAACCTGGAATTCCTGTACGTGCAGAACGATTATGATTTGGAAAAAACGTACACGCTTTTCTTGCAGCATGACGTGACCGTTCCCACGGACTTTGAGGAACTGCACGTCATTATCGGCATAAACGGGCAGTCCGCCAAAAAGCCGTTCCTGCTTGCCTCGCGCCCCCTTTCGTCGGACGATGAGGAGACCGAAGAAAACGAAAGCACAGGCACTTACACCGTTACGGGAAAGGTCAATGACATCCCCCGCTCCGCCGCAATGAATTTGTACACCGCCTTGCCCGCCACATTCCGTGACCGAAAACTCACGGTTGACGGCATCATCGGCGTTCATAAAGAGGTGTACACAGACGACGAAAACATAAAGCACGTGAATTATTATTGGACAACGCCGATACTACTGTCCGAAAAAACGAAAACGATACAATATGCCCACAAGGACAGTAAAGGCACGTGGGAGCCTGACAAGCCGACCATAAACGAGCAGGGACAGATAACAAGATACGAATCTTCGCAGGAATCAACGTTCGTCGTGCCGTCAATACAAGAGCCGCAGAATGATTTTGACTATTCGGATGCGAACAGATCCGCCGTGCCTGCGCCAGTTGGAACGCCACAACTGGATATGACGCCGTTCCGTCCGTAGGTTATTTTTTCAGCAGCCCGCTGATAACCAAATCGACTGACGTTCTGACCATGGAAATGTCGCGCTGGTCAAGCACCGCAAGCCGGAAAATGGCGGATTCCAACAGCGTGTACAACAGTTCTTCAATGTCCTTTACGGGCAGTTTTTTGAATTCGCCCGCGTTCTGCCCGCGGATAATAAGCGTGCTGAGCAAATGGCGCATCCGCACGGTACGCCGCCGCACACGCTCGCCGGGATCTTCGCCTGCCTTGCGGATTTGTATCAAATAACTGAGCAGCACGGCAAACAGCGCGGGATTTTTCTGCTCCTCGGTAATAATGTGGTCGCAGATGCTGCGGATACACTGCTCCGACGAAAGCGAGCGGTCGCGGACGATTTGCAGCAGCGATTTCTCCAAATCCTGCGTGAACTGCTTGATGCTCCAGGCAAAAATCTCTTTCTTGTTTTTAAAGTAAATATACAGCGTGGTTCGGGTAATGGCGCAGGCATCGGCAATTTTCTGAAACGTAACGTCATCGTAGCCTTCGCGGCAGAACAGGTCGAATGATTTTTCCAGAATTTCTTTTCTGCGCTTATCGTGTTCTACGACGATTGCCATGTCCTGTTCCCCGGCGATTTGTGGGTCTCTGCTTTTCTTCGCCCGTGTACATATAAAAAATAGTGTCCAGATTGCCCGCCTTTAGGCTTTTGAGCGTCGTGGCATACCGACCGATGCATTCCTGAAATTTTTTGTGCGCCGTAATCACGCCCAGCTGCCAGCCCTTGAACGAATCGAACAGCGAACCCATAGCGCGGTACAACTGCTGTGCCTGCTCGGCATCGCCCAGTCGCTCGCCATATGGCGGATTTGCGATGATCAGCCCGCGGTCATACGGCGCGGTGATGTCGGCAAACCCGGCGACATCAAAATCGGGGCGCGGCACTTTGTCGCTTTTGTCTATCAGATTGAGCGCACGTCCTGCCATGACGCACGCATGCTCGGCGTTGATCCGCGCGCGCTCAACGGCTTTTGGATCAATGTCCGTACCCGTCACGCGCACTTCCACGTCCGTGCGGATTTTCTCTGCCTCGGCGCGTTTGATTTCCAAGGCGCGGCGGCTGTCAAAAATGGGAAGCTGTTCCAGCGCAAAGCGGCGGCCGAATCCCGGCGCGACGTTATATGCGTACAGCGTGGCCTCAATGGGAAGCGTGCCGCTGCCGCAGAACGGATCATGAAACGGCATCTTCCGCCGCCACAACATCAGCTGCAACAGGATTGCCGCCGTCGTCTCACGCAACGGGGCGATGCCGCCATCGGTACGGTAGCCGCGCTTGTGCAGGGGAAGCCCGCTCAAATCGAGCAGGACATACGCGCGGTCTTCGTCCAGATACACGCGCACGTCAACTTCCTCGCCGCTTTCGGGCAGGGTCTGCATCCGCCAAGTGTCGCCCAGCTTTGTGTAAATCGCTTTCTGCACCATGCCCTGTATGCTGTGTTCGCTGTTGAGCGTCGATTTGTGACAGCGCACTTTGTCAACGACGACACGACTGTCTTTGCGCAAAAAATCCTGCCAGTCGATTGCATATACGCCGTCAAACAACTGGTCAAAATCCTGCGCGTCAAACGCCGCCATTTGCAAATACACGCGGTCGGCGGTGCGCAGGCACAAATTCGTGCGGAACAGCGCGTCGTCATCGCCCACAAACGTAACGCGACCGGGCGCATTACGCGCCAGCTTGTAGCCAAGCAATTTGAGCTCATTGCCTAAAATCTTTTCCGCGCCCACCGCGCATAAAGCGACCAACGTATGCATGATTTTATTCTAACAAAATCACAAAAAATGTGCAATTGTCAGAATCAGCACACCCCGACGCAGAACATCGGGGTATTAACCC
>CAZSOK010000154.1:0-4043 GCA_964608445.1 uncultured Treponema sp. | reverse complement strand
AAGTGGTTAACATTGCTTTGGCGGGTGAATCTTTACACGCGATGCATGATTTAACCAAGAATCTTTTGAACCACAAACAAGAAAACATGATGTATAGCCCAACCAATAGAATGCAAGAAATGGAAGACACATTATACCGCAACGAAAGAAATCAATATCAAACCATGTCGTTAGAACGTTAAACCAAATTAACAATACAAATTAAAAGGACGGTTCACCACCGCCCTTTTTTGTCATCTGCTTCAATCCCCGCTGTCTTCCCGCAATGCCGACAGGATCTGCCCGATGTCGGCGTTGATGCATAGTGACTGGCGTGCGATGTCGCCGGGGCAGACAGCCTCGCCGGCGTTGATGCAGGCATAGGTCGCGTCCGGGTTCTGCGCGGTCATCTGCCAGAACGGGTATTTGATGATGCCCGGCGTGTTGCCGCCGACGCCCAGCTCCAGGAACAGCGTCCGGCGCATGGCGTAGGCTTGCAAAAATGCTTCGTAGCGTCGTGCGGCGGCGTGCCAGCCCGCGTCCTCCACGAAACGGTCGTCCGAGCGGAGGTTCATCGTCAGGGGCTTGCCGCAGTGCGGGCAGACCGGCAGCAGTTCGGTGGGGACGCGCATGTCTTTCTGCCGCGCCGCCATCTGCCGGATCGCCTCCTCGTTGTCGAACGTTTCCTGCCGGCACGGCTCGCTGCATTGGAACAGTCCGTAGTCGCCCTGCGTGTAGAACAGCCGTTTTTTGTCGAATCCTGCTTTCTGGAAGCAGTGATCGACGTTCGTGGTGATGACGAAATAGTTCTTGTCCTTGACCAGAGCGTACAGATCCGCGTAGACGGGCTTCGGTGCGTCCAGGTAGCGGTTGACCATGACAAAGCGGCTCCAATATGCCCAGTAGGCTTCCGGCGTTTCGTAGCGGCAGAACCCGCCCGCGTACATGTCGCGGAAGCCGTATTTTTTCGCAAAATCCGAGAAATACCGGCGGAACCGCTCGCCCGCGTAGGTGAATCCTGCCGAAGCCGAAAGCCCCGCGCCCGCGCCGATCAGGACGGCCTCGGACGCGGAAAGGGCTTCGCGCAGCCGCTCAATGCTTGCCGAGCAAGGTCCGGTAGATTTCATAATCGACATCCTTGAAAACATTGAAAATCACCGCGCAGTCGCCCCGGTGCTGCCGTACCGTCTGCACGGCGATTTCTGCCGCCAGCTCGTGCGGAAAATGGAATTCCCCGGTGGAGATACAGCAGAACGCGATGCTTTTTATGCCGTTCTGCCGGGCGACTTCCAGGCAGGAGCGGTAGCAGGACGCGAGCAGGGTGCGGTCCTCGTCGGTCACGCTGCCCGTGATGATCGGCCCGACCGTGTGGATGACATACGCGCAGGGCAGGTTGAACGCGCGCGTGATTTTTGCGCTGCCGGTCTCCTCGTCGTGTCCCTGCGCCGCCATCAGCCGCGCGCAGGCAAGCCGGAGCTGCACGCCGGCATACGTATGGATGCAGTTGTCGATGCAGTTGTGGCAGGGCGCGTAACAGCCGGTCATGCCGCTGTTGGCGGCGTTGACGATGGCATCGCAGCGCAGGGTCGTGATGTCGCCCTGCCAGAGGTACATTCCCTCGGCAATGGGCGGCAGGTCGGCGGCATCGGTAATGCCTTTTGCGGCGGTCTCCTCCCGCAGGTATTCGTCCTGCACGGCAAGGAAGTCGTCGCCGATGTCCTTGGGCGCACGGACATTGCACAGGGCGCGGAGCAGCCGTTTCTGCTCCGCCGTGTCCTGCGGTATTCGTCTGTCGCCGTGCCGCGGTGATTCGGCTAGGAGCCGCTCAATCAGGAATAAGCGTCTGTCATGCTGTGTCATCGTTCCGTCCGTTTGCCGCCCGTCTTTTCACACTTTGAACTGATCGACCTGCACGCCGATGTGGGTGATAGAATCCTTGACCTTGCCCGATATGTCGCTGAGCGTCGCGCCGGTCTTGCTGATTTTGCGCGCGCCTGCCGCCATTTCTTCCATGCTGTCGTTCATCGTCACGGTGGCTGCCTGCAAAATCTTGACTTCGTGCAGGATCATCTTGTTTCCCTCGTCCATTTCCGTGGATGCGTTGCGGACCTCGATCGTGCTGTCGTTCATGCTGTGCAGGGTCTCGATGATCTGCTTGGAGCCTTCGTTCTGCTCTTCCATGGCGGACTTGATCTGCATGACCAGCTGGTCAGTCTCCTCCAGCCGGTGCGATACCGCCTCGAACGCGTGGCTTGCCTCGCCGGAAGCGGACACCACGTCGGTGATGGATTTCCTGATGCCGTTCAGCTGGTCGCCGATGGTCTTTGACTGCGCGCGGGACGTTTCCGACAGCTTGCGGATTTCGTCGGCGACGACCGCAAAGCCTTTTCCCGCCTCGCCCGCGTGCGCCGCCTCAATCGCCGCATTCATGGCGAGCAGGTTGGTCTGCGCGGCGATTGCCGCGATCGCCACGTTCGCTTCCTGGAGCATCTGCGACTGCGTTTCGATCTGCTGTACGCGGTCGTTCACCGCCTGCTGCTTGGAGAAGCCGCTGTGCGCGTCGCTGCGCAGCTCGCCGAATGAGGCCGCCATTTTGTCCACGGAGTTGTTGACCGACGATATGTTGCCGATCATCTCTTCCACGGCGGCGGATGCCTGGCTGACGCCGCTTGCCTGCCCCTCGATCATGTGCTCAAGCGACTCGATGTTCGCCGCGATCTGGTTGACCGCCCCTGCGGTCTGATCGACGGAGCCTTTCTGGCTTTGGATCTGTATGTGGATGCCGTCGATCCGCTGGATGATCTCGCTGATTGAATGCACGGTGTCCTGCGCCGCGTCGGTCATGTCCTCGCCCGCGACCACAAGGTCGTCCTTGGAGTGCTTGACGTCCGCGATGATTGCCTGGAGCTTGCCCGCAAACGCGTTGAATCCCTTTACCACGTCGCCCACCTCATCCTCCGATTGCAGTTCGATGCGCTTGGTGAGGTCCGCGTCGCCGCTTGAGATGTCAACCAGCGTCGTCTTTACGCCGACGAGCGGGCTGAGCATCCGCCTGAGGGAGACGAACGAGACGATGACGAGCACGGCGATGAGGGCGATGATGACAGGGACGATGATGAGCATCATCTTGCGCTGCACGACGGTGATTGCCTGCATGGGCTTTGCCGCGAGCAGGATGCCCGTGAACGCGCCGCTGCTGTCGGTGAGCGGCGAATAGATGCTCAGGTAGGATTTTCCCTTGAGGGTCGTCTCCCCGAAATAGGAGCGTCCGCCTTTCACCGTGCCGATGATCTCCGTGTTGTCCAGCATCGTGCCGAGGACGTTGCCGCCCATCGTCGTCGAAACGCGCGTGAGGGCATCGAACACCGTGATTTCGACCTTGTACGCGTCCTTTATTTTCTCGGCGAACGAGTTGTCCATTGCGTAGCCGCACACGACCGAGCCGACGATGTACCCGTTGCGGTAGACCGGCTCTGCGACGAGCAGGCTGAACGGCGTGAACGGCGTGCGCTCATAGCTCGATTTGAGCAGCCCGTCGATCGCGTCGCTCACGGCGGCGGAGCGGGAAAGGTCCGTGCCCTGTCCTTCCCCCGCGAACACGACCCCGTTGCGGTCGGTGACGAACAGGATGTCAACGCCCAGCCCGTCGATCATGTCGGCGACCATCTCGTCCGCGCTCTCGGAGTCGCCCTCTACCAGCGCGTCGGCAAGCCCCCGTTTCTCCGCGAGCGAGTACGCCGCCGTCTCAACCGCCGCCCTGCGCGTGTCGAGCGTCTCCATCACGCCCAGTTCCGTGGTCTCCAGCTGCTCGGCAATCAGGTCGCTGATTTCGTTCGCGTTGATTTTGGTGGAGATGACGGCGACCGTGACGGAAGAGACGACGATGCCGATCGCCGCGGTGAGTGCAATCTTGGCCGTGAGTGTCAGACGCTTCATGGGAACTCCTGTGTCGTTGCATTGCGCCGCCGCAGCAAGCTTGCTGTGAGAAGGCTTCCGGGAGCGGCGCGTTCGTCCGCGCAAGCGGACACGTTGCGTAAGACCATCTGCGCGGCAAACGGTCTTGC
>CAZSOK010000153.1:0-4062 GCA_964608445.1 uncultured Treponema sp. | reverse complement strand
GCTCTCGATTATGCGCGACATATGAATGCGGCCGATGTGATTCCGCTGCTCATCGAGGCGGGCGCGGAGGAAGGCGAGGGGCTGTGAATCGAAGCCTTCGCAACGAGTTTGTTTTCCTATTCCCCTGAAAAAATCCCCTGTAGCCGCTCGAACGTCCACCCGCTGATTTCGACGGCGGCGGAAAGCTTTTCCGCCAGCGGGTCACCGATCGTCGCATATTCACAGCGGAACGAGCCGTCCTCCTGCGGGACGAACCGAATCCGCTCACGCGCTCCGTCGCCGATGACCGTCAGCTCCGCCACGACGGAATCCCCGCTTCCTGCCGGAACGACCGCGCCGTGGCGCAACGCCATGATGTCGTGCGCCGCCCGCGAAAAACCAGGCGACGCGCCGTCAATGACGACGGGCGATTTCCCTTGTTCCTGCCAGACAAACGACTGCGGCGCGGCAACCGACTGAATCAGCTCCGGCTTTGCCCAATACCGAACGGTCGGATGCAGGTACGGCGACAAATCGTTATCCGTCTCATACAGCGAATCCTGCGACGAAACCTCAAGCAGGATGCGACCCGTCAGCGAATTCTCGCCAAAAAAGTCTGCTTTTGTATACATATTATTACCACGTGAAAACTGCACCGTCACGGAAGTATGCGACGGTCGCCCATTACTGTCTGAAATACTATACATTTTGCGGATTTTTTTTGCGGCATTCAGGAAGTTTTGTACCTGTTTTTCGTCCGCACGAACGATTGTTTGTCCGTCGTCCACCGTCCATTGTCCGCCCGTCTTTTCGAGCGTCACGCTGGACGTTCCCTGCCGAATGCCGATGCGGTCAACATCGGGCGCACGCGCTGGATTGAGCAGCGCCGACTGAAACGCCTTGGGCGCGGAGGGATTCCGCACGGACGGCAAGAAAGAGACGGCGCACAGCACGAACGAAATCAGCGCGGCGACGGAAAGTCTTTTCTGTTCGGCTGTCATGGTCATGGTTCTCCCCGGTTGCACCGCGCCCGCACCGTTTTCGTCGCCATTGCGCCCGCACCAATCAGCAGGGGCAGCAGCACGAACAGCACGAACAATGTCCTGTTCCGCGCGGCGGCGAACGCTGTCGGGTCTGCGGTTTTCCACAGCGTCGTGTTTGCCCCGGCTTTGTCCAGCAAGGCGGCGAGCGCGTCATCACCGCGCAGGCGGAGCAAGGTGAGCGCGAGGAAGTCGTAATTGCGGAAGTCTGTCCCCTGCTCGCTGGCAGTGAACGCCGTCATGCCGGAATGGGCGCAGTATTGGTCGGCAATGACGGCGACACGCGCGTGGGCTTTGCCGGTCTCATAATATCCCGCAATCTCGCCGTCGCAGTACGCGCCCACGATCAACGGCCTGCTTTCAACACCGGCTTCGCGGGCGGTTTTTGGCACGGTGAACGCGTTCGTCAGGAACGGATGTGCCGGGTCGGTGCTTTCCGTCTGCGGCCATGCGTGCGACGTGGTGACCAGCAGCGGCAGCGCGTTCTCGTACAGCACGAGCGGGCTAGCCCAAAAAAGCGTCAGCCCGCGCTGAGTGCTTTCCTGCGGCAGCAGCGACAGCCACAGCGGATAATTTATCGTGTATCGCAGGGCATCCGCGTCCGCGCTCTGGAGCATGAGCGGCACGTTGGCGATGTCGTTGGCGAGCGCGGGCGCAAAGGCAAAGCCCCAGCTGTTCAGCACAGGGACGAGCGTGTCGGCGCGGTTCTTGGTCACGCTCCAGTCGTCCTCGATCGCGACCGAATACGGCGACGTGGCGATAACCGCAGGCATGCCGCCGAACACGGCGCGTTCGATTGCCGCGCTTTCCTGCCGCGTCAGTGCCGACGATCCGAACATGACCAGTGCCGTCCCCGGCTCCGCCGCCAGCGTCTTTTCGGCAATCTGCCCCGGATCATCAATGACTTCGGTCATAAAGCCCAGCGCGTTGAGCCAGGGTTCGACATACCCGTAGTCAGCCGGAATGCTGCGCCCGTTGCCTGCGGCAAGCAGGACTTTTTTTGGCCGCTGCGTGACCAGATCCTGCACACGGCGGGTCAGGTCGTATTCGAGCGTGTCGGCAGTCAGCACGAACGGGATGAGCGTCTGCTGGTCGCGGTATTGGAGCAGCACCGCCGAATACACCGTGACGAATTCGGTCTTCGTCCCCGTGTCGGTGCGGATCTGCTGCCCCTGAATGCCCAGCGCGTTGAGCCTGTCGCCGTCGGGCTTTTCGAACCGTATCGTCAGGAGCGGGCTTTGGGCGCAGTACGTGGTCAGGTAGTCCGCCACGTCGGCGACCTGCGGATAGAGACGCTTCAGCTCCGGCGAACGGAAATACGTGATGCGCAGGGGATATTCCAGCTCCCGCACGAGCGTCCGCGTCGCCGCAGAAAGGCTGAACCGCCGCGCGGCAGTCAAGTCGGCACGGACGGAGAGACGGCTGAACGCCACGGCAGAAAAGCCGACGGTCAGCACGAGCAGGAACGACGTGAGCGCACTGCCCTTCCTTCCCGTGCGCCGGAATTCGGCACGGACGGCAAGCATGATCGCGGAGAACGACACGAGCAGGAAAAACGCCACGTCACGGCTGTCCACAATGCCCTTGCCCGCCGCGTCCAGATGCCAGGAAAAACCGGCGGCACGGCAGAACGAGGCGACAGCGTTTCCCACCGAAAAATACAGCGGCACAAAATGCAGCACGCCCGCCGCCGCCAGCACGAGCGCACTGACAGCAACAGAGACGGCGGCAGACGGAAAAAACCGCGCGAAGCACAGCACGGCGACCGCACAGGCAGCGAACGCATACAGCAGGATACCCAGAAACCCCGCTGCCACCTGCCCCGCATCGACCGAGCCGAACTGGCTGACGCAGATCGGGATTGCCGCCAGCAGGATAAGAGGAACGGCAAAGGCAGAGAACGCCGCCGCCGTCAGCGCGGAGCAACGCGCCGTCGGCGAGACGGGCAGGCTGTCATCGCCGAGCAGGACGCGCAGGCGCAGGACGAGCAGCGGCACGATGACGGCAGAAACATACGGGATGCCCGTAAAGAACGCCCGCAAATCGGTCGTCCCCGTTCCCATGAGGAAAAAACGCCCCAGGAAAAAAAAGCGCACCGCACAGAACAGCACCGTCACCAGCGACGCAAGATAAAACAGCGGGTCAATCAGATACGCAAACAGCGCGATACGGTAAAGCGCAGCCCATCGTCTCATGCGCGGCCTCCTTGCGCGCCGTCCTGCGTCAGCTTGAAGAACGCCGCTTCAAGCGTGGCGACATGCTGTGCGCGGGCAATCTCATCGGGCGTTCCGTAGGCGACCGACCGCCCCTTGTGCAACAGCAGCACCGCGTCGCACAGCGCGTCCACTTCCTGCATGAGGTGCGTCGAAAGCAAAATCGTCCGCCCCTTGGCGAGCGACATGATGAGCGCGCGCACACGGACAATCTGCGCGGGGTCAAGCCCGCTCGCCGGTTCGTCCAGCACGAGCACGGGCGGATTATGCACGAGCGCGTTGGCGAACGAGACGCGCTCCCGGTAACCTTTGGAAAGCGTGCCGATTTTCTGCGCGAGCACGTCGCCGATGCCGCACTGATCCGCCACTGTGCCGGCAGCCTGCGCACAATCGGGCATACCGTGGATATGCGCCGTCATCGACAGGAATTCGCGCACGGTGTATTCGGCGGGAAGCCGCGCCTGCTCGCCCGCAAGCCCCGTCAGCGCACGGACGGCGGCGGGATTCTCCGCGGCATCAATGCCCTGCACGCGCACCGTGCCAGCCGTGGCAAAATGCTGCGCGCAGACCGCCCTGAGAATCGTCGTCTTTCCCGCGCCGTTCTCACCGAGCAGCCCCGTCACCGTACCCTCACGGCAGACGAGCGAGACGTCCTGCACGGCGGGCGAGGCGGCATAGGTTTTGGTAAAGGCAGTCAGTTCTATCATCGCGTGTCCTGCGGAAATCCCGCGCCGAACGCAAGACAACAGAGATTATGCGGACGGCGACGGATTATTTGATAGAAAGAATATAGCAGATTTGCCCTGCCGCTACAAGAGCGATGGTTTTCA
>CAZSOK010000152.1:0-4065 GCA_964608445.1 uncultured Treponema sp. | reverse complement strand
ATTGCGTTTGACGTGGAATTGACTTCGGTCAAATAAGCGGATATATCAAAAAAAATACGGCGTGTTTTTCCCAAAAATACGCCGTACTTTTTTAAAAACACGCCGTAAAATTTTAAAAGTACGGCGTATTTTTTTCCAAAATTCGCTTGACAGCAGGTATACAAAAGGTGTATCGTTCAATTGATACAAAGGTGACCAAAAAACAAGAAATCCCCGGCAGGTTGACTGTCGGGGATTTCTATTTATGCGCCCGTCGTCCGCTTACGCGCCAAAGTACTGCAACGCATTGCCGAACGAAATGTCCTTGACCATTTTGGTCAGCCGTTCCATATCGTCGGGATATTCGCCGTTTTCTACCCAGCCGCCGATGACGTTGCAGAGGATGCGGCGGAAATATTCGTGGCGCGAGTACGACAGGAAACTGCGGCTGTCGGTGAGCATTCCCACGAACGCGGGAATCATGCCGAGATTGCCGAGCACTTTTATCTGCTGCTCCATGCCGTCGCGGTGATCGCAGAACCACCAGCCGGAACCGAGCTGCACGCGCCCCTTAATGCCGCCGCCCTGGAAGCAGCCCATAATCGTACCAATCGAATAATAATCTTTGGGATTGAGCGTGTACAGGATCGTCTTGGGCAATCCGCCGTTTTCTTCAATCAAATTGAGCAGGGCGGCAAGGTTCTCTGCGAGCGGCTTGTCGTGGCTGCCGTCAAAGCCCGTGTCAGGGCCGAGTTTTTTGAACATCGCCTTGTTGTTGTCGCGGATTGCGTTCATGTGCCACTGCATGACGACGTTCTTTTTTGCGTATTCGCGTCCGAGCGCGAGCAGGACTTTCGTCTTGTACGCTTCCGCTTCTGCCTCGCTCACCGCCTCGCCGGAAAGCGCCTTCTTGACCACCGCGTCAATTTCTTTGTCGCTCGCGATTTTGAACGGCGGATATTCCAGCGCGTGGTCGGAAGCGCGGCAGCCATGCTCAATAAAGAAATCAAGCCGCTTGATGAGCGCGGCGATAACATCGTCCGATGTCTGAATGTCAATGCCGCTCACTTCGGAAAGCTTTTTGATGTACGCGGGATACGTGGGGAGATTGATATTGATTGCCTTGTCCGGGCGATACGACGGGCGCACTTTGGTGTCAATCGTGCCGATCGGCGCAGTTCCCGCCGCGATTGCCTTGTGATATTCAAGCGAATCCGCCGGATCGTCCGTCGTTCCGACCGCATACACGTGGAAATTCTTGAAAATGCCCTTGACGCTCAGCTCGTCGCTTTTGAGCAGCTCGTTCGCCGCCTTGTAAATCTCCGGCGCGCTTTTGACCGTAAGCGGCTCGTCAATGCCAAAATACCGCTGAAGCTCCAGATGCGTCCAATGATACAGCGGATTGCCAATCAGGTTTTCAATCGTTTCTGCCCAGCGCACGAATTTTTCATACGGATCGGCGTCGCCCGTAATATATTTTTCGTCGATGCCATACGTGCGCATCTGCCGCCATTTGTAATGGTCGCCGCCCAGCCAAATGTCCGTGATTGAGCTGAACTTTTTGTTCTGGGCAATCTGCTCCGGCGGCAAGTGGCAGTGGTAATCCCACAGCGGCTCGTCCTTGCACGCCTCAAACAGTTTCTGCGCGGTCTTTGTTTCCAAAAGGAAATTCTTGTCCATAAATTTCTTCATAGTACACTCCATAAGCATTTGCGCGGAAAAACAAACGCTGTCATCATTGTACCACGAAAACGCCGCTTTGTCTTGCAAAATGATACGGCGACAAATTATCAGCGCGTCGCCTTTTTGCTCTTGACAAAACCCGATAATTGCTCTGAAAATGGGGGCAAGGAGTTTTTTATGAGAAGTTTTACAACAATCGATTTGCAGTACGCCCATCGGTTCTACGGATTCAAGGGCGAAGCGCAGTACTTGCACGGACACACCGGCATTCTGACTATCGAGGTCGAAGATACGATTGTCGATGGCGTGAACATGGTGTTTCCCTGCAACGAAATCAAAAAGACGGCATGGTCGGTCTTGCAGAACTTTGACCATGCGCTCATCCTCCGGGAAGACGACCCGCTGCTCCCCGCTATTCTTGACGTGTACGAAAAGCAGGGAATCAGGAACGGTGCGCCTACCAACAAGCAGAAAGGTCCCGCCTTCAAGACGGAACTCGCGACCGCCTACCCCGAATGCCGCCTGGTCGTCACCAAAGAAACCATGACGGTGGAGGGTATGATTAAAATCGTCTACGATTTGCTGAAAGACAAGCTGAACATCGCCAAGCTCACGTTCACGAGCGGCGTAAACGGCGCGTCACAGACTTACGAGCCGAAGAACGACATCGACCGCTGCCCTCTCTGCGGCATCGCCCTGAACGAAAGCGGCGTCTGCCCCAAATGCGGCTACAAAAAATCGTAAGCCGACAAAAAAGGCCCTGAAACCACAGAGCCTTTTCACCCGCCAGGATCCCGCCCCGCAAGGCAAACGGTTGCCGCGCGGGGCGGGATTTCTTTTCTTCTTTTGCCTCCGCGACGATTCCTTTACGGAAGCCGCACTTCGTTTTCCAGCTTTTCGCCGCCGAAAAACGCCTTCACGTTGGAAAGCGTCACTTCCGCAATCGCTTTGAGCGCGTTCTCCGTGAGGAATGCCTGATGCGCCGTGATGATCACGTTCGGGAACGTCATAAGCCGCACAAGCACGTCGTCGCGAATCACGTCCGCCGACCAGTCGTCAAAGAAATACTTGCTCTCTTCCTCGTACACGTCAAGCGCGGCCCCGCCGATTGCCTGCCGTTTGAGCGCATGGACGAGTGCCTTTGCGTCGATGAGCGCGCCGCGCCCCGTGTTGATGATAACCGCGTCTTTTTTCATCAGCGCAAGCGAGGCGCTGTTGACGATATGTTTCGTCCTGTCCGTAAGCGGGCAGTGCAGGCTCACCACGTCCGCCTCGGTAAAAAGCCGTTCGAGCGGCACGTACTCAAAGCCTTTTTCCGCCGCCCACGCCTTGTTCGGGTAGACATCGTACAGGATTATCTTCATGCCAAAGCCAAAAAGCGTCTCTGCCATAAGCATACCGATTTTTCCCGTGCCGATGATGCCCGCCGTCAGGCCGAAAAGGTCGCGCCCGGTCAGCCCGCTGAGCGAGAAGTTTCCCGTCCGCGTGCGCATATACGCCTGCGGAATGCGGCGCGTCAGCGCCATCAGCAGCGCGACCGCGTGTTCCGAAACCGAATGCGGGGAGTACGCCGGAACGCGCACGACCGTTATGCCGAGTTTTTCCGCCGCGCGCAGGTCAACGTTGTTGTATCCCGCGCACCGCATCGCAATGAGCTTTACGCCGCAGTCCGCAAGAATCTCCACGACCGCCGCGCTCATCGTATCGTTCACGAATGCGCACACCGCGTCATACCCTTTTGCCGAAAGCGCCGTCTTTTCGTTCAGGTGAAAGTCGAAAAAGTCAATCTCAAAGCCAAAGTCCGTGTTCACGCGCTCAAAAGACTCCCGGTCATAAGGACGCGTGTCATAAAAAGCAATCTTCATACTGCCTCCTTTCCGCATACAAGATACGCAAAAATCGCAAAAAGTCAACGGGAAAACAGCGGTTTTTAGGATATTCTCTTGGAATGCTGACGAAAAAAGACGGTAAAGCGCGGTGCTTTTTTGCTGCCGTTCCCCGCAGGCTTTCCGTCCGTGCCGTTGAAAATCGGGCGTGTTTGTATTAAAATTGTCTGCAAAGGACAGCGGGCGCGATAGTTTGCCGGGGCTGGAAAAGTCCGGCGAGTTTTGCGTGCCGGTGACAGGGCTTTTATGAGACAGGTGAAATACTTCAGAATTCGGAAATCCGTGCAGGAAGTCGTGTATATGTTGCCGCTCATTGTTGCGGTCATCATGATATTTTGTTGGTATACGGCGCAGAACCGGCGGCGCATGATGGTGCGCAACAAGAACTATGCCGCCGATTCCGCGCATATCAAGGCGGAGCAGATTGACGACGAGCTGAACAACGCGCTTTTGAGAATCCGCACGTATTCATATTTTATCGGGGCGAGCCTCGACGCTCCGCGCGTTACGCCGCAGA
>CAZSOK010000151.1:0-4083 GCA_964608445.1 uncultured Treponema sp. | reverse complement strand
ACAACCGCTGTTCGTTCTGCGCGATTCCGATTATCCGCGGGCATTTGCGCAGCCGCCCTGCCGCCGACATCGTGGCGGAAATTGCGTCGCTCGTCGCAAAGGGCGTATACGAAATCAACCTGATCGGGCAGGATTTGGCGGCATACGGCACGGGCGCGGACGACAGCGCGTTCGGTCAGGGGCGCACGTTTTTGCCGCAGGGAACGCCAGGCGCGGCAGATGTGCCGGACGGTGCTGTGTCCACGCCACGCGAAAGCGGTTTGTGTACGCTGCTCAAACATATTTCCGCCATGAAAGGCACGTTCCGCGTTCGCCTGTTGTATATCCATCCCGATCATTTTAATCCAGACATTCTGCCGGTCATCAAGCAGGACGACCGCTTGCTTCCGTATTTTGACATTCCGTTCCAGAGCGGCGACGACGTGACGATTCGTGCGATGAACCGCGTCGGCACGGCGGCGGCATACAAAAACCTCGTCGCGCAGATTCGGGCATATTTCCCCGACGTGGCAATTCGGACGACGTTCCTGACGGGCTTTCCCGGCGAGACGGACGAGGCGGCGCAGCGCACGCAGGATTTTTTGCGCGCCATAGAAGCGGACTGGAGCGGCTGTTTTCCCTACAGCAAAGAAGACGGAACGCCCGCCGCCACGTTCAAGCCGACCGTTCCCAAAAAAACTGCCCGCGCCCGTGCGGACGCGCTCGCCGGCATACAGGCGGAGCTGACGCGGAAACAGCTTGCGCGGCGCACGGGCAAAGAATACGACGTGCTCGTGGAAGAAGTGCTTGCGCCGTCTGCCGGACACGACGACGAAGGGCTTGCCATTGGCCGCGCCTGGTTTCAGGCACCGGAGGTTGACGGCAGCGTGGTCATCCGGTACGACCGCAGCGACAAGACGGCGATGGCTGCCGTGCATAGCGGCCGCCTCGTCCGCGTTCGCGTCGTTTCGAGCGGCGACATCGATCTGAACGGCGATTTTGTTGCCGACAGCCCGCTGAACGCGACGATTGCCGCGCCGACGCTTTTGTTTGCGGAAAATTTGACGCGCGAGTAGGGGACAGCCTATGGCGACTGACGACGACGATATTCTTGCGGCACTGCGCAAGACGTATGCCCCGCAATCGGACGCGGAATCGGTTTCCGAACGGGCGGCATCGTATCTTTCGGTGCTGAACCCGGAGCAGCATGCGGCGGTGGTGCATGAAGGCGGCGCGCTGCTGATTCTGGCAGGCGCGGGAAGCGGAAAGACCCGCGTGATTACCACCAAAATCGCGTATCTGATTGGCGAGCGGCAGGTTGACCCGCGCGCTATCCTTGCCGTCACGTTTACCAAAAAAGCCGCCAAAGAAATGCAGGAGCGGGCCGTGCAGCTTGAGCCGCGCGCCGAAAAGGCGCATATCCGCACGTTCCATTCGTTCGGGGCGTGGTTTCTGCGGCTTCACGCCGAGGAAGCCGCGCTCGCCCCCAATTTCACCGTGTACGACGACGACGACATGGCGACGCTCGTCGGCAAGGCCGTTCCGGGGCTGACCAAACAGCAGGCGAACCGGTTCGCGCACAAAATCGCGCTCGCAAAAGACTACTGCCTGCTCCCCGACAATCCCGCGCTTGCCGACATCGACACCGACCCGCAGTTTCCGGCGGTGTATGCCCTGTACCAGAAACGCCTGCGCGAGACGGGCAACGCCGACTTTGGCGACCTGATTCTGCTGCCCCTGCTCGTGCTTCAGCAGGACGAACGGCTCCGCCGCCAGGTGCATCAGCGGTTCAGGATCATCATGGTGGACGAATATCAGGACACGAACGTGGCGCAGTTCCGCCTGTTGCAAATGCTCAGCGGCGTGCAGGAAGGCAGCGGCACGTATGTGTGCGTGGTGGGCGACGACGACCAGTCGATTTACAAATTCCGTGGCGCGGAAATCAAGAACATCCTCAATTTCCAGAAAGAATTTCCGGGGACGACGGTGGTCCGCCTGGAGCGCAACTACCGTTCCAGGGCGGAAATCCTGCGGGTTGCGGACAACGTGGTCCGGCATAACAGCGGCCGCCTGGGAAAGACGCTCATTGCGGAGCGCGGCGCGGGAAAAACGCCCGTGCTTGCGTTCCTGCCGAATCAGGACGAGGAGACGCAGTTTTGCGCCGACCTCATCGAGCTGACGCACGAAAAAGGCGTGCCGTATATGGACTGGGCAATCCTCTACCGCACGAACGCGCAGTCGCTGGGCTTTGAGAGCGAGTTCCTGCACCGCAAGATACCGTACACCGTGGTCGGCTCGCTCAAATTCTACGAGCGCGAGGAGATAAAGGACATCCTCGCCCTGCTCGCGCTCATCGCGAACCCGCGCGACGAGATCGCGTTCCGCCGCGTGGTGAACAAGCCCGCGCGCGGCGTAGGCGAGACGACGCAGGACAAAATCGTGCAGGCGGCGCGCGAGTCGCTGGCGGACGGCGCGGAAGCGGACGCATACAACCTGCGGGAGACGAGCCGCCGCCTCGCGCCGGATCTGGGCAAAAAGGCGCGCGAGGGGCTGGCGCAGTTCGTGGCGGTTCTGGACGCGTGCGCCGAAAAACTTGCCGCGACTGCCGCGCCGCTGGAAGCGACCGACAAACTCTCCGCGCTCGTGGAGCTTGCCGCGGAAAAATCGGGGCTGCTCGACTATCACGAAAGCAAGGACGAGGTGGCGGGCACGCAGAAAGTGGCGAACATGCAGGAACTTGCCAACAGCGCGTCGCTTTATCCGTGCACGACCGCCGGGCTGCTGGAATTTTTGGATGCCATCGAGCTTGACCGCACGCTCGCAAGCGAATCCGCCGAGACGAGCGACAGCGTGACGCTCATCACCCTGCACAACACCAAGGGGCTGGAATTCCCCCGCGTCATTATGACGGGCATGGAGCGCGGGCTGTTCCCCCGCGCGGAGAAACTGGGCGAAGAGCTGGAAGAGGAGCGCCGCCTGTGCTACGTGGGCGTAACCCGCGCCAAAGACGAGCTGTACCTGACGAGCTGCGCCATGCGCCGTATGTACGCGCGGACGGAGTACATGCAGGCTAGCCCGTTCCTGCTGGAAATGGGGCAGGAGAACCTCAAGGTCATCGGGCACCGTCCCTACGGATTCCGGCAGGACGAGGACGAAGACGCGGCTGCCCTGCACGGCGGCGACTTCGGCGCGAACGGGCTTTCACACCCCGACTTTGGCGACGACCCGATCGCAAGGAAATTCTGTCCGGGGGCGACCGTGCGCCATGACGACTACGGCGACGGCGTGATCATTGCCGGCGGCCTGGGCGACGGCGGCGAGTACCTGATAACCGTGCAGTTTGCCCACGGCGCGCGCAAGCGGTTCATTCCCAAGTACCAGCAGCACTCGCTCTTCGTGGTCAAGGACTGACCGCCGCGGCTACGCGTCCGCGCGCTTGCGAATGCGCTTTGCCACCGTCTCATTCATGCGCCCGATTTCCGCCTCCACGTTCCGCGCGAACGCCATGCACCCCGCGTTCTCCGCAAGCACCATCGCGTCAAGGTAGGGGATGAGCCGCTCGTTGATGAGCGACACGATCGGCTTGTTGAAGCTTGAGGCGGTTGCCCCCTTGCCCGCGCTCGCCGCCACGTAGGCATCGCGCGCCGCCGTGAACGCGTCCTGCCGCTCGCGGATCTGCGCGAGCGATTCCGCCACGCCCTCCAGCGCCCCGATGCTGTCCGCAAGGCCTTCCGCCGCAAAGTCCTCCAGCAGGCTTTCGGTGAGGGACGACTCGCTCGTGTAGTTGGCCGCCGTGATGCCCGCCTTCGCGTACTTGTCGTACACCGCCTTGAGCGGCGCGGCGCGTTCTTTCTTCCCTGCGATCGGGAACACGGCGTAGGCGGCAAGGATCGCGCCGAGCGTCCGTATCGCCTCGTCGCGCGCGCTGTCCGCTGCCCTGAGCGTGGAGACCGCCTTGTCCTGCATGGTCGCCGTCGTTATCTGCCGCGAGAGCGTCTCCAGCCGCGCCATCGTCGCCGTCAGGAACGCGTCCGCCTGCGCCCCCGCGTCCGCCCTGAACAGCCGCACCAGCGTGTCCGAAAGCCCGTCTGCCTCGGCGTTGCG
>CAZSOK010000150.1:0-4190 GCA_964608445.1 uncultured Treponema sp. | reverse complement strand
AGTTATTTTTAAATATGATTTACTTTTTTTATTCGCGGGTGTATAATATTTTTTATGGCAGACTTATTAACTGATGCAGAATTTGATATGTTCCGCAAGCTCATCTATGACCAGAGCGGAATTACATTTTCGGCCACGAACCGTTCGATTCTTGATGGCCGGCTGAAAGAAAACTTGCGCGAAAAGCGGATAGCGACCGTTGGCGAGTATTATAAGCTCATTACGTCTGACGAAAAAGAAATGAAACAGATGTTGGATTCGGTCACCACGAATCTGACGCGCTTTTTCCGCAATCAGCCGCATTTTGACGCGCTCGTGAATTATGTTATCCCGCGCATCATCGAGCAGAAGCGGAAGACGGGCGACCAGCGCATCAATATTTGGAGTGCCGGCTGTTCCACGGGGGAGGAGCCGTACACGCTTGCGATGATTTTGTGCGACACGTTGCCGCCGCCGTATCGTTTCAATATTATGGCTTCCGATATTTCGCTGAAATCGCTCATGGTCGGGCAGCAGGGATTTTATCCTGATTCGCGCGTCACGGGCATTCCGCCGAAATATCTTGCCCGTTTTTTCAAGAAAGTCGAAAAAGGCTATCAGGCGACGCCGGAATTGATGTCGCACATTAAGTTTGACTACCATAATTTGCGCAATGATTCGGGCGTGCGCAACTTTGACATCGTGTTCTGCCGCAACGTGCTGATTTATTTTGACGAGCCTGCCCAGAAAGCGGTTATCGACCGTTTTTATGACGCGATGGCACCGCATTCCTATTTGTTCATCGGTCATTCGGAATCATTGTTCGGCATGGACACGAAATTTGAATTCTTGAAGACCGAATGGGCGTGTCTCTACCAGAAAAACGAAAAATAGGAGCAGAACGATGGATGATATTTCCGTACTGGTTTGTGATGATTCCGCGCTGATGCGCAATTTGGTGAGCCGTGCCGTTGAGAGCGTTCCCGGTATGCATGTCGTCGGGCGTGCGGAAAACGGTCAGGATCTGATTGAAAAGCTTCCGCAGGCAAATCCCGATGTCATTATCCTTGACATTGAGATGCCCGTAATGTCGGGTATTGACTTCCTCAAGCACCGCAAGGAAAACCGCATAAAAATCCCGGTCATTATCCTTTCCAGCGTCGCAGAAAAAGGCGCCGCCGTTGCGATGCAGTGCCTGGAGCTGGGCGCGGCTGACTTTATCACCAAGCCGAACGGTTCTATTTCAGCCGATATTACCAAAATCTCCGACCTGCTGATTGAGATGATTTCGTCTTACGGCGGACAGTATGCCCGTCTGCACGGAAAGACAGTCTACCGTGACGATTTCTATGCGAAAATCGCCGCCGACCGCGCTGTCGAACGTAAGTTGCAGGGGGTCATGAGCGAGGAGAAAATCAAGGAATTCCTTGACAAGGAAATCGCCAACAAGGCCGAGGAGGCGCGCAAGGCAAGCGAGATGCTCAAGGCGAGCCTCGCCGCCAAGCCCAAGGAGATTCCCGTCATCACGCCGTTGCGCAACAGCGGCAAGATTGACATTATTGCCATTGGCATTTCCACCGGCGGACCGAACGCCCTGCGCGATATGTTCAAGATGATTGACCCGCGCCTCAAGCAGCCGGTTCTGGTGGTGCAGCACATGCCGGCGGGCTTTACGAAAGAATTTGCCGGCAGCCTGAACCGTATCTGCGCCCTTGAAGTGAAAGAGGCGGAGGACGGCGACAAGATTGAGGGCGGTCATGTGTACATTGCGCCGGGCAGTTTCCATATGTTCGTGGAAAAGGACGGCTTGCAGTGTGTTATCAGGCTTTCGCAGGAAGCACCGCGCAACGGGCATCGTCCTTCTGCGGACGTGCTGTTCGAGAGCGTGGCAAAAGTGTACCAGAACAAGGCACTCGGCGTTATTATGACCGGCATGGGCAAAGACGGCGCGGTGCAGCTGGCAGAGATGCGCAAGCAGGGGGCATGGACGCTCGGTCAGGACGAAAAGTCTTCTATCGTGTACGGTATGCCGCGGGTCGCGAATGAGCTGGGGGCGGTGCAGAAGCAAGTGCCGTTGGTCCAGATGGCCGATGAAATCAGCAAGCTTGCGCGCGAGCACGTGGCGAGCTGATTGCCGTGCGGAACGCTTACATCACCTGTAAGATTTCCGGCTTCAAAAAATGAAGGCGGCTGCGGCTGACGGCAAAGACAACGCCTGCGGACACAGCCAAGAAAGACATGACACAGACGGCTTTGAAAGTTTCCGTGCTTTCAAAGCCGATTTTTTTTGCGATGCCCTCTGACAGCAGGAAACCGGCAACCGCGCTGGCGACGGGAGCGACAAGCGATGCCAGCCCGTGCACGGCGCGCGTGAAGCGTGAGCGGCCGATACGCACGACCGTTCCTTTGCTCACGGGAAAATGGCGGCTGTTCGCCACGGCGAACGGTTTTCCGCGCTGGAGGCAGCCGGTCGTGCAGGTGACGCAGTCCTGCGTAATCAGCTGCATGGCGAGAATCTCGTCGTCTTTGGTCTGGACGATAAATGCGTGGCTATGCATGGTGCTTTCCGTCGGGGCTGATATGGCGCATCTGCCGCCTGCACTGCTCGGCACCTGCCGCGTTCCCCAGCTCCTCGTAGGTGTCGCGCAGGTTGTAGAGCGCGTCATAATAGTACGGGTTTATTGAGACGGCCTGCTCAAAGGCATCGCACGCCTGAGCGTATTCGGAGCGGTTGAAATAGATGACCCCGATCGTGTTCCATACGTGCGCGTTCGACGGGTTCTTGTCGATGCCTTCCGTGCAATACGCCAGCGCCTCGTCGTAGTTTCCGATGCTGTAGCAGATAATCGCGAGCGTTTCGATGATGTCGTCGTCATCGCTGTTGATGGCGTAGGCCTTTTCGAGCGCGCGGCGGGCATTTTGCAGGTCGCCCGCGTCGCGGTACGTAATGCCGAGGTTGAACCAGAGCAGGTGATTGTAGCGTTCCAGCGACAGCGCGCGCTTGAAGCAGGCGATAGCCTCGGTGTAGTTGCCTTGCTGGGCGAGTTCGATTGCCTGCGTGTTCAGGTTTTCCGGCGATTCTCTCATGGCTGCCTACTTTTTGCGCAGGGAGTCAAACAGCCCGCCAATCAGCTCGCTTGCCTCGCCGCCCGTATGATAGAAACCGCTCAGCTCGCGGCTCTTGCGCTGGATGAGGTCGTTTCCCTGCGCGCGCGCTTTTTCGATGGCGTCGCTTTCGGAGAGCAGGGCGATTGCCTGTTCGACGGCGCTCGACGCGATGCCTTCGGCGCGGGCCTGCGCGAACAGCGTCTCAATCGCGGTGCGGTCGCTGGGGCGTTCCTGAAGGTGCAGGAGCACGGGGAGCGATTTTTTGCCCTCCACGATGTCGTCGCCGCGCTGCTTGCCGGGATTGCCCGTGGTCAGGTTGGTCACGTCATCGATGATCTGGAATCCCACGCCGATGTCCTCGGCGATGCTCCCGGCGCGTTCGGCCTCTTCTGCCGTGCTACCTCCCGCGAGCAGCCCGGCCTTGACGGCAAGGCGGGCGAGCGTTCCCGTCTTGTTGCGCACCATCGCCGTGTATTCGTCAACGGTCGGCACGAGCGCGGGATGCTTGTGCCACAGGATGTCCATTGCCTGCCCCAGGTGCAGGCGGCGCAGCTCATGCAGGTAGAGCGCGTAGAACGTGTTTTTCTGCGCGTCGGGCAGGTCGAGCGATTCGATGCACGCGGCCGCCTCAAAATAGAGCCAGCTGGCGGCGTTGAGCGCGGTGTCCGTGCCGAACGTGACGTGCGCCGCCGGCTTTCCGCGCCGCATGTCCGCGCGGTCTTCGATGTCGTCATGAATCAGGCTGGCGGTGTGCGCGAATTCCACGAGCGGCGTGAGCCGGTAGGCGATTTCGCCGCTGGCGGCGCAGGTGTCCTTTGCGTCGGCGGCAAGCTCCGCGCACAGCACGAGCAGCAGCGGCCGCCACCGTTTGCCGCCCAGCGAAATCAGGTCATAGTTGGGCGCGATAAGCTCGTTGAGGTGCTCGCCGTTCACGCAGGGGTCGAGCGCGCCGAACGACCGTGCCTGCCAGTCCGGGTCGGCCTGCGGCGGCAGTGCCTGTGCGAGCACCGCCTCAATCTTGTGCAGCCGCGAAAAAAAACGTGCGTCCATGTCTTCTAGTATAGTGCAGGAACGCCGAAAAGTCCATGAAAATATCGTGTGCG
>CAZSOK010000149.1:0-4191 GCA_964608445.1 uncultured Treponema sp. | reverse complement strand
TTGCGGCAGCGGCCTTGCGCCTTGACAAAACGGCGGTTGGGGCGTAGGGTAGAGGCATGGTGACGGCTATAAAACCAATCTTTTTCCGCATTGCCTTCTGCCTGCTCGTCGCACCGGCGTTTGCGCTGCATATCTACCGCCCGGAAAACAACGCGCCGCTCAACACGGTGCCGTGCCTTATCCGCGTGACCGACCTTGACGGGAACGACGCTTCGTCGGCGATTACGCACCTGTCATACAACTGGTATTACGAGTTGCGGCATTTGGACTGGCGCGGCGAGCCGAAGCGGCAGAACACGTATTTTAACGGCTGCTTTACCGGCGGCGTGGTGGTGCATCTGCTGACCAAGCCGGGCATCTACCGTATTTCGGTGTACACGCCCGCGGCATACCAGCAGGGGCAGGGCGACGGGGAGCGGACCTGGGAGTCGAACGCGTTCACGTATGACACGCGCAACAAGCCGAACGTGATTTTTGTCAGCCCCACGGCAGACGACAACGGTTTCTTTGCCGGCGGCTGGCACATCGACTACCGCGCGCCCCGCTTCTGGCAGTACACCAAGCCTTACCGGGGTTCCTGAGGGAAATCGCCGTTCCCCCGCGCGCACTGCGTTGCGCCCCTATCCCTTTCTCCGAGGGGCTTTGTCCCTCAATTCCCGCACATACCGCTGGTGGCAGGAGACACTTTAAACAAAAGACGATATATGGTACACTGTTTCTATGGAACAGAACGTTGCCACGGCGGAGCAGGACGAGCGGCTGGAAGCGGCGATGCGCGAGATCTGCGCGCTGCTTTCCGACCACCACGAGCCGGGCTTCATCTACGATTTTTTCTGCTGTCTCTTTACGCCCGCCGAACGCCGGGATTTCGCCATGCGCTGGCTTCTGGTGCGCGAGCTTGATTCCGGCACGACCCAGCGCGAGATTGCGCGCAAATACGGCATGTCGCTGTGCAAGATTACCCGCGGGTCGCGCGAGCTGAAAAAGCCCGACAGCGCGTTCCGCCGCCTGCTTGACCTGACCAAGAACTGACCGCGCGGCACGGTTCGTTGACAGAGGCGCGATTTTTCTATATATTCTTGGTACATATCGGGCTATAGCGCAGCTGGTTAGCGTACTTGTCTGGGGGGCAAGGGGTCGCCGATTCGAATTCGGCTAGCCCGACTTTCTTGCACGTCATGTGCGGTTACCTAATTACGGGAGGAGGTCATTTTATGGAAGAAGTTCGTACTGCGGTAAGTTTTTCCGCGGATGAGAAGTCGCGCTTTATCGGGCGCACTTACGGGTGGATGGCGTTGGCCCTGTTCGTGAGCGCGGCGAGCGCGTTTGCCGTCGCGAATTCCGCTACGTTGCTCCGCCTGATTTTCGGGCATGGTGTCGTCGGCTGGCTGCTGCTCGCCGTCGCGGAAATCGGCCTGGTCATCTGGCTGTCGGCTTCTATCCGCAACATCAGCGTGGGCGCGGCGATGCTCGGCTTTATCGCGTATGCCGTCCTCAACGGCGCGACGCTTTCCTCTATCTTTTTTGTCTACAGGGTTGATTCAATCGCCTCGGCGTTCTTTACGACGGCGTTGCTGTTCACGGTGATGAGCGTGTACGGCATGCGCACCAAGAGCGACCTGACATCGCTCGGCCGCTACCTGATGATGGGGCTTATCGGGGTGATTCTCGCGTCGCTTGTCGGCGGGATTATCTCGCTCGTCACCAAGACGCCGCTCAACATGCTGAACGTCCTGATTTCCGTGGCGACCGTCGTGATTTTTACCGGGCTGACCGCCTACGATTCGCAGAAAATCATGCGGACGGCAACTTACGCCAACGGCAACGACGACTACAAGAAGGTGTCCATCCTTGCCGCGCTTGAGCTGTACCTCGACTTTATCAACCTGCTGCTCGCGCTCCTGCGCATTTTCGGCAAGAAACGCTAGGGGTCACGCGGAAAGCATAAAAATCGCGGGGATTTTTGCCAGGTCGGGCGGTGGAGATTTTTTCCACTGCCCGATTGTTTTTGTGGCGATATATTCCTGCCCGGTGGTGATTCCGGCGGCAATGCACAGCCTTGTCTCCGCGCGGCAGGTCCTGATGATTGCCGCAATCAGCTGCGCGTTTCGGTAGGGCGTTTCGATGAAAATCTGCGTCTGGCGTTCCTTGTGGGCGCGGCTTTCCAGCTGGCGCAGCTTTCCCGCGCGCTCGTTCGGCTTGACGGGCAGGTAGCCGTTGAACGCGAACTGCTGTCCGTTGCAGCCGCTTGCCATCAGCGCGAGCATGATTGACGACGGGCCGACGAGCGGCACGACGGGCAGGTGCTTCTGGTGGGCGAGCGCGACGGCGGCGGCACCGGGATCAGCCACGGCGGGACAGCCCGCTTCGGAAATCACGCCCATCGGCTGCCCGGCGGCGAGCGGGTCGAGCAGGTGCGCGAGCGATCGTTCGTCCGTATGCTCGTTCAGCTCATAGAACGTGAGCGTGTCGATGTCGATTGCCGGGTCGGCCTTGCGCAGGAACCGTCGTGCGGAGCGGACGTTCTCCACGATAAAATGCTTGATGTGCGAGATGATGTCCTGGTTGTATGCGGGCAGCACGCGGTCAAGGCTCGTTTCGCCGAGCGGCACGGGAATAAGGTACAAGGCAGTTTCCATACGCACAGTATATGCGCTCCGCCGTTTTTTTTCCATAGCGTTCCTAGCATATTTTGGCTGTCTGTGGTACGATACGGAAGAGCCGGTGAGACGGCATAAAAAAGTCAGTCACGGTTTTCCAACATCGCGCCTGGCTTTACGGGAGGTAGCATGAAGATTTTGATACGGCCGCATGACATCGGAAAGGGAAGCGCGGCATGGCTGGGGCAGACGGCGCACGAATGGGGCTTTGACGGCGTGCAGCTGGCGATTGCGAAGGCGGTCGAGGGGCAGAACGGAAACCCCGGCACGCTCACGCCGCAAGTCATCGCGCAGATTAGGGGCGGCTTCAACGACAACGGCGTGGAAATCCCGCTGCTCGGCGCGTATTTCAATCCCGTGCACTCGCAGAAAGACAAGGTGCGCGCGGGCGCGGAAAAATATGCCGACCACCTGCGCCACGCCGCCGCGTTCGGCGCGCAGTTCGTCGCGAGCGAGACGGGCAGCTACAACGACGACAAATGGACGTACAATCCCCAGAACCAGACGGAGGACGCGTTCCGGGAAGTGGTCGAAGTCTTCCGTCCCATGCCGGCGGTCGCCGCAGAATCGGGCGTGTGCATGGCACTTGAGGGCGCCTGGGGACACTGCATGTATCGTCCCGAACAGCTCAGACGCCTTGCCGACGAAATCGATCCCGGCCAGCGGCACTTCCGCTTTATCGTTGACCTCTACAATTACCTGTATGTCGGCAACCATGAGCAGCGCGTCAGGATTTTTGAGACGTGCCTCAGGCTGTTCCAGGGCAAGATCTGCGGCTTCCACCTCAAGGACTATCAGGTCAGCGGGGACGAGCTGGAAATCGTGCCGCTCGGCGACGGGCTGATGGGCTGGCGCGACTTCTTGCCGGTCATCAGGAGCGAGTGCCCGGACGCGTACCTCATTTTTGAGGGCGTGAAGGACGTACCCCGGTCGTTGCGGTTCGTGCGCGACCTGGTGGGCTGATTGCGGAGGAAAGTCGTATGCATGCCGTTCTGTTTGTCTGCCACGGGAATATCTGCCGCTCGCCCATGGCGGAAATGGTGATGAAAGACCTCGTGTGCCGCGCGGGGCGTGAGGCCGATTTCTATATCGACTCCGCCGCCGCCCGTCCCGACGCGATCGGCTGCGGCATGCACCGCGGCACGCGCGACGTGCTGCGCAAGTACGCCGTGCCGTTCACCGAGCATTATGCCCGCCTTGCCGCGCGCGCCGACTACGCGCGCTTTGACGTGATTGTCTGCATGGACGACGAGAACGTCGAGGACCTGCATTTCCTGTTTGACGGGGACGCTTCCGGCAAGGTGCGCAAGCTGCTGTCGTTCTGCGGCATGGCGCGCGACGTCGCCGACCCCTGGTACACGCACAACTTTGAGGACACCTACCGCGACATCGTGCAGGGCTGTTCCGCGCTGCTCAAAAAACTGTCCTAATCCGCCGCCCGCATGGAACGTCGTCTTTGCCAGTCATCTTTCCGCGCCATATGGATACGAAGCGGGTTCTTGGGGCGGTCAGCCGCCGCAGCGCGATGCGC
>CAZSOK010000148.1:0-4201 GCA_964608445.1 uncultured Treponema sp. | reverse complement strand
ACAGACACGCCGCGCCCCCTATTTCTTGCCCATGAGGTAATCCGCGACTGCCTCATACGCCGGGATTGAGATCGGGTCGATGTATTTGTTCGACGACAGCGGGTTTGACGCGAATCGCACGATGACCATCTCCGCCGCAGGGTCGATGTAGATTGCCTGCCCGTGCACGCCGCGCGCCATGAACGCGCCGTGGTCGTTGTTCGTTATCCACCACATATTATGGTAACTCCAGCCCGTAAGCTTGGGATAGCCGCTTCCCTCAAACGCCTGAGGACTGCCGCCCGCGCTCACCGCCGCGACCGCCTCCTTGGGCAGCACCTGCTTTCCGCCGAGCCTGCCGCCGCAGCGCAGCATCTCACCGAACGCCGCCATGTCACGCAGGTTCAGGCTCAGGCCGCCGCCCGCAAACGAGATTCCCGCAGGATCTACTATATAATAGGCATCGTATGCCGCGCCGAGCGGCTTCCAGATCAGCTCGGAGACCAGCTCCGCAAGCCCCTTGCCCGTCGCGCGTGAGATTATCCAGCCGAGGACTTCGGTGTTCACGGTGCGGTAGCCGAATTGCTCGCCGTGATTCTGAGCCGGAATCTTCCGCACCGTCTGAAGGTACTCGTAATAGTTCTTCGGCCCGCTGTATCCCGCCGGGCGGAACGGGTTCCCCGCCGCCGAGAATTTCCACACGCTCGCGTCCGGGTCGTTGTAGTCCTCGCTGTAGTCGATCGCGGTGGTCATGTCCATCACCTGCCGCACGGTCGCGTCGCCAAAGCCGGAATCCTTCAGCTCAGGCACGTAGAACGAGACGGGCTTCGAGTCGTCGATAACGCCCTGCGCGGTGAGGATCGCGCCCACCGTCCCCGCGAACGACTTGCTGACCGACATCGCCGCATGCACGCCGTCGGGTTTGAGCGCGCCCCGGTATGTCTCATAGACAATCTTTCCCTTGTGGACGATGATGATGCCGTCCGTATAGTTGCGGTCGAGCGACTCCGCCCAGGTTATCGGCCCGCTCTCATCCCACGGGACGAACGTCACCGCGTCGATGCCCGCGTTCGGCTTTTCCTTGAACGAAAAATGTTTCCCCTTTGCCGCCGGAACGTCGCGCGTCGGGTTGAACTCGCGCATATGGCACACGCTGAACCGGAGCGCGGGAAAAGCGAAGAACGACCCGTCAGCCGCCGAGACAATCTTGTCCGCAGGCGGCGGGAACCCCTGCATCCAGCCCATCACGTTCGGGTCGGAAGCTTTCGCGTCGAGCTGCTGCGCACCTGCCGCCGAAGCAAGCCCTGCCGCGACGAAAAAAACTGCTGCCCTTTTCATAAAAAGTGCCTCCTTTTTCCATAGTAGATGACGGCACGGCACATTGTCAAGAAAAATGTTACGCGACGCGCTTTCGGGGACGACTGTCCTGACGGCAGTTGCCACGCATTCTGAAAATATAGTATAATCACGCCATGAACAGACCCGCTCAAAAGGCATTCCTGCTGACCGCGCTTTTCCTTGCCGCGACGACGGTTCCGGCACAGGAAGCCCTCAAGTCCGCCGAAGAAGAATACTACGACTTCCTTGCCCTGCAAGGCATCACGCAGCGCCCCACGCTGAACTACCGCACGCTCAGCGATTCCGTGTGGCGCATCGGCACGGAGACAAAGACTGTCACGGACGAGGACGGCAACGAGCAGACCGTGGAAGAGACGCTCTCCCATCCGTGGCAGAACAACAACCTCGGCAAAATGCGCGCGCTCTGGCAGCCGCAGGCATTGTCGCAGAACGGCTACCTCCGCGGCGTTCCGCAGGGCGTGTTCCTCAAAATCTACGGCCCTGAATGGTTCAACTCCTTCAACACCGCCGCGCCCTACGGCCAGAACGACGGCGCGCTGTGGCAGGGCAAAGGCTACAACACCAGCCTGACCGCCGGCGCACGGCTCGAAGGCTACGGGCTGGAACTGACGCTGAAGCCGCAGGTGAGCTTTTCACAGAATATGGGGTTTGACTACATCAAACCGAATTACGCCGGGACTGACAAAGACGAAAACCCGACGACATTCGCCGGCGGCGCGGCGGAATATGGATACTATGGCGTTGCCTCGATAGACGCACCGCAGCGGTTCGGCGACAAGCCCTTCTTTACGTTCGACTGGGGCGACACGGAGGTACGCTATTCGTGGCATACTTTTACCGTCGGCTTTGGCACTCAAACGATTTGGCTCGGTCCCGCGCAGTTGAATCCGATTATCCATTCAAACAACGCGCCGTCCTACCCGAAATTCGACATAGGACTGCGTAGGCAAGCCATCGTAATTCCCAAACTCGGCTGGTATCTCGGCGATTTGGAGCTGCGTTGCTGGTGGGGAAAATTGTCAGAATCAAAGTGGTTTGATTCCAACCCTGACAATGACGACAATTTGATTTCGGGAGTTGCCGCCGCATGGTCGCTGCCGGGAATCTTCAAGGGGCTGACGATTGGAATCAACCGGACGATGCTCAGCAAGTGGGACGATATAAGCGCGTACAGTTTGTTCAGAATTTATGTGCCGAAACTAGGAACTTCCGCAGGAAAGGACAACAATGACCAGCGGTTTTCGTTTACCGTCGATTACATTGTCCCAAAGGTAGGGCTGGAACTGTATCTGGAATGGGCACGGAATGATTACAGCCCAGACATAAATTATATACTTCGTTATCCATTTCATACGCAAGGCTGGACAGCAGGAATCAAAAAATCCGTCAAATTCTCTGATTCTTTCCGAGGAGAATTCCTGCTTGAATGCACAAACCTAGAATCATCCCGTGACTATGAACTGATGTGGCCGACAACATTTTATGCCCATCATATAATAACGCAGGGATATACAAATAAAGGTCAATGGCTCGGAGCAGGAATCGGAACAGGTGGAAACAGCCAATATATCGGATTCAAGTTGTACTATCCAAAAGGATATTGGAATCTCTTTTTTCAGAGGAACAATCCTGACCTAGATTATACGTGGTATATTGATAGAACTGATGTGCCAGAAAGAAGTGTCCGTGTAAAACTTATATTAGGAACGGATGCCTTGTATTTTCTGACAGAAAATCTCATTATATCGGGCGGGCTGACAAGCTGCTATGAATTAAATCCTTTAAATGATGCAGATGCCGCTTCAAATAAACAGCTGAATTTCTTGATTCATGTGGCAGTGAAGTATAATTTTTAAGGAGCGGAACTTTAGGAAAACATGAATACACCAAACAATTTCAATTTGTATGACAAACTTTTCGTTTTTTTTAACCATAGGATTCTACGAAAAATAAAAAAAATCCTCTATGTTCCCTGCAAGTTTTTCATAAAAGAATATTGCATACGTTCAGAATTTCACTATGGACTCAACACGGTCCCCCGACAGAAAAGAATAATTGTCAGTTTGACAAGTTTTCCGCCAAGATTCGGAACGCTCTCTTTGTGCCTCAAATCATTGTGCCTTCAAACAATAAAGCCTGATAAAATTCTAGTTTATCTAGGAACGGATACGACTATCATCCCTGATGAGCTTTCAGATTTAGAAAAATATGGAATTGAATTTGTTAGAACAAATGACAACCTTATGCCACATAACAAATATTTTTATGCCATACAATCGTTTCCCGATGATATAATTATCACCGTAGATGATGACTGCATCTACAGCAAAAACCTTGTAAAATGCCTGCTCAAAACCCATAAAAAGCATCCGTACTGCGTTGCAGCGGTCCGTGTACATAAAATGATATATAGACAAGACTCGTCATTGGCTTCTTATAACAACTGGATAAACAACTATACTCTCTGCCGAAAGCCGTCATATACCTTGTTCGCAACTGGTGTCGGCGGCGTTCTCTATCCGCCAGGAATCCTTCCAAAAGAAACATTTGACACGGGCGCAATCAAACGGTATTGTCTGAAGGTCGATGACATCTGGTTGAAATTCATGCAGCTACTCAACCGCACAAAGGTAGTTTCTGCACCTCTTGCATTATTTTATTCACCGGAACCGTATGAAATTAACGAAGCTCAGTCAATAACCCTAAACAAGTCGAATGTCGCAGAAATGAAGAATGATGCCTTTATTTCAGTTTTAAAAGATTTGTACAGTTTCGATCCGCTTGTCCAAGACATAATGCGGACAAGCCAACAGCCAACAGCCAACAGCCAACAGCCAACAGCCAACAGCCAACAGCCAACAGC
>CAZSOK010000147.1:0-4212 GCA_964608445.1 uncultured Treponema sp. | reverse complement strand
GACTGCCCGAAAATGCCCGACAAAAACGAACTCAGACAGACAAAGGCGACAAATCGTTTCATTTTAGTTATCCTTATCCTGCTTTTGGGTCAGTTTCCCCCATGCTTCCGGGTCGTTCCGAATATTCTTGAACGCGTTCAGCGCGAACGCCAGGAACACGGACAAAAAGAACGTCGCAAACACGACGATGATGCACAGCATCCCACGGCTCGGCTTTGATTTTTGATCGGGGATTTCAGGACGCTCCAAAATCTGAAAAATCGGCTGCTCGCTCTGCATCTCCACTTTCAGCATCTCATACTGAATCTTGAGCTGTTTGTACACTTCTTTCTGCGCCTCCAGCTCCATCTGAATGCGCGTCGTGCCGACAGCAATCGACGGAATGTCCCATGCCGATGCCCCGCCGCTCACGCTCGCGCCGAGGTTGCGCGCCTCGCGCTCCAGCCGCAGGATTTCGTTGTAGCTTGACTGGATATTCTTCTCCAAGTTTTCCTTTTTAATCTTGTTGCTGTCCAAGCCCAGCTCGTCGAACCGCTCGCCCAGCCAGTCAATCACAAAATTGACGACCTGCTGCGCAAATACCGGGTCAATGTCGGTGAACGATACGGTAAAAATCCCCGTCTCATCATCAAATTCCGCCGACAACGTTTTTTTGAGTACCTTGCGGCTTGTCGCACGGACATATTTTTCAATCTTGTACCGCTCGACAATGCCGAACGTGTCCGTCACCGCGTCCAGCAACGTATTTGAAGAGACGAGATAGACCGCAAGCGAACTGTTGGACGAACCGCCACCCATACCGGAAATCCCAGCGAGCGACGCAATACCTCCCAACCCGGAAGACGAAAGCATGGAAGAAAGCCCGCCCCCGCCGGAAGAGGATTCGGCAATGAGCATATGCGCCTGCGGCGTGAACTGGTTCGGCAGCGGAGATTTTTCGGGCGGAAGCACCAACGATATAATAGAAAAAACAACCGCCCCGATTGCCGCCAGCACCGTCAGCACGATAATCATCACCTTATACCGAAGCAGCACCGCGAACAAATCGATAAGGGAAATCTCATCGTCGTCAACGGCAGGTGTCATCTCTTGCATCCATCGCCTCCTTTCCATAGTATACCGAAAACACCGCGCCGCTGCAAGGCAGACCGATGTGCCGCGCCCTCATTCCGTCATCTGCCGCGCGGCATCGCGCACAAGCGCACTCCCGCCTTTTTTCATAATCAGCAGCTGCCCGTTTTTCACCACGACGACCAAATCATGCACGCCGCACAGGGCAACAGGAATGTCCGCATAGACAAAATTGTTGCCGCTCTCTGCCACGACGACCTTTTTGTTGGCAGGATTCGTGCAGCACTCGCTGAATGCGTCCCAGCTGCCCACGTCCGTCCATGAAAAATGCGCCTTGACGGCGGCGGCTTTCCGGGTCTTTTCGGCAATCGCCTTGTCCACGGCGACGGCGGGCACAGTCTCATAGGCAGCGTCCAACGCCTGCCATACATCCAGCACCGCGATGCCGTGCCGCTCGGTGAGCGCAGGAACGCCGCCAGAGCGCACGCCGTCGAATGCCTGCGCCACGGGCGGCGTACAGCGCCGCATTTCGTCCAGGAACATATCGGCATTGAACGCGAACATCCCGCTGTTCCACCAGTAATGCCCGTCAGCAAGATACGCCTCTGCCGTGCGCCGCTCCGGCTTCTCCTCAAAATGCTCGATGGCAAACACGGTCTGGTCGCCGTAGCAGTCGCGCCCCGCCTTGATGTAGCCATAGCCCGTCGCCGGTTCGGCAGGGGGAACGGCAAAGCAGACAAAGTGCCCGTCTGCTGCCGCCTTTGCCGCCGTCGCGCAGTCACGGCAGAACACGTCGGTCGGTCCGATCACGTGATCGCTCGTCAGCACCAGGACCGTATGCGCTTTTTCCGGCTCCGTTTTTTTGAGGAACCACACGCCCGTCATAATCGCCGCGGACGTGTGCCGCGCATACGGCTCGGCAACCACCGCAATGCGTTCCTTATATGCGAACGGAGCGCACTGGCGCGCGCACTCCGCCTCGATGTCCTTGCGGGTGACGATGACGATCCTGCCGCTGATACCGAGCGCGAACGCACGCTGAATGCTCTCCTGCAGGAACGACATATCGCCGTTGAGCGTCATAAACTGCTTGGGATGCTCATGGCTGCTTGCCGGCCAAAGCCGCTCGCCAAAGCCGCCCGCCATAATAATCACGTCAGTAATCACAGAAGCCCCCGCGCAGCTCACAGCGTCAGAAACGCCTTGTACGCGTCGAACGCCTGCGACACGTCTTCCTTGCTCGTCAGCTCCCAGGGCGCGTGCATGCTCAGCACCGGCACACCCGCGTCAAGCACGTTCATGCCGTATTTTGCCGCAAGGTACGCAATCGTGCCGCCGCCGCCCTGATCGACCCTGCCCAACTCCGCCATCTGGTACGACACCTCGTGCGCGTCCAGCAGCGCGCGCAGGCGGGCAATAAATTCGGGATTGGCATCGCTCGCGCCGCTCTTGCCCCGGCTTCCCGTGTATTTGTTGAAGACAATGCCCCCGCCAAGAAAACTCGCGTTCTGGCGGTCGAACAAATCGGCGTTCAGCGGGTCATAGGCGGCGTTCACGTCGCTGGAAAGCATATTGCTCCGCGCGAGCGCACGGCGCAGCGTCAGGTCGGAATAGCCGCCGGGCAGACGCGCGATGACCTCCGCAAGCGCGTTCTCAAAGAAATGGCTCGCCATGCCCGTCGCGCCCACGCTGCCGATCTCCTCTTTGTCCACACACAGGCACACATTGGTACGCGCGGCAGGAACGCCCTCAAACAGCGCGCGGGCGGACGCATAGGCGCATGAGCGGTCGTCCTGTCCGTAGGCAAGCACGAGCGAACGGTCAAAGCCGCAGTCGCGCGCCCTGCCCGCCGGGACAATCTCCAGCTCCGCCGACCCGAAGTCCTCCTCCGCAATGCCGTAGCGTTCGGCAAGCAGCGAAAGGATATGCTTTTTCGCCTTGTCCTTCGCCTCTTTTTCGCCGCCGTCGGCATCGTCTTTTTGCGGAATCCCCGTGCCGACAATCACGTCCAAAAGTTCGCCCGGTATGAAATCGGACGCGGTTTTCTTCATCTGCTCCTGCGCGAGGTGCGGCAAAATGTCGCTGATGACGAACACCGGGTCGCCGTCCTGCTCGCCCACGCTCACCGGCACTGTCGTCCCGTCCTTCTTGCAGACCACGCCGTGCAGGGCAAGGGGCATCGTGACCCACTGGTATTTTTTGATGCCGCCGTAATAATGCGTGTTCAGGTAGACGACAAAATCTTTCTCGTACAGCGGATTCTGCTTCACGTCGAGCCGCGGAGAATCAATGTGCGCGCCGAGTATATTCATGCCGTCCGCAATGTCGCCCGACCCGATGACGAACAGCGCGACAGCCTTGTGCATCTGCCGCACGTACACCTTGTCGCCGGCCCTGAGCGAATCGACCGTCCCGATGTCCACAAACCCCGCTTTCCGGGCGGACTCGACAATCTGCGCCGCGCACTCGCGCTCGGTCTTGCCGCCGTCCAAGAATGCCTTGTAATCATTGATGAATGCTTCGTGTATCATACGGAGAGTGTAGCACATCGGCATGAAAAATAAAAGTCCCGCAGAACGCCGCGCCGCCGTCAGCCAGCCGGGGAAGCGTCAGCACCATGCCGCGTGAACACGAAGCACTTGCTCACCACATAGTTCGCGACGATGACCGCCACCTGCGCGATGATTTTGACGGCAAGGCTGTCGCAGCGCAGCAGCGTGATGAACACGAACAGCAATGCTTCCTCAAGCGCGAGCGTCGCAACCCTGCCCGAAACGAACCTGCCGATTTCCGCGAGTATGCCGCGCGCGCCGTGCGCCCTGTCCGCAAAGACCCAGGTGCGGTTCGTGCCGTAGGCAAACAGCACCGCGATGATCCAGGAAAGCACATTCGCGGCATGCTCGTTCAATAAAAGCCACGCATTGAACAGCGCGAACGCCGCCACGCTCAAAAGAAACGTCAGCCCGCCAAAAAACAGGTACAGCAGCACGGACTTGTGCCTGCGGTAGAACGGCGCGAACACCCGCAGAAGCGGCAGCCCCATCAGCCGGTCGAAAACATCCTCATTGCCCTGCGGCGATTCCCGGTACACCATTGCCCTCATCATAGCGCGGACAGGCAATCGCTTCAAGAGACGGAACG
>CAZSOK010000146.1:0-4505 GCA_964608445.1 uncultured Treponema sp. | reverse complement strand
AAACATGCGGCGTATGCCGCATAAAAATAACCGTCGGCGGACGCAAAACGCGGAGAAAACATACATGAAAGGAATATTGACATTGAGGAAATCAGCGGTCATTGCCGCTGTGTGCATGGCGGTGTTGTGTCTGCCGGGATACAGTGACCCAACGCCCGAACAGGTAAAAGAGCGGACAGAAATGCTTTTACAAGCTCTAAAAACTAATGATGTGGAGCGAGCAAAAGTATGTATCAAGTTGGGTGCGGACATGAATGCAAAAGATAATGTCGGCGGAACTGCGCTCATGTGGGCGGCAAGCAGGGGATATAAAGATATAGCAGAACTGCTTATCAAGTCAGGCGCGGACGTGAATGCAAAAAACAATAACGGCAGGACAGCACTTGAAAGTGAGATAATAAACAAAAAGAAGGATGTGGCTGAAATGCTCATCAAAGCAGGGGCTAACGTGAACGCAACGGACAACGAGGGGCTTACACTACTTACCCATGCAATTCTCTACGGCAAGAACGACATCGCCGACTTGCTCCGTGCCGCCGGGGCAAAAGAGTAGCAAGGGACGGCACTTCCCCGTCGTGGTCAGAATTCCTTGAACGGCTCGTCCTGCCCTTCTTCCAGCCAGAGCGAGATTTTTTCGGCGGCGGCGCGGATGTTCTGCGCGCGGTGCTTGCCCATAATCGTGCATTCCCAGAGTACGCCCACGCGCCAGCCCTGCTCCAGCAGCGCGGCAATGTCGCGCTTGTCGCGCGCGCGGTTGCGCTCGAATTTCGCCTGCCAGAACGCCGTGTTCGTCGTAGGCATCCGGAACTTGTCGCAGCGGCGGACGTAGAAAATCGGCTCGTCGCGCACGGACGTGACAATCGCGCTGTCGGCGGACTTCCAGCCATGCGCGTGCCAGAAACAGCCGTTCACGAAGATGACCGCCCGACAGTGCGGGAACACGATGTCGGGACTGCCCGCAAGCCGCCGGTCGTTCTTGCGGAAGCGGAAGCCAAAACGGAACAGCTGCGAGCGCAACTGCGTCTCCAGCTTTCCGCCCGTGCTGTGGATTGCCGCCATGTTCGCGTGCCGCCGCTCCGGCGAAAGCGAATCGGACGGCAGACGCACCCGCGCCACCTCCGCATAAGGATGACAGCGGGCAAGGACGACCGCCACCACCCGTGCCGATGACGGCAGGACGACCAAAGGTTTTCCGCCGTCCGCGCGAGCGGACAACGCCGCCACGCCCTTTGCATGTTGCGCGGGGGTCAGCCCGGCAGCAAGCGTCACGTGCGCCGTCCAGTGCTGTGGCAGGTAATCGCGGTTCGCGCCCGGCGCAAACGACGGCAACAGCAGGTCGTGCAGGCGTTCGTTCAGTGCCAGAAGCCGCGCGGACGAAGCGGCGGTCAGGTCGGGCGCAAGGAACAGCACCTTGTCGCCGAACGAGCCGAATCCACGGAACGCCACGTCACAGGCTCGCCCCGCCTCCTGCGCAAAGCGCGAAACATCCGCCGCCAGCGCGTCCGCCGAATCCGCCCCCGCATGGAACATTCCCAGCGTGATATGCGGCGGCACGGCAGGGGCACTCAGCCGATCATTGCCCGTCTCCCGTGCCAATGCCCGCACCGCATCCGTAATCGCCGCCGAGGCGGCATCGTCAAACAGCAGTGAGACGGCATACGTGTCATAGGGCAGGGATTTTTTCATATGATCAGTATAGCACGAAAACAGGACGGACGCACCAGGCAGCGCGCTCACCGCACGTCAATCGTGATGTCCGCCTGCTCGCCGCCACAGCGCACCGTCACCGTATGCACGCCGCGCACGAGCGGCACGTGCGCCACGAACGGACGCGCCACCTGCACGAGCGGCTGCCCGTCCACCAAAAATGCCGCCGTGTCCGCGCCGCCGCCGATCGCCTCCACGGCAACATTCTGCCGACCGGGAGACACGGATTCGTCGTAGTAAAACCGGCTGCCGCTGCGCGGGGAGACAATCGCAAGCGGCGCATCGCGCGCGTCCACCGAGCCGGAACGGTCTTTCAGCCTGAACCACGCCGCGTACTCCGGCGGATAGGCAGTGCCATGCGCGGTATGCCAGTCGCATTCGGCAAGCACGTCGCCGACGGCAACGTACTCGCGCACCGTGCCGGGACAGAACGCGCCCCGCCGCATGCCGGACAGCGCGCAGACGCGTTCCTTGCGGTACTGGGCGGGTTGGGCAAAGTTTTTCCCGCTCCGTCCCTGCAAGCGCGCGAGCAGGTCACGCGCGATTCTTGCGGGAACGGAACTGCCCGTCTTTCCCACCACCGTCTCGCCCGAAAAATTCCCCATCCACACGCCCACGGTATACTGCGGAGTCGCCCCCAATGCGGTGATATTCTGGTACTGGTTCGCCGTCCCCGTCTTGAACATCGACGGAAACGACGTGACGAACGACTGCGTGTAGCCGAAGCCCATCGCCCGCGCGTCGCGGTCGGACAGCATGTCGCAGACAATCCGCGCGGTATTCTCGTCGTACACCCGTTCCGCGCGCGCCGTCTCCCCGTCCGCAAGGGCAGACAGCGGCACGAACAGACCGTCACGCGCAAAGACGGAGAACGCCTGCGTCAGCTCGAACAGCGACACGGCGGCATTGCCCAGCGCAAGCCCCAGCCCCGGATCGGCAGAAGCAAGCGAGTCAAAGCGCAGGTCAGACAGCACGGCAAGATACGACGGCAAGCCCAGTTCTTGCAGCAGGTAGACCGCCGGGACGTTCAGGCTGGAAGCGAGCGCGACCCGCAGGCGCACCGGACCATTGTAGCGGTTGTTGAAATTCTGCGGCATGTACAGCCGCTCAAAGCCGAATTCCTGCGGCACGTCGGGCAGCACCGACGACGGCGCAAACCCGCGCTCCAACGCGAGCGCGTACAGGAACGGCTTCATGCTCGAACCGGGCTGCCGCACGGCAAGCACGCCGTCCACCTGCCCGTTGTGCGCCTCGTCCCAGAAATCCGCGCTCCCCGCCCAGGCAAGAATCGCGCCCGACTGCGTGTCGCACACCAGCACTGCGCCGTTGCTCAGCCGGTTGTCCGCATGACGCGCCACCGCCCGCGCCAGCGCATCCTCCGCCACGTGCTGCAAGTCCAGGTCCACTGTCGTCCGCACCTCAGCACGCCGACCGACCGGCGACCGCTCCTGCGCGGAAAGCCAGCGCACAAAATGCGGCATCTCATACGGATAGGCAAACGACCGCGCCGCCGCCGCGGCAGAAAGAAAATCGTCGATCGGGTGACTGCCGTCCGGGTACAGCTCAAAGGCGGCGCGCGCACAGGATTCGGGATCGGCAAGCGGGCTGTACCGCGCCGGGCGACGCGGAATGACGGCAAGACACGCCGCCTGCACCTCGTCCAGCTCGCCCAACGGAACGGCAAAGAACGTCCGCGCCGCGCTCGCCACGCCCTCCGTGTTGAAGCCGAACGGCACATTGTTCAGGTACAGCTCCAGAATCTCGTCTTTATCCAGCCGCGCCTCAAGCCGCAGCGCGTCGAACGCCTCACGCGCCTTGCCCAGCACCGTCCGCCGCGCCGGGCGTATCATCCGCGCCAGCTGCATCGTCATGGTAGACGCGCCGCTCACCGTGCGCCCCGCGCCCGCATTCTGTGCCGCCGCCCGCGCCACCGCGCCCCAGTCAATGCCGTGATGCTCGTAAAAACGCCGGTCCTCCGCCATAATGAACGCGCGGCGCACACCCAGCGGAATCTGTTCCAGCGGCACGAACTCGCGCCGCACACCGTCCGCCAGTGCCGTCACCTGCAACAACGTCCCGTGCGCGTCATATATGCGCGTGGACACCGGCCGCGCCAGAAACGTGCGCAGCGCAGGATACGGCGAAAAACGCAGGACAAGCAGGAACAGCGCGAACACAATCGCTACCACGCCCGCCGCAAAAGCCGCTTTCCGCACCCGCGCCGCCATACGAACCTGCGGCATATCAGTCGGCACGCGCGAACGTCACCGTCACGTCGCCCGCGCCGAGCAATGCCGCAAGGACAGCCTTGTCCGCGCCGTCAATACGACCGAGACGCGAGTACGACCACGCATTCGTGCCGTAAAAGATGACCAGCTGGTTTCCCTGATAGAGCATGATGTCGCCCGGATCGGCGGCAATGTGCGTGTCGTTCCGGGGAAGCCGCGCAGGCAACGCGCCGACCTGCTCAAATCCGCCATACCCGTGCAAAGAAAGCGTGAGCGCGCCCGAATCAAGCAGCGCGGCAAATGCCCGCGCGGAATCGTTCTGCGCGAGCGTCGCGGCAAGCGTGTGCGTGCCGTTGACCGTAACCGTGATATGCATATCATCTCCCGGAGCAGCCGCCTGCCCTGCCGGAACACGCGGCGACACGGCACACGCGCTGACCAGGACGAACGACAGCATGAGAAATACGAACGGATTGTTCATCTGCGCTCCTTGCATGGCACTATTCTAAAGCAAACACGCGAAAAAGGCTACGAAAAAAACATGCCGCCCGATTCTCTGGAGGGGCGAAG
>CAZSOK010000145.1:0-4508 GCA_964608445.1 uncultured Treponema sp. | reverse complement strand
TTCCAAAACGGGGCAATGCTGTTTTCGTCCCCGCGGGCAGCCCGCTCCCCGGCGACTTCTTTGAAACAGAATCCCCACTAGCAAAAATCCCCGTTTCGGAATACAATAGACGTTATGAATGACGCATCACGTTCCCCGGCAGAGCCGCTCGACCCGCACACGCTGTTCTGTGAGACCACGTTCAAGATTGACTTTTTTGAGGTGGATTCCATGCGCATTGCGTGGCACGGCAATTATGTCAACTATTTTGAGCGCGCCCGCTGTGCGCTGCTCGAAAAAATCGGCTACACGTACACCGACATGGAAGCGAGCGGCTACCTGTTCCCCGTTACCGACGTGCGCATAAAATACATCAAGCCGCTGCGATTCGGCGATTCCTGCCGCGCAAGGGCGGTGCTGGACGAATATGAGAACATGCTCAAAATCAACTTTGAGCTGTACAACGCGACCACGGGCGAACTGACGACCAAAGGCAGCGTCAGCCAGATGTGCGTCAGCATGGCGACGGGAGAAAGCCTGTTCGTCTGCCCCGCCGTTTTTACCGACAGGGTAGAAACATTGATCCGCGCCGGTGGTTTTAAAGACTGATGAGACGATTTCTTGCCGCGCTCGCCCTGAGCCTGTCCGCCTGTTTTTCCGTCCCCGCCGACGTGCTTGACTTTCCGCTGACCGCCGCCACGCAGGACGATTTTTCCGCCGTCTGCGCGGTGCTTTCCGCGCACGCCATCCAAAAAGGCGACTTCACGCAGACAAAGCACATCGCCAAGCTGAACCGCGACCTCGTGTCGTCCGGCGCATACCTCATTTCGCGGGACGACGGCATTGTCTGGCAGACAAAAAAGCCGTTCCCGTCCACGCTGACCGTAACGCCCGCCGCCGTCATGCAGACGACCGCAGGCGGGAAAAAATCCGTCCTGATTGCGGGGAGCAATCCCACGTTCGAATCGTTTTCTACTATTATTAGCTCCGTCTTTGTCGGCGGCGACCGGCTGAACGCGCAGCACTTCGACATCTTCTTTTCCCCGTCACCCGACGGCTGGACGATTGCCCTCGTGCCGAAAGACGATGCCGTCCGCGCGGTGGCGCAACAGTTCGTGCTGAGCGGCAAAACGACGTTGCAGTGCGTGACCATGCACGAGCCGGGCGGCAATTTTGTGCGCTACGAGTTTGCAAACCAGTCGTTTCCTGCTACACTGACAGACGATGAAAAAGCCCTTTTTGCCGCGCAATAGCCTTACCCCCCGGACATGGCTGCTCTGCCACGGTGCGCTGCTGTTCGCCCTGCTCCTGTCGTTCTTTTTTGCGCGTCCGCCGCGCTTCAACACGAGCCTGCTTGACATTCTGCCGCCGTCGCATTCGCTCAAAAGCGTGGGACGGGCAGATGCCGCGCTTTCTGCCCGCACGAGCCGGGCGGTGACGGTGCTGACGTATGCGGAGGATTTTTCGGCGGCAAAATCTGCGGCGGCATACCTGTACGAACACGCATCGTATTTTGATGAGGCGACGCTGTATGTGGATGCCGCCGCCACCGAAGGGCTGACCGATTTTCTGTTTGCCAACCGGTTCAATCTTCTGGACGCGCAGGCTGTCGCTCAGCTGGAAGACGGCGGTGCGGATTTGCTCGCGCAGGACGCGCTGGCACGCGTCTACGGCGCGTTCAGCCTGACGGACAGTTCCCTGCTTGCCGACGACCCGTTCGACCTGACGGGCATGACGTTGCTGCGCTTCTTGCAGGCTGCGCAGAACGGCGGCGCAATGGCGGTCAAAGAGGGCGTGCTTGCCGCGGAACACGACGGCTTATGGTACGTCATGCTCCGTGGCTCGTTCAGCCCCGCCGCCCTTTCGCTCGCGGGAAAGACTTCCGCCGTCAAAGAACTGTACACGCTGTGCCAGTCCCTCACCCAAACGACGGGCGTGCGCTTTGCGTTCAGCGGCGTACCGTTCCACAGTTACGAAAGCTCGTCGCAGGCACAGCGGCAGGTTTCGGTCATTTCTGCAATCGGCATTGTTCTGGTCGTCCTGCTTTTCCTGGCGATTTTCCGCTCGCCCCTGCCCGCGCTCGTTTCTGCCGCCGCCGTGGTGCTTTCGTGCGGAATCGGTCTTGCCGCCGTGCTGCTTTTTTTCCGGCAGATTCATATCCTCACGTTCGTGTTCGGCACGACCCTGATCGGCACGTGCGTTGACTATGCGATTCATTTTTTTGTGCATTGGAAAGGCGACGCGACGGTGCGCGACGGCGCGGAAATCCGGCAGAAAATCCTGCGCGGCGTGGGCATCAGCTTTCTTTCCACTGAGATTTGCTTTGCCGCGCTGTTCCTGTCGCCGTTCCCGTTCTTGCAGCAGGTGGCGGCGTTCCTGTTCTTTGGGCTGTTGTGCGCGTTCCTGACCGTGACGTGCCTGTTTCCGTACCTGCCGCTGCCGCCCGCCCAAGCGCGGACGATTCCCCTGCTGCGGACATCGCCCGCGCTCCGCCTGAACACGCCGTTTCTGGCGGCGTTCCGTCTCCTGCCGATCGTGCTGGCAGCCGGCGCGGTCGCAGTGCTGGCGCACAACCGCTCGTCCGTCAAAATCGACAACAATCTGCGCGATATGTACACGATGAGCGACCATCTGCTGGAAAGCGAAAAAATCACCGCGCAGGTGCTCGACTACGGCTCGGCCGGCTGGTATTTTCTGGTAGAGGGCGAAACGGCGCAGGACGTGCTGCAAATCGAAGAGGCTTTTACGGCAAAGCTTGCGCAGGCGCAGGCAGACGGCAAACTGCAAAGTTACCTTGCAACCAGCGATTTTATGCCGTCGCAGATGCGGCAGGAGCGCAGTTACGCGGCGTGTGCGCAGTTGCTCCCGCTTGCCGCCGCGCAATACGACGCGCTTTGCTTTTCCGATGACGGCGCACAGGCGGCGTTCTGTGCGGATTACGAAAGCCATGCGCGGCAGTTCATTGCGCCCGACGATGCGGACGTACCCGCCATCCTGCAATCGGTGACCAAAAGCCTGTGGATTGGCGCGATTGACGGCCGCTGGTATTCGTGCGTCCTGCCCCTGCACGCGGACGACGAATCCTATTTCCGTGCGCTGGCAGAGAGCGTTCCCGGCGTGCATTTCGTGAACAAGACGGCGGACATCGGCACGGAACTGAACGCGCTCACGGCAATGCTGCTCAAACTGCTCGCGCTGGCGTTCGGCGTGGTACTCGTGCTGCTGTGTTTCTGCTATCCGCCCAAAACGGTCGCATGCATTACGGCAATTCCCGTCATCACCGTGCTTGTTACGTTCGCCGCGCTGTGCCTCAGTCATATCGCCATCGGGTTTTTCAGCGTGACCGGCGTGGTACTCGTGTTCGGCTTGGGGCTGGATTACGTCATCTATGCGGTTGAAGGCAAAAAAAGCGACGGTGCGCTCAACAGCCTGGCGATTCTCGTTTCGTTTTTGACGACGGCACTTTCGTTCGGCGCGCTCGCGCTCATCAATTTTGCGCCCGTGCATACGATCGGGCTGACGGTGTTTGTCGGGCTGACGACGGCATGCGTGAGCGCCTTTGCGATTGCCAAGTCGGCGTAATTCCGGCATACTGACACTATGCATATTCTCTGCGTCTGCCTGAGCGCGACGATCCAGCGCACCCTTTTGTTCGATTCTTTTTCTCCCGCCGCCGTGAACCGCACACGCAACTGGCGCGAAGATGCCAGCGGAAAGGCACTGAACGCGGCGCGTGTCCTGAACCAGCTCGCGCCGGGCTGTGCGCACGTGCTTTGCCCCGTCGGGCGCGAAAATGCCGCCCGCTTTATGAGCCTTGCCGAAAAAGACAACGCCCTGCAACTATCCCCCGTGTACACCGACGGCGCGACGCGCGAATGCTGGACGCTGCTTGACCCGGCGCACCAGACGACGACCGAAGTCATTGCGGACGAATCCCCCGCGAGCGGGCAGTACGCGGAAGCAGAACAGGCACTGATCGAGTCAGCGCAAAACCTCATTGCCCGTGCCGACGCGCTGCTGTTTGCGGGAAGCCGCCCGCCGCAATGGTCAGAAGCGTTGTGCGCCCGTATCTGCAAACTTGCCGCCGATGCCGAAAAAATCGTCCTGGCAGACTTTCGCGGCGCGGAACTCGTGCAGACGTTGAGCATTTGCACGCCGCATATCATCAAAATAAACGAAGAAGAATTCTGCCAGACGTTCCAGGGCGGACGCGTCCTTGCCGAACCCGCGCTGCATGAAGCCGTCGCCGCAAAAAGCGCGGCACTAAAAAACATCGTCATCGTCACGCGCGGCAAAGACGACACGCTCGCCGCACAGGACGGCACGGCGTTCCGCTGCCCCGCAGAAGCCATTCCCGCCGCCATAAACACCACTGCCTGCGGCGATGCGTTTGCGGCAGGATTCTTGTACGACTACCTGCGCGGCGGCGACATACGCGCTGCCCTGCAAACCGGCACACACTGCGCCGCGCTCAACGCGCAGAACATCATTCCCGGCGCAATCATCGCACCGCAAAATTGAATGCGCAA
>CAZSOK010000144.1:0-4544 GCA_964608445.1 uncultured Treponema sp. | reverse complement strand
TGTCCGTGTACTGCCTGCCGTATTTTTCATAGAGCGGCTGCATTGCCGTCTGGAACTCGGCAAAGGCGGTGGACGACAACTCCACGATGGTGTTGCCGTTCGCGCGGACAATCTGCTCGCTGGAAATTTCCCGTTCTTTCCATTTCTTGATCTCAAACACCTGCGTTTCTTTGGCGCATTGCTTGATGATTGCCACGTCCGCGCTGTCGAGCCGGTCGAGGACTTTTTTTGACGCAATCAGCACTTCGGGAACGCGCGTATGCTGGTCAAGGATGTAAAAGGGAGCGACAAGATAATCGCCGCCGCTTTGGTATGTCGGCCAGTTGTTCTCCGCGCCGTCAATTATACCGTCCTCTATTGCCCTGCGCACTGCGCCAACGCCGATTCCCATAACGCCCTGTGCGCCGAGCGCGGAACACATATCGACCATCATCTGGTTGTTCTGCACACGGATTTTAAGCCCCGCCATATCAGAAACGCTCCGCACGGCACGGTTGATGTAGAAATTCCGCGCGCCGCCGTCGTAGTAGCACAGCCCCACCAGCCCGGAACCGGATCGTTCGATGTCATCGAGCATTCCCTGCCCGATCGAGCCGTTGAGTACGTTCCACATATGGTCTGACGAGCGGTAGAGATAGGGGAGCAGAATCGCGTTGATTTTCGGAACGAATTCCGCGACGGGCGACGCGGACACGCGCGTGAACGCAAGGTCGCCTTCTTTGAGCGCTTTGATTGCGTCCGGCTCATTTTCTGCGAGCGCGCCGCCGGAGCGTACCTCAATCTTAATGCGTCCTTCCGTGCGCTCTTCCACGAGCCGCGCGAATTCCTCGTCCGCAAGCGTGGTCGGATAACCGCGCGCATGGACTTCCGAAAGGCGGAGCGTAACCGGATGCTTGGTTACGGAAGCCTTCTCCCGATTGCATGAGCCGAGCAGCGTACAAAACATCGCCGCCGCGATTGAAGCCATGATTATTTTCTTCATGTCGAATCTCCTTCGTGTTGGCGCACACACCGTGCGCCCGGTCACTATTCCGTCTTGAATCGGTCGATTTGGCTTCCGATTTTGTTGATTGCCTGCTGTACGTCGCCGGAAATCCCCGCGAGCGCGTTGCCCGTCTCGTTGATTTTGCGGGCGCCGTTCTTCATTTCGTTCATGCCCGTCTGCATGCTTGACGTAGTATCCTGCAACAGCTGCATTTCGTGCATAATCCGTTCGTTGCTCTGCGACATTTCTTTGGACGCTTTCTGCACTTCCACCGTGCTGTCGTTCATGTTGCGGATTGCGTCGCCGATTTGCCGCGAGCCGGCGTTCTGCTCTTCCATCACGTTCTTGATTTGCCGGATAAGCTCGTCCGTCTGCTTGATGTGCGCAGAAACCGTGCCGAACGCTTCGCTCGCCTCATTTGACGACGAGACGACCTCGCCGATTGCGTCGTGGATTTTGGTGAGCTGCTCGCCGATTGAGCGCGACTGCGTACTTGAAGTCTCGGAGAGTTTTCGGATTTCGTCCGCGACGACGGAAAAGCCTTTGCCCGCGTCGCCCGCGTGCGCCGCCTCGATTGCCGCGTTCATGGCAAGCAGGTTTGTCTGCGCCGCAATGGAAGCGATCGCAAGGTTCGCCTCGGAAAGCAGTTCGCTCTGTCCTTCAATCTGCTGAATCCGTTCGTTCACGCCCTGCTGTTTGGCAAATCCCACCTGCATGTTTTCGTTGAGCGAGCCGAACGATTCTGCCATCTTGTCCACGCTCGCCGTGACGGACGCGATGTTCCCGATCATCTCTTCGATTGACGCGCTCGCTTCTTCAACGCCCGACGACTGGTTTTCGACCAGCGTGTCAAGGCTCGTGATGTTCGTGGAGATTTCGCGCACCGCCTTTGCCGTCTGATCGACGCTGGAGCCTTGCGCCGTAATCTGCTGGTGAATGCCGTCGATGTTCGCAAGAATCTGCGTGATCGCGCTTGCCGTGTCCGTCGTTTCGGCAGAAAGGTTCGAGCCGCTTGTGTTCAGTTCGTTCTTTGTGCCCTTGACTTCGGTCATAATCTGCTGCAATTTGTCAAGGAAGAGGTCAAAGTGGATGATAAGGTCGCCGATTTCGTCGCGGATAAAGAGTTTGCACCGCTTGGTCAAGTCCGCGTCGCCCGTCTCAAGTTCTTTGAGAAAGTTCGTCACGTTGTAGATACGCCACATAAGCCAGTGTACAAAGCGATAACTGAAGAACGCGAGCAGCGCGATGAGCAGCAGTGCGCTCGGCGCGACGAGCAACAGCGTATGGTTGCGCACGTTGTCAATAATCGTCATAGGACGCGCGATGAACGCCATGCCGGAAATGTTGCCGTTACTTGCCATGAGCGGGAAGTACACGCTCATGTATTTTTTATTGTTGATGATGACATTGCCGTGGTAGATGTTGCCTTCGCGGAGAACCGTACTCACCACGAGCGCATCATCCATGGTCGTGCCGATGACATTGCGGCCGAGCGATGACGCGACGCGTATGTTTCCCCTGAAAATCGTACATTCTGCCGAATAGGACTTCTGCACCTGGCTCACGATGTCGCCGTTTTCGAGCGAGTAGGCGGCGATTACCGTGCCGATAATCTTGCCGCTCGAACGTATCGGCGCGACGGCAATCATTGAGTAGCCGATGCCGCTTATGACATCGTAGGAGTATCCCGCCGTGCCGCGGAGCGCGCTCTGTACGACTGCCAGCGACGAAAGGCTCGCCCCTTCGTCCACGCCCTCGCAGACCATTACGATACCGTTGTTGTCCGTAATGCCCAGCACTTCCACGTTGAGCGTTCCGTTCGCGTTGTTCAGTATGGAACGCAGGTTTGCCAAATTCGACGTTGACGTCCCGGAGACAATATCCGGGCGGTTTGAGAGCAGCATGACGTCTGCCTCCAGCGTGTCGCGCCAGTCTTTGAGCGTCATCTCAAGTCCCGTCGCATAACTCATCAGGTCGTTGTCCGTGGACGAGCGCATACCGCGGTCAAAGATGTTCAGTTCTAGAATTGCGACACCCACCACGCTCAGCACGACCGAACCGACAATGATACCCATCAGTTTCGTCAGAATCTGCATTCCCCGCTTTGCGTTGGTGTCAAAGCGGTCCAGTTCTTTCTTTTCTTTTGCCATAGTTTGATTTCCTTATAAAAATGACTACCTTAATTATCCCCCAGTTTTCTCTGTATTGCAAGTATTTTTTGCGCTGATTGCGCATATTTTATAGAAAAAACTGACTTCTTGCCGCTTCCGTGCGTTTTTCGTTGCGGAATCATGCCGGGCAGTGTATACTTTTTGCCATGAGACGATTGCTTTTTGTTGCGCTCTGCGCTGCGGGGCTGATTATTTCCTGTGCGTCCACGGTCGTTGCGGTGGACAGCCGGAAGGACGAGACGAATGACGAATGGAAGGCGAAGAACGAGGTTTCGTACCAGCCGATTTCATTGCGCCCGTTCAATGATTCTATCAATCATGCGCGGAACGGATACAAGGATCGCATTCCGCCGTATCCGCTGTACGACGAAAGCCAGATTGTGGGCATTGCCGAAAATATGCTGTGGCTGCAAAATCCCGACGGCGGCTGGAAGAAAAACTACGACTGGGCGCGGAAGTATTACCGCAACGAGCTGGAAGGGCAGCATAATTCGTTGCAGCGCGTGCCGCCGCTCACCTATCAGCTCAAGACAAACGGGCAACAGAGTACGCTCGACAACCGCAATGTGTACGCGCAGATCGCATACCTTGCGCAAGTGTACCAACAAGTTCCCGACCCGCGCTATCGGGCGGCGGCACTCCGTGCGTTCGACTGGATACTGAACGCGCAGCACCCGGTTTCCGGCGGCTGGACGGGCGCGGACGTGTACGGCATTACCTACAACGACGACGTGATGACCGGCACGATGGCAATGCTGCGGGACATCGCCGACGGCAACGAGCGGTATGCGTTCCTGGGCAAGGACGCGCCGAAAAAAGCACGGAAAGCGTATGACCGCGCGATCCAGTGCGTCATCAACACGCAGATTGCCGTGCCGCAGGCGGACGGCACGGAACTGTTGACCGCCTGGTGTCAGCAGCACGATCACGAGACTTTGCGGCCGATGTGGGCGCGCGCTTTTGAGCCGCCGTCAATCACTACGAGCGAAAGCGTGGAATTGGTGCTCATGCTCATGGCAGATCCGAACCCGTCCGCCGCGCTCAAAAAAAGCATCGCCGCCGCGTGTGACTGGCTGCTGCGCGACGACATCGTAATCCACGGCAAGAAAATCGTGCGCGAAAAGCGGGCGGGCGAAGTTTCCAGCGCAGGACAGTACACCGACTACGAGCAGGTCATGGTGGACGACCCGTCCGCTCCCGACCTGTGGGCGCGTATGTACGACTTGCAGACCATGCAGCCCGTTTGGTGCGACCGCAACCGCAGGATCTGCGCGGATTTCAACGACATGAGCAAGGAACGGCGCAACGGCTACGCCTACACGGGTACGTGGGTCAACAAAATCCGCAAGCCCTATGCCGAATGGAAGGCAAAGCATAACTGAAATCGC
>CAZSOK010000143.1:0-4675 GCA_964608445.1 uncultured Treponema sp. | reverse complement strand
CGGCAGTCGGGCGGCATAGAGCGACCGCCGCCCGTCAAACGGATGGTTGTGATTACAGGTGCTTGGTAAGAGAAAATCCTGCGGGCGACAGCGAAATCTGTATGTCCTTGGTGCAGAGCGTGTGCAGCCACGGCACTAAAAAGCCGACTGCCGTTCCGACCGCCGCGCCGACCAGAACGTCCGTGGCAAAATGGCATCCGGCATAGACGCGCGAAATGCCCGTGAGCGCGGCAAGACTGTATGAGACCGCCGCAAACGGAATCCTGAGCGGCGATTCGGGAAACCAGGTGGCGAACGTGTACGTGCCGAACGTTGCGGCGGCGAACGCCATAGTCGTGTGTCCGCTGAAGAACGAGCGGTTCCAGTCGTCCTCCTTGCCCTCGTCGCCGCGGTAATAATTGTACGGGCGGACGCGCTGGACGACTGGCTTTGCGATGTGCGGGAGCGTGTGCGCCATAATCAGCGTTTCCGCCGCAATGGCAACCTGCGTGAACAAATCCTTGAGCGCATAGTTTTTGTAGACAAAATACGAGCTGAACAGGACCGTACCGGCGGGCAGCAGCACCATCATGGCATCTCCCGTGAGGTCGAACGGCTTGCTGTAGCGGTGCATGAGCGCACGGTCAAAGGCATTCACGTCGTTTTTGTCATAGGTGCTGCCGTCCCACTTGTCCGTGGCGGCGGTAAAATCGTAGATATTGTGGAACAGCTCGCCCGCAAGCAGAGCCGTGCCGATCGGGATTTCGGTCCTGAGATTGAGCGTGAACGGCTGTGCGACGGCGCGCGCGGCAATCAGGCAGAGCAGGGCGGAAAAGATGACGTGTTTTTTCTGCATGGAAGTAGTGTACCACATACGGATTTTTTTGTATACTTCGGTATAATGGTGCTGAAATGTATTTATTTCGCCGGCAGCTTGTGCTTCCTTTTGTACGGCATGAAGCTGATGAGCGACGGAATTCAGAAGGGCGCGGGGCAGAAATTGCAGAAAGCCCTCGCGTTCGTGACGGGCAACCGCCTGGTCGGGCTGCTGACGGGCATGGTGCTGACGATGATTATTCAGTCGTCGGGCGCGACGACGGTCATGGTCGTGACGTTCGTCAACGCCGGGCTGATGACGTTGCGGCAGTCAATCAGCGTCATTTTTGGCGCGAACATCGGCACGACGATTACGGGCTGGATTGTCGCGCTGTTCGGCTTCAACTTTAAAATGGAGCTGCTCGCCGTCCCTATTTTTGGCATCGGGTATCTGCTTACTATTATCAAGCGCATTCACAAAGAGAACGTAGGGCACGCGATTATGGGATTCGCGCTGCTGTTCATCGGGCTGGGGTGGCTTTCCAGTTCGTTCCGGCTGGAAGAGGGCGGCACGTTCGCGCAGTTTTTGTTGCGGGTGCAGGGCTACGGCGCGCTGACCGTGCTGATTGGCGTGGTGGTGGGAACGATTATCACGGGGCTGCTCCATTCGTCAAGCGCGATGAGCGCGATTATCATCACCATGGCGTACAACGGGCTTATCACCTGGGAATTCAGCGCGGCAATGATTATCGGCTCGTCCATCGGCTCCACGGTGGACGCGATAATGGCTTCGTTCGGGGCAAGGCCGGACGCAAAGCGCGTTGCGGCGGTGCACGTGCTGTTCAACCTTTCCACGGCGGTCATCGCGCTCCTGCTGTTCAAGCCGTTCTTGCAGTTCGTGAATTTCATCACGCCGGGGAATGGTGAGCATCAGATTATCTACCATATCACGATGCTGTATACGGTCTTTAAGGCGTTCGGCACGGTGCTGTTCCTGCCGTTTACCAAGCAGATTGAGTGGCTCATGCGCAAGCTGATTAAGGACGACGCGAACGCCATTCCCACCGAATACCACCTTGAATTCAACGAGCGCATGGCGGCGGAATCTCCCGAAGGCTGCGTGTTCCGTGTGCAGCGGGAAATCGCGGCGTTCTCCGACGTGGTGGTGGAGATGTTCGATTCGTTGCAGGAGGGACTGCGCACGCCGAGCAAGGAATTCGTGGAGAACCAGTTCCCGCAGATTGAGCAGCGGGAACGCTACACCGATCAGATGCAGGACGAAATCCTGCATTATTTGGTGCGCTGTACGCACTTGCATTTGAGCGACGAATCCAAGGACAACGTGTCGCTGATGATGCAGCTTGCGGGCGAGATGGAGAGCATGGCGGACGGCTGCCTGAACATTGCCAACCAGATCAAGAAATCCGTTGACCGCAACATGACGTTCCCTGCGGAGGACGTTGACCGCCTGCTGCCGTATTTTGAGCTTGCGCGGCAGTTCCTCTATTTTATCCAGAAAAACATTGCCAACATGCAGTCGCTTTCTGCCGAGCAGTTCCAGTTTGCGAGCGACCTTGAGCAGCAGATTGACGACGAGCGGCGCAACTTGCGCCGCGTGGCGCGTGACCGCATGGAAAACGGCGGCGACGTGCGCTCCGAGCTTCTCTACATCGACATGGTGCGGCAGATAGAGAAATTCGGCGACCGTTGTTTTGATGTCGCGAGCGAGCTGGGAAAGAAGGTGCGCGCGACCGCACGGGCATAATGACAGCGAGGTGAAGTATGCAAAAATCGGGCGAAGATTACCTTGAGGCAATCCTGCGCTTGCAGGAAGAAAACGGCTTTGTCCGTTCCGTTGACGTGGCGCATAAGATGAACGTGTCGCGTCCGAGCGTGAGCCGTGCCATGGGCATTTTGGAGAAGGACGGCTACATTGCGTTCGCGTTCGGCAACATGATCAAGCTTACCCCGGAAGGCATGGCAAAGGCGCGCGACATCTACGGCCGGCACAAACTGCTCACGACCTTTTTGCAGCTGATAACCGGCCTGCCGCAGGATCAGTGCGAGGAAAACGCCTGCCGCCTGGAACACGACATCGACGCGGACGTGATGGACGGCATCCGCGCCTGGGTGGAACGCCATTCCGGGGAAGCGTGACGTATGCGGGCGCGCTTCTGCTTGCGTTTGTCCGTGCCTTGCGCTAGAATCAACGCACGGAAAGTGAGCATATCAGATTAGGTGCAGAGTGAGGTTTGCGGTGGATTCTCCGACATTTGCGTTTGACGTGCATATGCATATTATTCCCTTGCAGCACGCCTGTCTTTCTTCGTATGTGGAGCTTGCGCGGGGGCGGGGCGGGCAGGAAGTGTTTGCCCTTGCGTCCGCAAAAGATTACATCGCCAAAGGCGTGCTGACCGGCAAAGGCGACGTGCTCAACCTGCTCAACGCCATGGAGCGCACCCCTGCGGACGAAATCGCGCTGTATGCGGACGACATTCGCGGCGCGTTCAGCGACGGCACGCTTGTTCCCGTGCTGGACGAAAACGGCATCCATATTGACGGCTACGGCAAGCATCTTTCGTATGATTATGTGGTGCTGTGTCCACAGATTATGGACTTCAATGCCGACGTTCCGCTGTCCGTCCGCTACAAGGACGCGCCCCGCCACGACCTTTTTAAGCAGGCGGCGCAGATTCTGGACGGGATTGCCGAATACAAGCAGGCGCACCCAAAAAGCCGCGTCATCGTGCGGCCGTTCATCGGCATCAATCCGTTGCTGTATGAGCCGGATTTTATCCGCAACCTGCTGGAGACCTGCTTTGGCAAGAAAAGCGGCTGGAATCCCCGGCGCGAAAGAGTCCTTGCCGACTGGAAGCTGGTGGGCAGCCGACGCAGCGGCGCGGGGCAGTTTGACGAGACGCACCTGCCGTACAAAAATGCCTTTGCGGGCGTAAAACTCTATCCGCCCATGGGCTTTGACCCATACCCTGACGACGCGGCTCAGCGCGAGAAAACGGAAATCCTGTTCAGTTTTTGTGAGGAACACGGCGTTCCGCTGGTAACCCACTGCGACGACCAGGGATTCCGCACGGTTTCGCTCGAAGATTCGTTCAGGTATACCAGCCCCGAACGCTGGGAGCGTGTGCTTGAGGCGCATCCCCGGCTATATGTCGATTTCGCGCACTTTGGGCAGCAGTATTACAAAGGGCTTGCGCCCGACAAGGACAAAAGCCTGCCGCAGAAACTGATAGACATGATGACGGGGACGGTCGCGTCATGGCACGAGCATATTCTGCGCCTGATGACGACCTATCCACACGTGTACAGCGACTTTTCGTTCAGCGGCACCAAGACCGACATCTGGAAATGGCTTTGGCAGGTGCTGGAAGACAGCGGCGAGGAAGCGCGCAGCCGTTACGCGCACCGCCTGCTGTTCGGGACGGACTGGCCGCTCTGCCTGACCAAGATTCCCGGCGCGCTCGAATACTGGCGCGACTTTGCCGACAGCCCGATTCCTGCCGACTTGTGTCATCTGATGCTGAGCGGGAATCCGCAGGAGTTTTTGTTCAGATAGGCGATTGCGCGGAATTCGTTTTGATGGCATTGCGAATTGAATCCTGTCACAAAAAAAGTTGGCAGCAAGTGCGGGGCGGATGGAATTGTCCGCGCTCGAAATACCGCAGTTTTTTTGCCGCCTCTCTCCATACCGTACATGCACGTATGTGCATATCCCATACTCACTTATGTACATACCGCACACCCGCTTATGCACATACCGCATATACACGTATGTGCATATCACATGGTGTGATATGTCGTAAATGCATACTTTACCGCACCGAACGCGTCAACCGAGCCGAATTTTCCGGGGGCTCCCCGC
>CAZSOK010000142.1:0-4738 GCA_964608445.1 uncultured Treponema sp. | reverse complement strand
AGCGCACGGAAAATCACCCGTTCCTTCCTTTACTTTTCCGCGGAATCGGTGTATTGTAAGCGTATGAATTCCGTTTCGTTTTTCCTGCTGAACAATTTGCCCTGGTTCTGGCTTGCGGTGGCGGTGCTGTGCATCGTGCTGGAAGGCATGACGATGGCACTGACGACGGTGTGGTTCGGGTGCAGCGCGTTCGTGCTGATTTTTGTCTCGTTCCTGCGCGTGCCGTTCAAGTGGCAGCTGCTGCTGTTCGTGGTGCTTTCGCTCGTGCTGCTCGTCTTTACGCGCCCGATCGCCGTCAAGAAACTCAGGGTCAAGAAGATGCCGACCAACAGCGACGCGCTTATCGGCAGGAACGTGCTCGTCACCGAAAAAATCACCGCGCTGCAAAAGGGCGCGGTCAAGGTGAACGGCGTTACCTGGTCTGCCCGCAGCGCGGACGATACGGAAATCGCCAGAGGCACGGAATGCGTCATCACGGGGATTGAGGGCGCGACTGCCATTGTCAGAAAACGATAGCGCGGCCGCCGGTCGCCGCAAGGAGTATCTATGGAATTGTATGTCATCATCGCGCTGCTGTTCGTCGTCATCCTGCTGATTATCACGAACATCCGCATCGTGCCGCAGTCACACGCGTCGATTATCGAGCGGCTGGGGACGTATGTCGCCACCTGGCAGACGGGGCTGCACGTCAAAGTGCCGTTCCTCGACCGCATTGCCAATCAGGTGTCGCTCAAGGAGAAAGTGCTCGATTTTCCGCCGCAGCCGGTCATCACCAAGGACAACGTGACGATGAAAATCGATACGGTGGTCTACATGCAGATTACCGACCCCAAGCTGTACACGTATGGCGTGGAGAACCCGATGACGGCGATTGAGACGCTCACCGCAACCACGCTGCGCAACATCATCGGCGAGCTGGAGCTGGACGCGACGCTTACCAGCCGCGACGTAATCAACACCAAGATGCGCGCCATTCTTGACGAGGCGACCGACCCCTGGGGCATCAAGGTGAACCGCGTGGAAGTGAAGAACATCATGCCCCCGGAGGCAATCCGCGAGGCGATGGAAAAGCAGATGCGCGCCGAGCGCGAGCGACGCGAAAAAATCCTCGTTGCAGAGGGGCAGAAACAGTCCGAGATTCTCGTTGCCGAAGGGCAGAAACAGGCGCGGATTTTGGAGGCGGAGGCGCAGAAGCAGGCGGCAATCTTGCAGGCAGAGGCCGAAAAAGAGGCGAAGATCCGCAAGGCGGAGGGCGAGGCGCAGGCAATCCTTGACGTGCAGAAAGCGACCGCCGACGGTCTGCGCATGATCAAGGAAGCCGCCGCCGATGAGGCGGTCATCAAGTTGCGCAGCCTTGAGGCACTGGAAAAAGCCGCCGACGGTCAGGCGACCAAGATCATCGTGCCGGCAGACTTCCAGAATCTTGCGGGCGTAGTCGCCTCGCTTGCCGAAATCGCAAAACGGTAATTATTTTGCGTCCGTGACCGCGCTCGTCCACAGCGTACTCAAATCGCGCAGGTCGAGCAGGCGCGGATTGCCGCCCGCGTCCGTTACCAATATGCCCCGGTCGGTGATGTTGAACGGCGTGGTCGGCTTGACGGCGAGCGCGCTTTTCTGCGTCATCGTCAGGTTTTTGTCGAACGCGGCGGCAAAGCATTCCTTGCCCTGCTGGACGACGACCAAAAATACGTCGCCATACGGCACGAGCGACGTTCCTTCCGCGAGCGTCTCCTCGCTCTGCTTTTGCAGTTCCAGCCGTTCCGTGTCGAGCAGGCAGAGTTTTACGGCAGATTTTCCTCCGTTCACGCCGCAGACGGCAAGGTACAGCTGGGGGAACGTCACGGGCGTTCCGTCTTCCTGCGTCACGGTCACACCCGAAACGCCGTACACCGTCCTGCCACGGATTTGCGTGACGGGCGAGCGGCGGATGACCGCACCCGTGTCGCCGTCCACCGTCACCAGCCGGTACAGCCCTTTTGCGGCATCCGCCACGAACAAGCCCGTCAGGTATCGTTCCGCGCCGGGCGCGGCGGACGCAATCGTTTCCTTATCTTTGGCAATGCTCTGGCGGTCGTCCTTGACTTCGGCGGACTTGCGGTCGGCAATCTGCTGTTGTGCCGTGCTTTCCTGCGCCGACTGTGCCGCGCCCGCCATGTCGCCGTCCTTGCGCTGCTGCGCCGCTTCTTGCTGTGCCGCCTTCGCTTTCTCGCTGGCATCGGCTGCCTCACGCTCCTTGATGTCGGCAAGGGCTTCGCGTTCGGCAATGCCTTTGTCCGACTCCTCGCGCAAGGCTTCCACCACGTTCTCGTCGCTGATTGTCGTCGTGTCCACGGCGGCATCTGTGCCGGTCACATCGTTGAGGGGAATGACCAGCTGCGTATGCCCCGCCCAGTCCTGCCAGTTCGTGCTCAGCCCCACGTCCGCTTCCGTCAGATACTGAAGCACGCTGTCCTTGTACTTTTCGCTGAACACGGCAAGCTGACTGCGGTAGACGGCGTTGTACACCGTGATGAACGTCGCGAGCGTCTCCGCGTCGTCCCGCGTATAGCCGTAGGCGGCTTCCAGATAGCCCGCGACAATCCGGCGCAGGTTGCGGATATGATCGACTCCCGCCATATCGTTGAGCAGGAGAATATCGGCATCCAGACCATCTTGCGCCTGGCCGCCGACTGCATGCACGAGCGTATATTTCGCGCCGGGCTGTATCGTGGCGGCAGTCCCGACATCTGCGGCAACCGCCTGCCCCAGTGCCGTGCCAATTCCGACGATTGCCTCCGCGCTTTCGATGACGGCATACGGCCCGCCATAATTCTCAAACTGAATGGCATCGCTGCCCGGAACGCGCAGTTCCTGCTCGGCGACTTCGACTGCCGCAAGACGCGCGGCAACGGCGGCGCACAGTGCCAGCACACAAACTGTTCTCCTCATATCCCCTCGACAAAAAAACAACGTCTGCCTTAATATCGGCAGACGCGGCTCGTTTCCCTAGTATACGCTCAAAATCCGGCGCAGTTTTTCCTGCCCGATAATGCGCATAAAACTTGCCAGTCGCGGCCCTTGGTCCTTGTTCACCAGCACGTGATACATCGTGGTGAACAACGCCTTTGCGTCCATGCCGTTCGCCATCGCCACGTCGTAAACCTTCTGCTGCAAGTCCTTGTCGGTCGCGCAGCTATCCATGACGGGAAGCACGTCGTCGCGGACGGCGCGCACGGCTTTTGTCTCCGCCTCCGACAAGTCCGCCTTGCTGCCGTCCGTGCGCAGCGCGAACCTGAAATCGTCGGGAGCGCATTCGTTCACCCAGTACCAGGCACACGCACAGCGGCGGCGCAATGTCGCTTCCTGCTCCGGCTGCACGTCGCCCAGCGATGTGACAACCGCGTCCACATCGCCCGAATACGTCTGCAACAGCGTGGTCAGCAGGCGGAACGGCACCTGATACGGCATGACCGGCGGAATGTCCCCAACCTGCGCGAGCGCGTACACGCGTTTTTCCCGCAGGAACAGGTCGTCGCTCTTCGCCTTGTCCACGCCCCAGGCAATGCGCTCGGTGCGGTCGTATGCCTCATACATGGTGATAACGTCAAGGTCAAAGCTGACCGCAAATTCGTGGTCGGGCTTGTTGATGGCAAAAATGTAGCGCAGCACTTCCGGCTGATACACTTCCAGCGCGTCCACGAGCGAAATGACCTTGCCCTTGGAGGACGACATCTTGCCCGGAATGCCTTTCAGCCCCACAAAATCGTACTTCATCGTGATGGGCGCGTCCCAGCCGTAGATTTTCTTGCTCACCAGTTTTGCCGTGTCGTAACTGCCGCCCGGACTGATGTGGTCTTTTCCGCCCGGCTCGAACACGACTTTTTCTTCGTTCCAGCGCATAGGCCAGTCCACACGCCAGCCCAGTTTGAATTCTTTTGACGTGCGCAGATCCCCGTGCGCCTCGTGCCCGCAGTTCGTGCAGCGGTAACTCACGCCATAGTCGCCGTCGTAACCCGTGATTTCCGTCGTGTCCTTGTTGCAGTTACAGCAGAACGCGGCGACCGGCCAGTACACGTCCTCGTCTTTCATTTTGTGCGCGTCGTCGCGGTAATTATTCAGACACCATTTGATAAGGTCGCGGTTCTGGAGCGCCTTGCGCATACCTTCGGCGTAGCGGTTGGCGCGATAGCGGCTCGCCTGATACAAGAATTCGGGGAAAATGCCCACGCGCGGCAGCTCGCGCTCCACGTCCATCTCATGATGCCGCGCATAGTTCTCGTCGCGGCCTGTCGTATCGGGCACCATCGTGATTGGGAAGCGCAGGTATCGGCTCAACGTCTCCTGATCGGGCATGTTCGCCGGCACTTTGCGGAACACGTCGTAATCGTCCCAGGAATAGATAAAGCGGACGTTCTTGCCCCGGCTTTTGAGCGCGCGCACCACCAAATCCACGGTGATAATCTCGCGGAAATTCCCGATATGCACCGTCCCGCTCGGCGTAATGCCGCTCGCGCACGTATACAGCGGCAAATCCCCGCGCTCCTGTATGATTCTCGCCGCCATCTGGTCAGCCCAATGACACAACTCGCGGTCGTTCGTATGCTCGTTTCGTTCTGTTTCGTTGCTCATAGCGTCAGTATAGAAGAAAACAGCGATTTATACAATGTGGCGAAAAAGCCCCGGGCGAAAAGCAGACATCACCGCACGGCGTTGTGCTTGTCCAAGCGGAATTTTGACGAACGGCAGAATGCCGGTACTT
>CAZSOK010000141.1:0-4747 GCA_964608445.1 uncultured Treponema sp. | reverse complement strand
TTCGCCGTTCCGCATCATGCGGAAAACTCCCCAAGACGATTTCAAGCTTCCGCACCATGCGGAAACGTCCCCAGAACGATTTCAGACTTCCGCACCATGCGGAATGTCGCCCGGAGCGATTTTATCGTTCCTCACCGCAAGGATGTTCGCTCCGGGATTCGTCTTTCCGCTCCCGCCGTTTTCCGGCAAGCGTGACCGACAAAGCATACAGCACGTAGGCGACTGCGATGACGGCTGCCACGATGCCCATGGAAGCAGTGCCCGACGCGCCGCCCACGGTTACGCGCGCTCCGTGCGGTACGGGTCCGGGCGGAACAGCGCGAACAGCATGCCGGCGGCAAGCACGAGCGCGACGACCGTGCCCGCCGTGAACTGGTGCGCCGCGCCGAACAGCATGCCCAGGCGGTACACGATCAGCGTGACGATGTACGCGAACACGTTCTGGAACACGATGGCAAACCAGAACCATTTCCGGCTTTTCAGCTCGTTCGCCATCGTCGCAATGGCGGCAAGGCACGGGCTGTCAAGCAGGTTGAAGAGCAGGAACGCAAAGGCGGCAATCGCCGTGGGGAACCAGCCGCCCACCGCGTCCGCCACGAGCGTCTCGTCCTCCGCGTCGTCCTCGTCCACCCCGGCAAGCACGCCCATCGTGGAGACGATCGCCTCTTTCGCGCTGAAGCCGGAAATCGTCGCCGCCGCGCACTGCCAGCCGCCGTCCTTTTCCCCGAATCCGAGCGGCTTGAAAATAAAGCGGATGCCGTTTCCCACCGTCGCGAGCAGCGACTCGTCCGCGTCAACAAGCCCGAACCCGCCGTCCGAGGCTTCCTCTATCACCACGCCGTTCTCGACGACCGCCTCCCGTGCGGGCGCGAAGCCATAGGACGAAAGAAACCATATCACCAGGCAGGCGACGAACAGAATCGTGCCCGCCTTCACGATAAATCCGCGCAGGCGTTCCCAGGTATGCAGCAGCACGGTCCTGAGTTGCGGGATATGGTACTGCGGCAGCTCCATGACGAACGGGGCTGCCTTTCCGTGGAACGGCTTTGTCTTTTTCAGCATGACCGCCGCGACGACGACGGACGCGATGCCGATCACGTACATCAGCAGCGTCAGCGATCCGCTGCTCCAGCCGGTCACCTTTGCGCCGATAACGCCCGCCATCAGCGCGATGACGGGAAGCTTCGCGCCGCAGGGAACCCAGGTGGTCGTGAAGATCGTAAGGCGGCGGTCGTTTTCGTTCTCAATCGTGCGGCTCGCCATAATGCCCGGCACGCCGCAGCCCGACCCGACAAGCAGCGGAATGAAGGATTTTCCCGACAGCCCGAATTTCCTGAACATGCGGTCCATGATGAACGCAATGCGGACCATGTAGCCGCAGTCTTCGATAAGCGAAAGCAGGAAAAACAGGATTGCCATTTGCGGCACAAAGCCAAGCACCGCGCCCACGCCGCCGATCACGCCGTTCACGATGCAGTCCGTCAGCACTTCGTTCGCGCCCCAGGCTTCGAGCGCGCTTTCCACGGACGCGGCGATGCCGGGAACGGCAAGCCCCTCAATGCCGAACAGATTCCAGCCGTCGCCGAACAGCCCGTCGTTCGCCCAGTCGGTCAGCACCGTGCCGAGCGACGTGACCGCAATGTAATAGACCGCCCACATCACGGCAAGGAAGATCGGAATGCCCAGATGCCGGCTGGTCACGACCGTATCGATTTTGTCCGACAACGTTGCCTTTTTCCCCGACTTGCGCACGCAGCGGCTGACGATTCCCTGAATGTACTCGTAGCGTTCGTTCGTGATGACCGATTCGGCATCGTCGCCCTTTGCCGCCTCCAGCTCCTGCGAAAGGGATTCGGCTTTCTGCGCGTCCTCCTCGGAAAAATGCAGTTTGGCAAGCACGGCAGAATCGCGTTCAAGGATTTTTATTGCGTACCACCGCTTCAGTTCCGTCCGCACCGACTCCGGGACAAGTGCCTGCGCCTTCGCGATGACGGCCTCGGCTTCCTTTGAGAACACTGCCGGAGGAATGAAGGGCGTTCCGTCCTCAGCGGCTTTCCGTGCGACCTGCGCGGCTTCTTTTACGCCGATGCCTTTCAGCGCGCTCGTCTCGATGACGGGGCAGCCAAGCTCCGCAGAAAGTCTTTTGCCGTCAACCGTGTCGCCCGACTTTTTCAGCGCATCAATCATGTTCAGCGCGATGACCGTCGGCCTTCCCAATTCCAGCAACTGCGTCGTCAGGTACAAATTCCGCTCGATGTTCGTCGCGTCCACCAAATCAAGGATTGCGCCGGGGTTCTCTTCGATAAGATAATCGCGCGAAACGACTTCCTCGGACGTGTACGGCGAAAGCGAATAAATGCCCGGCAGGTCCGTGATGATTACGCCGTCCTGTCCTTTCATGCGGCCTTCTTTCTTTTCAACGGTGACTCCCGGCCAGTTGCCGACGTACTGCCGCGCCCCGGTGAGGCTGTTGAACATCGTCGTCTTGCCGCAGTTCGGATTCCCGGCAAGCGCAATTCGTATTTCTGCCATATTATTCCACCTCGATATATTCCGCGTCCTGTTTCCTGACACTCAGTTCGTAGCCGCGGATCGTCACTTCTACCGGGTCGCCAAGCGGGGCAACCTTGCGGACGAACACACTGCATCCCGCCGTAAATCCCATGTCCATGAGCCGCCGTTTCAGCGCGCCCTCGCATTTCAGCCTCTTCACTTTCACCGTCTGCCCGACTGGCGAATCCTTGAGCGTTGCCATCTGTCCTCCTGCGTATCGTTTGCAACTTTCCTGCCGGGGTATGACGCTCCCCGCCTCTGAAAAACCAAAGGCTCACGGGGAGAATCATGCGGCGACCAGTTTTGTTCAAATAAGAATTTTTGAAGCCATGCCGCTGTCAATGGCAATCCGGGCATCCCTGACTTTCACGATCAGCCCGGTCGGTCTGACTTTCTGGACGACCGTAATCGCCGAACCGACCGTGAAACCCAGCTCATTCAGATGCTGCTTGACCTGACAGTTTCCGGTTATGCTGCTGATTTTGACTTCCTCACCAAGTTTTGCAAAAAGCAACGGCACGACAGCCTCCTTTTTATGGGTAGCGACAAAACAAATTGTCATTTCCTAATTAAAGTTATCATACACTAACAAATAAGTAGTGTCAATCACATTCGGGAGTTTTTTTCAAGCCAGCAGAACGCATTGCCGTTGTGCTGGCGGATTGCCCCTTTACGCAAGCGCGTCGCACTGGTATAATTTATGATTAAAGACACTATTTTAGGAGACCCCAATGGGAAACAATTATTTCAATTCGATTCCGTGGCGCGAAGCTCGCTTGCAGCTCGGTCACTGCCGATCAATGGCAAAAGAAGAATTCGCTGACGGCGTAAACGCGCTCAAAGGCAAAAAAATCGTTATCGTCGGTTGTGGCGCACAAGGCTTGAACCAAGGCCTGTGCCTGCGCGATTCCGGACTCGACGTGAGCTACGCATTGCGCGCGGCGGCAATCACCGAAAAACGCCAGTCATGGAAAAACGCCACAGAGAACGGCTTCAAAGTCGGCACGTATGAAGAACTCATTCCTACCGCCGATCTCGTCGGAAACCTTACGCCCGACAAGCAGCATTCAGCAGTCATCGCCGAAATCATGAAGCATATGAAAAAAGGCAGCGCGATTTGGTACAGCCATGGCTTCAACATCGTTGAGGAAGGAATGCAGATTCGTCCCGACATCACGGTCGTCATGTGCGCCCCCAAAGGTCCGGGTACGGAAGTCTGGCACGAATTCCAGCGCGGATTCGGCGTTCCTGATCTCATTGCCGTGCATCCTGTCAACGATCCCGAAGGAAAAGGATGGGCATACGCGAAAGCCCTTGCGGTCGGCATGGGGGGCACAAAGGCAGGTGTGCTTGAATCATCATTTGTTGCCGAGGTAAAATCCGACCTGATGGGTGAGCAGACCATCCTCTGCGGCATGCTTCAGGCAGGCACGATCGTCTGTTACGATAAAATGGTTTCGGAAGGCATCGCCCCTGCATACGCCACAAAATTCCTGATGCACGGCTGGAACATCATCTGCGAAGCACTCAAGTGGGGCGGCATCACCAACATGATGGATAGGCTTTCAAACCCCGCAAAAATCAAGGCGAACGAACTTTCAAAGAAAATCAAGACGTTACTTGCTCCGCTCTACAAGAAACACATGGACGACATCATCAGCGGCGCATTCAGTGCCAAAATGATGGAAGACTGGAAAGCTGGCGACAAAGACTTGCTTGCATGGCGCGAAGACACTGGCAAACTCGATTTTGAGAAAAACGAAGAAAGCAAAGAGGAAATCAGCGAACAGGAATACTTTGACAAAGGCATCCTCATGGTAGCGATGGTCAAAGCCGGCTGCGAACTCGCTTTCGAGACGATGGTAGACACGGGCATCAAAGAAGAAAGTGCTTACTATGAATCACTCCATGAAGTTCCACTCATTGCGAACCTCATTGACCGCAAGCGCCTTTATGAAATGAACCGCGTCATTTCCGACACCGCCGAATACGGTTGTTACCTGTTTGCCCGCGCCGCAGTGCCGATAATGGCAAAAGAACTCATGCCCGGCCTGCACACCGATGTAATCGGCAGCAAGCCAAGTGCAGAAACCTGCTGCAGCAACGCAGAACTTGTACACACAAACAACGAGATCCGCTCCCACGGGATCGAGGTGGTGGGGGGGCGGCTGCGCGCGTACATGACGGCGATGAA
>CAZSOK010000140.1:0-4752 GCA_964608445.1 uncultured Treponema sp. | reverse complement strand
TAACGAACTGCGGGGCTGCCCGAACGGCTGCGGGCGAACCATGACCGTGTGTTCGCCTGTAGCCGGCAACATCATGGGTGCCGTGCCAGCCGTATCTTTTCAGCTTACGACGGAGACGATTTTTTCGACGATGGCTTCGCGTACCCGATTGGCAATCTGCTGGGAAGTCAGGTCCTTGTATTCGTCATAGGTAATCGGCTTGAGGAAATGCACGTAACTCTGCACGGGCTTGACCGAGTTGAACTCGAACACTTTGTAGGAATCGACCAACGCGACGGGGACGATAGGACATTTAGCGCGGATGGCGCTCTTGAACGCGCCGGGACGGAATTCAAGCACGTTGTTGTGGTTCTTGTGGTAGATGCCTTCGGGGAACACGATGAAGCGTTTTCCCGCCCTGATTTCGTCCACGATTGCGCTCATGCCCTCAAACTGCGAGCGCATGCTCGTCCTGTCCAGCCGGAAGCCGTGGATGAGCGTGATGAATTCGGACACGATCGGGAAGCGCGAGCGTTTTGCGTCGATGACGACGCTGCACGTTTTTTTGTGCGCGCCGATCAGCCCGATGCCGTCGTACTTGCCTTGGTGGTTGGGGAACATCACGTAACTGCCTTCGGCGGGCAGCAGTTCCGTTCCTGTGGCGATCGTGGTGATGTGCGCCACCTTTTGCAGCCTGCCGATGTAATGCAGCAGCGTCTGGTAGTCCGATTCGGCGGTGTGGCGTTCGGGGTGGCGTTTTGCGTCGTGTCCTGCCCGGATGAGCGCGAGCGCATCGGGAAAGGCTTTGATGATGGCGTAAAAAATCCGTATCATGGCTGTTTCCGTAGCCTACCGCTGTTTGAATCCCGCGCCGATGTCCGTCATCACGTCAAAGAAATGCGGGAAACTCACGTCGCAGCATTCCGCGTTGCGCACGGTAATCTGATCTTCGCCGCGCAGTCCCAAGCCCATGCACGCAAGCGACATGGCAATGCGGTGGTCGCCGTGGCTTTCTACCGTGCCGCCATGCAGGCGGAATGCCGGGTTGTCCGTGCCGTCTTCCCGTACCGGGGAATGCCCGCGGATGATCAGCGAGTCGCCGTCTTCGGTAACGTCCGCGCCCAGCCACGAAAGCTGCTGCGCCATGAGCGCGATGCGGTCGGTTTCCTTGCGGCGGCAGACGGCGGCATCCTCAAGGACGGTCGTCCCCTCGGTAAAGCACGCGATGACGGCGAGTACGCAGATAGCGTCGGGGAACGGGGAGAGTGCCACGCGCAGTTCGCCGTCCGGCAGGTTTTCGGTGGAGAGCCGTCCCCTGCCGTTCCGCGCTTTTTTCCCGCCGCGCACGGTGAGCTGCTTTGCCGTCTTGTCCCAGGTGATGTCCGCGCCAATGGACTTGAGGACAGCGACGATTGCTTCGTCGCCCTGCGTGCCGCTCCCGTCGATGTTGTCGATCGTTACGGTGCTGTCGGTGAGCAGTGCCGCGACGAGCGGGAACGCGGCGGCTTCCCAGTCGCTCGGAATGGTGCAGTCGAACGCCTTGATTGACCGGGGCGCGCTGACGGAAATATGCTTGAAGTCGGGGGATAGTGAGACTTCCGCGCCCACACGCTCAAGCCATGTTTTTGTCATCGTGAGGTAGGGCGTTTCTTTGGGGTCGGTCAGTTCGATTTCCAGCGGCTCGGAAAGGCGGAGCGCTGCCAGCATCAGCCCGGAAATGTACTGGCTGCTGACGTTGCCTTCCGTCACGATTTTGTGCGCTTTCGTTATCGGTCCTTCGACAAGCAGGGGGCATGCGTTACTCTGCGGCTGTGTGACGAACGCGCGCGCTCCCATTTGGTTGATGGCATCGACCATGTGCCGCACGGGGCGGGTGCGGATGCTCGCGTCGCCGGTAAAGACGCTCCAGCCGTCAAAGGTCGCCGCAATCGGCGCAAGGAAATAGAGGAGCGAGCCGCTGTTCCCGACGTTGATGACATCGGTCGGTGTGTGCAGGTTTTTTCCCGCGCCGCTCACGAACCACATCGTGCCGGTCTCGCCCTCGGTACGCAAGTCAAGCCCGATTTCTGCGCCGATGAGCGGAATGGCGGCGGCAGTACTCATGCAGTCCGCGCTCGGCAGCGGGTTTCGGATGCATGACTGCCCTTCTGCCATTGTCGCTAGGATGAGCGCACGGATGGTGTGCGATTTTGAGCCGGGCACTTGGATGTGTCCCTGCAAGGTCTGTCGTCTAGCAATAATGTCCATACGAATAGTGTAGCATAAATCGGAAAAAAAGGGTATACTTTTGCTATGCTGTATTATTTGGGTGGGATGCTGACCGATTATTTCGGTCCGGCGCGGCTGTTGCAGTCGTACACGGTGCTTATCGTGGTCGCGTTGTACGCGGGTTTTTTCATCGTGCGTTACGCAATGCCTTTTTTTTACCGGTGGATGCCGCATGACCGTGGGCGTGAATTCGCGGGGAACGCGGAGGCGGCGAAAGGAAAGCCCACGGGCGCGGGCGTTTTTTTTATCACGGTGTTCGCGCTGCTGTGCCTGCTGCTCGTGCCGCTCAGCCCGTTGCAGTCAGGGACGCTCGTCCTGACCTGGCTTATGATGCTGACCGGCTTCTTGGACGACCGCAGCGTATATGCATGGGGCGAGTACCGCAAGGCGTTGCTTGATTTTGTCATCTGCCTTGCCGCCGCGCTGTTCCTTGCCCATGCCGCCTGCCAGTCATCTCCCGACGGAAAGATTTATTTTTGGTTGCCGTTCTTTACCAGTCAGATTGTCGTGCATCCCGTGCTGTATGTGATGATTGCCGTCATCCTGCTGTGGGCTTCGGTCAACACGACCAACTGCACGGACGGTGTTGACGGCTTGAGCGGGACGCTCGTGCTGGTCGCGTTGCTGACGATGGGCGTGATTTTTTATTTCATTCTCGGTCATATCGATATTGCCACCTACCTGCTCGTGCCGCATTTGGCAGACGGCGCGTCATGGGGCGCGATTACGTTCGCGCTTGCGGGCGTGCTTATGGGATACCTGTGGCACAATGCCTTTCCGAGCAAGGTGCTCATGGGAGACGCGGGCAGCCGTGCGCTTGGATTTTACATCGGCGTGTGCGTGCTCGTCAGCGGCAATCCGTTTATGATACTGGCGACTTCGCTGATTATTTTTGTCAACGGCGGTCTGGGGCTGCTCAAGCTCGCGTTGCTCCGTTTTTTCCATATATCTATCCTCACGAACATCCGCTTTCCGCTCCATGACCACATGAAAATCAACTGCGGCTGGTCGCCCACGCAAGTGCTGGTCAAATTCCTGATAATCCAGCTCCTTGCGACCGTGGCGATTGTGGGCATTCTGTTCAAAGTGCGCTGATTTTGCGGTAGTGCCGGGCAAAAAAATGCGTGAGATTTTCCCTTATTTCCCTATTTTTTTCTTGACTTTTGCTTGAACAGAATTTACACTAGGAACATGGACTTGAAAACTGTTTTAATACCTGAGACGGTAGAATTGCATCTCAAAGGAAAGACAAAAGAAGAAATCATCGACGAAATGCTCGAAATCCTGATTGCGGCAGGCAAGGTGACCGACAAGGCCGCCGCCCGCGAATGTGTGCTCGACCGTGAGCGCAAGATGTCTACGGGCATGAAGCACGGTATCGCCATTCCGCACGGAAAGACGGACACCGTTTCTGATTTGGTTGCCTGTATCGGTATCTCAGACAATCCGGTGGATTTTGATTCGCTCGACCAAGAGCCGTGCCGCATTTTCATTATGACCCTTTCCCCGGTGAACAAGACGGGACCGCACTTGCAGTTCTTGGCTGAGGTCAGCCTGCTCTTCAAGAGTTCGGAAAAACGCGCGCAGATTTTGGCGACGCAGGACAAAGCGGAAGTCATCAAGATCCTGACTGACTAACCACGGTGTTTTTTGGCAGCGCGACTGCTGTTCTGTCTGCCGAAACGTATGACCATTTCTCCAAAAAAGTCCCTTGAAAGCAGGGGCTTTTTTTGTCGGAGTGCCTATGAAACTGGAAAAAATCTTTGAAGTAAAAAACAACTGCCTGTACAAAATCGGCGGCGGGGAAGTGAATACGGACGGCATGGCAAAGTGCGTGGCGTGGAGTCAGGTAGAGCCGATCCCCGGCGAATATGACGAGTCGTTTTTGGCGGCGTTGCGCGAAGAGTTGAAGGTGCTGGATGCGCAGGGCTTGTTCGTTTACATTGATGCGGTGTATGACGGGGACGGAGATGCCGCACAGTTTATCGCTGCCATGAAGCATTGCGCCCGCCGCATAAAGGACTGCGTTTCGGTGGCAGGATTTTCCGTTCCCGATCGGCTTGCGGACGGCGGATTTGCCGACGGATCTGCCGCTTCCGAGTATATGCGGGAGCTTTCGCAGAAACACGGACAGTATGTTTATTTCTGCAAGAAATCCGCCCCAGATGTCGTATTGTTGCACTGAACCGTACTGTTTGCAAAATATTGCAACAAAAGCATGGAAAAGTAAGCGATTTTCATTGACTTAAATCGTTTTCTATGCAATGATATTCGCATGAACGGTTATACGAAACGGCTTTTGCAAGGAACGGTCGCGCTTTCTGTGTTTTTTATGGGTGCTTGTCTGCTGGTGTATTTCTGCTTTCCGGCAGTCGTCACCCCGGCGCGTTCCGTCACGTTCAATTCATATACGGCATTGCTTCCCGCTGTTGCTGAAAACCCGCTTGCTGATGCGTTCGTCAAGAACGATGACCTTGTGGCATTTTCTGCGCGTGATGACAAAGG
>CAZSOK010000139.1:0-4779 GCA_964608445.1 uncultured Treponema sp. | reverse complement strand
ATATCAGCGGACTTTCGCTGAAAAACAATGTTCAAGGAGAAAACTATGTTCAAAGTGAATTCAAGCCTCAAAAACACCGAGCTCGACGGCCTGAGCGACACGCTCGTGCGCCTGTACAAGGCGAACGAGGCCGCCGCCAAAGACGCGTTCGTCGCCGCTACCATGGCGGAAATCGAAAAACTGAGCGCGGACATCACCACCGCCATCTTGCAGGACAAGGCGGTGTCCACGCTTGAAGCCGCGGACACCGGGCGCGACAAGGCGATCACCGCACTGGGAAAGGCGCTCACGGGCTACGCCGCACTGCCGCTTGCCGCCAAGCAGACCGCCGCCGCCCCGCTCCTCGCCATCTACGAAAAGTACTCCAAGGCGGGAATCACCAAGGCGAGCTACATCAGCGAGTCTTCCATGGTGGAGAGCATGCTCGAAGACTTCTCCGCCGCGCCGCTCGCCGCCCACATCGCCGCCCTTGAAGGCGTTTCCGAAGCGATCGCCGCGATAAGGAGCGCGCAGGACGCGTTCACCTCCGCCAACGACACCTACGTCGCCGCGAACAAAAGCAAGGGCGCGAGCGCGTCGAGCGTCAAAAAGCCGCTCCTCGCCGCCATCAACGAAAAGCTCGTTCCCTACCTGAACGCGATGCAGATAGCGCAGAACGAAAACTGCGCCGCCTTCGCCGCCGGCGTGGAAACGGAAATCGCCCGCGTGAACGAGGCGGTCGCCAAGCGCAGCAAAAAAGCCGAGACGGCAGAATGACGGCAATTGCCCCCGACTGTCCACCCGTCCGCACCCCCGTGCCACCGTTCCCCGCAGACAAAAAAAGAGCCTCGCAAAGCGAGGCTCTTTTTGCCACCGGTTGGAATCGGACCAACGACACATGGATTTTCAGTCCATTGCTCTACCAACTGAGCTACAGCGGCGTAAGTATCAGCAGTATATACGTTCCGGCGTTTTATGTCAAGGCACAGGACGCATTTTTTTCGGGAACCGCAAAATAGATGCCGTAGTGCTTGCGGCAGCCCGCGTTGAACGCGCTCGCGCAGTGCGGGCATGCCGCCGCGCCCCTGTAATCGCGGATGGCAAGCGTCCGGCCGCACACGCCGCACAGCACCGCCTGCCGGTCGAACTCGCGCGCCTCCCAGCGGGCGATGGCGTGCCGCTCGCATTCGTCATGGCATTTGTAGCACGGATACCACTTCCCGCAGCACTTGAACCGTATCGCCACGATGTCCGCCTCCGAATGATAATGCACGCACCGCGTCTGGCCGTCCACGGTCCTGCCCAGGACGACGGGAGTATCAGCCATGGCTAAATCCGTATCTTCTTGTCCGAGCCGGCATAGGCTTCCTTGCGCAGCTGCCTGATCTGCTCGTCGGCAAGATAGTCGTCAAACGGCATCATGCGGTCGAACACGCCGGACGGCGTGATCTCGATGATGCGGTTGGCGACCGACGATATGAACTCATGGTCATGGCTTGAGAACAGCACCACGCCGGGAAAGCGGATCAGCGCCTCGTTCAGGCTCGTGATCGCCTCCAGATCCAGGTGGTTGGTGGGGTCGTCCATGATCAGCACGTTCGCGCCGGCAAGCATCAGCTTGGAGAGCATGCAGCGCACTTTCTCGCCGCCGCTCAGCACCCTGACCGGCTTCAGGCTCTCGTCGCCCGTGAACAGCATCCTGCCCAAAAACCCGCGCACGTAGGCATCGTCCTGCTCCTTGGAATACTGCTTGAGCCAGTCGGTGATGGTGCAGTCGTTGTCAAAATACCGGTTGTTGTCGCGCCCCAGATAGGCGAAGCTCGTCGTCTGCCCCCAGAAGTATTCGCCGCGCTCCGCCTTCTTCTCGCCGGAAATGATGTCGAACAGCGACGATATGGCGTTGTGCTCAAGCCCGACGAACGCGATCTTGTCCGTGCGGTTCACCACGAGCGAAAAGTCGTTGAGCAGCGGCACGCCGTCATCGTCCCTGCTGCCGAGCTTGCGCACTTCAAGCACGTTGTTGCCGATGTCGCGGTCGGGCTGGAAATGGACATACGGGAATTTCCTGCTCGTGACGGGCAGGTCGTCCAGCTCCAGCTTTTCGAGGACTTTCTTGCGGCTCGTCGCCTGCCGGGACTTCGCCGCGTTCGACGCGAACCGCTGGATGAACTCGCGCAGATCCTTTGCCTTCTCCTCGTTCTTCTTCTTCTGGTCCTTCGCCTGCTTTTGCAGTATCTGGCTCATCTGATACCAGAAATCGTAGTTGCCCGCGAACTGCGTGATCTTGCCGTAGTCGATGTCGCAGATGTAGGTGCAGACCGCGTTCAGGAAGTGGCGGTCGTGGCTCACGACGATGACCGTGTTCGGGAATTCCAGCAGGAAGTCCTCAAGCCATGCGATTGATTCCAGGTCAAGGCCGTTCGTCGGCTCGTCGAGGAGCAGCACGTCGGGATTGCCGAACAACGCCTGCGCAAGCAGCACGCGCACTTTCTGGCTCTCGTCCAGCTCGCCCATCATCTTGTCGTGGTATTTCTCCTCAAGGCCGAGCCCCGAAAGCATCTGCTCGATCTGATTCTCCGCCTCGTATCCGCCCAGCTCGCCGAACTGCGCCTCCAGCTCGCTCGCCCTTACGCCGTCCTCCTCGGTAAAGTCCGCCTTGGCGTAGATTTCGTCGCGGGCTTTCGCGCACTCGTACAGCACGGGATAGCCGAACATCACCGCGTCCTTCACGGTGTACGCGTCGAACGCGAAGTGATCCTGCTTGAGCACCGCCATGCGCTCGCCGGGAGTCATAAAAACCTCGCCGCTGTCCCGATCCTGCTCGCCGGAAAGCACCTTGAGGAAGGTCGATTTACCCGCGCCGTTCGCGCCGATGATGCCGTAACAGTTTCCCGCGGTGAATTTCAAATTCACGTCCTTGAACAGCGGCTTTTCGCTGAAATGAAGGCTGACATCCGATACCGTAATCATGCCCGTTTCCCCCTATTTGTTCCTGCCGATCAGCGACTTCAGCCTGCCGAAGAGGCCGAGTTTTTTTGGCGCGCGCTCCGGCTGCTTCGTGCCGCCCCGCCCCTGCGGACGCTTCTGCTGCGCACGGGGAACGACATCGCTCCGGCTGCGCCGCGGCCGCTCTGTGCGGCGGACTCCGTCCACGCGGACAGCCCCGTTCCGCCGCTGGTCAGGCTTCCTGCCGTCACGCCGCGCGTTCCGCCCTGCCCTGCCGTCCGGCTGCGCGCCGTGCGCGTATTTTTCCTTATAATATTTCATGCGCTCGTCGGCGCTCATCGTGGACAGCCGCGCCAGGTCGCTCTGCGCCGTCCTGACATCGCGCGCGAAGTCCGCCGATTTTGCGTCCCTGCCCCGCGTCCTGCGCCCGTCACGGCCGCGCGCGTCCCTGCGGGAATCCCGCCGTCCGTCATGCCCGCCCCGGCTCCGCCTGCCGTCACGTCCGCCATGCCCGTCGTCCTCGCGCCAGTCTTCCGTGCGGATATAGATGCCCTTGCTCTTGTCCTCGCCCAAGTCCTCGCTCACGGCAACACGGGAGGGAATCTGCTTTTCGATGTAACGCTCGATCGGCACGAGGCTGTAGACATCCTGCTCGGAGCAGAACGTGTACGCCTTGCCGCTCTTTCCCGCGCGCGCGGTGCGCCCGATACGGTGCACGTAGTTCTCCGCCTCGTTGGGCAGGTCAAAGTTCACGACCATCGCCAGGTCGCTCACGTCAATGCCGCGCGCCGCCACGTCGGTCGCCACCAGGCAGCGCACCTGCCCCGCCTTGAACCGGTCCATGATTTTGAGCCGCTTGGACTGCGGCAGGTCGCCGATGATGAACTCGCTCTCAATGCCGTTCATCGCGAGCCGCTTGGAAAGCACCTCGCACATCCGCTTGGTATTGCAGAAGATGATCGAGCTGGCGGGCTTTTCGCGCGAAAGGATGCCGACCAGCAGCGCGGTCTTCTCGTCGCTCGACACGTGGATCAGCTCCTGGTCGATCTCGTCCACGGTGATGTTCTCCGCCGCAATCGTGACTTCCTTCGCGTCGCGCGTGTACTCCCAGGCAAGGTTCTTGACATACGAGTTGAGCGTGGCAGAGAACAGCATCGTCTGGCGGCTCCCGCTCGACGGCAGCACGGAAAGCAGCCGGCGCAAGTCGGGATAGAATCCCATGTCGAACATGCGGTCGGCCTCGTCAATCACCAGCACGGCAATGCCGCCCAGGTCCATCTGCCTGCTTTCCTGCAAGTCGATCACGCGCCCCGGCGTGCCGATGATGACATCCACGCCTTTTTTGAGCGCGGCGACCTGCTTCTCATAGCCCACGCCGCCGTAAAAACTCGCGCAGACAAGCCCCGTATGCGCGCCCAGCTTGTTCGCCTCTTCCTCCACCTGTACCGCAAGCTCGCGGGTCGGCACCATGACCAGCGCCTTTCTCCCCTGCTTCTCCGGCGCGGTGAGCAGCTCCTGAAAAACCGTGACAAGGTATGCCGCCGTCTTCCCCGTTCCCGTCTGCGACTGCACGTACACGTCCGACCCGTCCAGCGCGACCGACAGCACCTGCTCCTGCACGGGCGTACACGTCACGTATCCCGCCGCCGCAATGCCCTGCTGCACTTTCTCATGCAATGTAAGTTCCGAATAATCCATAACTACCGTCAAATCCACCTAAAGAATATACACGGAGAGTATACCCGTTTTTGCGAATGATGTACAGTGCGGATGCCGCCGCACCCTTGCCGAGCGCGCCTGCTACTACCAGGGGCTGACGAACGTGGACAGCCTGTCGAGTGGCGAAGACTACAG
>CAZSOK010000138.1:0-4855 GCA_964608445.1 uncultured Treponema sp. | reverse complement strand
AACGTTCCCGTCAATCACGGGGAACGAATTTCACCCTGTTGCAACGTTCCCGCCAGTCGCGGAGATCGAATTTCAGCCCTGCGAAACGCTCACATCAATTGCGGAGAACGAATTTCACCCCTGCGAAACCTTCCCGCCAGGCACGTTGCCGCCGCCGCCGGGCGGCAAAACCTATGTCGCGATGCCGGCGAACTGCCTGCGGTACAGCGCGTAGTACTCGCCGCGGCGGGCGAGCAGTTCCTCGTGGGTGCCGGCTTCCGCGACCGCGCCGCCGGCAAGGACGACGATCAGGTCCGCATCGCGGATGGTGGAGAGGCGGTGCGCGATGATGATTGCCGTGCGACCGCGCATCAGGTTGGCGAGCGCGGTCTGGATGCGCATTTCGGTGCGCGTGTCCACGTTGCTCGTCGCCTCGTCCAGAATCAGCACGGGGGCGCGCGCCACCACCGCGCGCGCTATCGCCAGCAGCTGCCGCTGTCCCTCGCTCAGGTTCGCGCCGCGCTCGGACAGCTCCGTGCCGTAGCCGCCGGGCAGTTTTTGGATGAACGACGCGCACAGCGCCGTCCGTGCCGCCTCGTCCAGCTCCGCGTCGGTCACGTCGTCCTTGCCGAACGCGATATTGTTGCGGATCGTGTCCTGGAACAGCACGGTGTCCTGCAAGACGATGGATATGGCGCGGCGCACGTCCGCCTTGGGGACGCGCGAGATGTCCGTGCCGTCGAGCAGGATGCGCCCGCCGTCCGGCTCGTAGAAGCGCATGAGCAGGTTCGCCACCGTGGTCTTGCCGCTGCCCGTCGCCCCCACCAGCGCGATTTTCTGGCCAGGCTTGACGCGCAGGGTAATATCCCTGAGCACGGGGGTGTCCTTATCGTAGCCGAACGACAGGTGGTCGAACACGATCTCGCCGCGCACGTCCCGCAGCCTGAGACCGTCCGCTCCCCCGTCGCCCTCGTCGTCCGCGTCGAGCACCGCAAAGACGCGCTCCGCCCCAGCAAGCGCGGACAGAATGCTCGCATACTGGTCGGCGATCATGTTGACGGGATGGCTCAGTTTCTTGGAATAGAGCAGCAGCGCCTGGATCGTGCCGACCGTGAGCGCCGCCCTGCCGGTCAGCATCAGCCAGCCGCCCAGCACCGCGATGAGCACGTACTGGAAGTTGCCCAGGAAATTCGTTATCGGACCCACCACCGAGCCGAGCACTTTTGCCACGATGGCGGTGCGCTTCAGGTCGGCGGAGACGGCGGCGAACCGCTCCAGGCGGGATGCCTCGCGCCCGTATGCCACGATCGTGCGGTAGCCCGTCACGTTCTCCTCGACCACGCCGTTCAGCTCGCCGAGCAGCCGCTGCTGCCGCGCGTAATAGGTGCGCATGAGCCTGGCGAGCAGGGCGGACGCGCCCATAATCACGGGGATCGTCACCAGAGAGACGAGCGTAACGCGCACGCTGTAGGAGAACATCATCGCGAGCGAGCAGGCAAGCGTGAGAACGGCGGAGCCGAGCGCGGCGACCGACTGCGACACCGCGAGCGAAATCGTGTCCGTGTCGTTGGTCATGCGGCTCATCAGGTCGCCGTGGCGGTGGCTGTCCGTGTACGCAATGGAAAGCCGCGATATTTTCCTGAACAGGTCGCCGCGCATGAGCGCGATCGTGTCCTGCGAAAGCCGTGCCGCCAGCCGCTCCTGCGCATACGAAAAGGCGACCACGAACGCGAACGACGCGCCCAGCAGCAGCAGGAACGCGCGGCAGGCCGGCAGGTCCACCGTGAGGCGGCCGCCGCGCAGCACGATCGTGTCAAGGGCTTTCTGCTGCAAGAACGGCGACAGGGCTTCCAGCACCGTCACCACGACCATGCATGCGATCAGCGCGAAGAACGTCGCCCGGCTCCTGCCGATGTACGCGAACAGGCGGCGCAGCGTCCGGCGTCGGTCCTTCGGCTTCTGCGCGCTCACCCTGCCCGCCATGCGGTCTCCCGGCCCTGCGCCGGGCGCGCGCCCGTCAAGGCGAATCTGTGCGCCGTGTCCTGCCATTACGCGTCCTCCGCGAGTATCAGCGCGCCCGTCTTGACCTGCGAATCGTAAATCTCACGGTAGGTCTGCGACACGCGCAGCAGCTCGTCGTGCGGCGCGCAGTGGCGGCACGTGCCGTCGTTCTCAATCACGGCGATGCGGTCCGCGCCTTTCACGCTCGCAATCCGCTGCGCCACCATGATGATCGTCGTGCCCGCATACCGCTCGCGCAGGGCGGCGTGCAGGCGGGATTCGGTCTCCAAATCGAGCGCGCTGGTCGCGTCGTCAAGGATCAGGATTGGCGGGCGGCGCACGAGCGCGCGCGCCAGGGCAATGCGCTGCTTCTGCCCGCCCGAAAGCGAGTTGCCCCGCTCGGCAATGAACGCGCCGTAGCCGCCGCCCATCGCAGAGACAAAGCCGTCCGCCTGCGCGTCACGCGCCGCCTGCCGCACCTCGTCGTCCGTCGCGTCCTCCTTTCCCAGGCGGATATTCTCGGCGACCGTCGCGGAGAACAGCTCCGCTTTCTGCATGACAAAGCCGACCGCGCCGCGCACGTCCGCCTGCGCAAGCGAGCGCACGTCCGTACCGTACACGCGCACCGCCCCCGCCGTCGCGTCGTAAAAGCGCGGGATGAGCGAAACGAGCGTCGTCTTGCCGCAGCCCGTCGATCCGATGACCGCAAAGGTCTCGCCCTGCCGCACCGTCAAGCTGATATGGCTGAGCACGGGCTGACCGGGCGCGTCGGGATAGGAGAAGCTCACGTCATCGAACGCGACGGCGGCGGGACTGTCCGCGCCCGCCGCAAACGGCTCGCGCCCGTCCGCAATGACCGGAACGGCAGCAAGGACGGCCTCAATGCGGGCGGCAGAGACATGCGCGCGGGAGACGGACTGCAACAGGTTGCTCGCCATGATGAGCGAGCGGACTGACTGCGTGGTATACGTGACCGCCGCCATGATCGCGCCCGTCGTCATCGCGCCGCCCAAAGCAATCGCGCGGCAGCCGAGGAAAACCACGAGCAGCACGGCGTAGTTCATCACGAATTTCATGAGCGGCGGGACGCTTGCCATGAGCGACAGCACGCGCACATTCACCGCTTTCAGCCGCCCGTTCGCCAGACCGAAGCGGGCGCACTCAAAATCCTCGCGCACGTATGCCTTGATGACCCGCGCCCCGCCCAAATTCTCCTGCACGATAAGGTTCAGCGTGTCCAGCCAGGACTGCGCCTCGGCAAACAGCGGCAGCGCCTTCCTGAGCACCACGTACACCAGCACGCCGAGCACGGGAAGCGCAAAAAGCACCACGCACCCGAACGAGCGGTCGAGCGAAAACAGCATGACCATGCCGCCGAGCATGAACATCGGCGGGCGCACGAACGAGCGCAAAAGCATCTGCAAGAAGTCAATCACCGTGGTCACGTCGTTCGTCAGCCGCGTGACGAGCGAGCCGGTCGTGAATTCGTCGGTCTGCTCAAGAGAAAGCGACATGACTTTCCCGAACGCCGCCGTGCGCAAGTCATGCCCGAAGCCCTGCACCGCCTTCTGCGTGACGAGCGAGCACAGCACGCCAAAGCAGCCGCCCGCCACCGTCACCGCCAGCATCAGCACGCCGAACGCCAGCATCAGCTGCGCCCGCGTCCAGCCCGGACCGAACAACAGCGCGGGAAGCCATGCCGCAAGCCGCGGGCCGTCCGCCACGTCCATGCCGATAATGCCGTAGTTCACGATAAATGACATCAGGTAGGGCAACAGCAGGTCGCACGCCACCTCGCCGATCATCAGCAGCGGCGCGCACATCATGAGGAGACGGTACGGGCGGGCGAATGCGGTCAGGTATCTCACGCGCCTATTTTTCTATCGGCCGGTAGTAGAACGTGACGTGCCGCCGCGGCCCGGCAGATTCCTTTTTCGTCTCAAAGTCATCGTCAAAATATTCGATGAGGTCCGTCAGCTTGCGGAAGCCGTAGTCCACCGTGTCAAAGCCAGGATCCTGCCGCTTGAAGAACGACCCCGCCGCGCTCAGGTTCGCCCAGCCGGTCTCGTCGGCATATTTGTCGTAGGCAGTGTTGAGCAGGGTAAAGATCTTGCGGAACTGGCGGTCGCTCATCTCCACGTCGCCGTCCTTGTTCCGGCGCAGCACGCCCAGCAGCGATTTCTTGGGCTTGTCGGTCGCCTTGTGGCTCTTGCGCTTCTGCTCGGCGAACGCCGCGTCCTCCTCAGGCGTCTCGTCCACCTCGCTCGCCAGGTTCTCGATGTAGATAAAATCGTCGCACGCGCTGATGAACGACTGCGGCGTCTTTTTCTGCCCCACCCCGAACACGTACAATTGGCTTTCCCGCAGCCGCGTCGCCAGCTTGGTAAAGTCGCTGTCGCTCGTCACCAAGGCAATCGCGTCGTACTTGTCCGTGTAGAGCAAGTCCATCGCGTCGATAATCATCGCGCTGTCGCTCGAATTCTTTCCCTGCGTGTACGCGAACTGCTGCACCGGGATAACCGCGTTGTCGTTCAGCTCGGACTTCCAGTTCTTGAGCGTGGGAAGCGAAAAATCCCCGTATGCCCGCTTGGTAATAATATGCCCGTGCACCGCGATTTCCTGCAAAATCGCGCGCAGCTTTTTCCCCGGCGTGTTGTCCGCGTCAATCAGCACCGCAATGTTCTTGTGTTCTGTCTCATCCATGCCGCCAGTATAACAGAAAACGGGCAGTTGGAACAGCCTCATGCGGGGGAAGCCCGCTACGACTCAATGGCAGCTTCCTGTTGTAGCTGGAGAACCCGATCGACAGGAAGCCCCGTGATCTCGGCTATTTCCCGTTCAGACAGTTTGTCGTTGCCCAGCAGCTTCCGTGCCG
>CAZSOK010000137.1:2704-4918 GCA_964608445.1 uncultured Treponema sp. | reverse complement strand
TGAAACCGCGCGTTAATCTTCCTATGAGCCTTCACCCCGCGCATAGTCTATATTTTTATCCCGTTTTCTGCTAAAATAAATCTCCAACAAGGAGTTCCAGATGAAAACTGTTGCTGTTCTGCTTGCGCCCGGTTTTGAGGAAATCGAGGCGATTACGATCATTGATTATTTGCGCCGTGCCGGAATCGGCGTGACCACGGTTGCCGTGCCGACCGCCGACTCGGCAGGAACGACGGTCATCGGCTCGCATGCCGTTCCCGTCATTGCGGACACCACGCTGAGCGCATACCGCGCCGCGCGGACAATCCCCGACGCAATCTATGTTCCCGGCGGTATGCCCGGCGCGGCGAACGTCAGCGCAAGCCAAGACGCGCTCAGCCTGATTGCCGACTGCGCAGACGCGGGCAAATTGGTCGCCGCAATCTGCGCCGCGCCGGTAGTCGTGCTCGCAAAGACCGGGCTGCTCGCGGGAAAACGCTTTACCTGCTACCCCGGCATGCAGGAATCGCTTGGCGAATGGTGTGGCGGCGCGGCAAAGACACAGGAATGCACGTCAGGCGCGACGCTCGTCCCGGACGTGCCGTTCGTGCATGACGGCAACGTGCTGACGGGGCGCGGTCCGGGCACGGCTGAGCAGTACGCCATGGAATTCGTGCGGACACTCACCGACGAAAACACCCGCGACAAGGTTGCCGCGGGTGCGTGTCAGCGGGGATACGAAAAGCCTACGGCCTGACGATAATGCTTGCCAGTTCCGGCTTCTTCGCAAGGTCTTTCTTCAAGCCCTCTTCGCGCGCCTTGTTCTTGTAGTCGGGACTCTGAAAGCTGTACGTGAAATTGGTGTGTACGTCATAGGTGCCGTTCATAATGGCGTAAGCGTCCTCGGTCATCACCAGCTCCTCGTCGGTCGGAATGACGAACACTTTCACCGCGCTGTCGTCCGCGCTGATGCAGGTCTCGCAGTTCGATGAATTGGCGATTGCGTTCTTCTTGGGGTCAATCTTGATTCCCAAGAATTCCAAGCCTTCCAGCGATTTGGCGCGGATAATCGGCGAATGCTCGCCCACGCCCGCCGTAAAGACAATGGCATCTACCGGACCGATAGCCGCCGTGTACGCGCCAAAGTATTTTTTGAGGCGGTAGCATTCCATGTCGAGCGCAAGCTGTGCCTTCACGTCGCCTTTCTCCGCCGCGCTCGTCACGTCGCGCCGGTCGGTGTACTGCCCCGTAATGCCGAGCAAGCCCGATTTCTTGTTCATCGCGGTGTCCATGTCCGCCGCGCTCATACCCGTCTCGCGCATGATATAGAACGGCAGCGCGGGATCCATGTCGCCGGAGCGCGTACCCATCACCAACCCCTCAAGCGGCGTAATGCCCATCGACGTGTCGTAGCAGCAGCCGTTCTTGACCGCGCACATGGATGCGCCGTTGCCCACGTGGGCGATAATCACGTTCGTGTCCTTGGGCGCTTTATGCAGAAGCACGGATGCGCGCTTTGCGGTGTACAGGAACGACGTGCCGTGGAAACCGTAGCGGCGCGCCGCATATTTTTCATACCATTCGTGCGGAATTGCGTACATGAACGAGCTCGGCGGCATCGTCTGATGCCAGGCAGTGTCCATGACGGCAACGTGCGGAACGTTCGGGAGGACTTTCTGCGCCGCCTCAATGCCCATGATGTTCGCGGGCATATGGAGCGGTCCCAGCCCGATGACCGAACGGAACGTGTCCAAAACCTCCGGCGTAACCTTAACGCTCTTGGTAAACTTGTCGCCGCCGTGCAGCACCCGATGACCGACCGCACCAATCACGCTCATGTCAGCAATCACGCCGTGCTCTTTGTGCGTAATCGCGTTCAGAATCAGCTCGATCGCCTCTTTGTGCGTGGGACACGGACTTTCCAGCTCAAACGAATCCTTCCCTTTGGGCTTGTGCGTGATTACCGAACCGTCCTGCGTAACGCGCTCAACAACGCCCGTCGCCAGAACATCCTTGTTATCCCAGTCATAGACCTGATATTTTGCGGAAGAAGACCCGCAGTTCAACGTAAGAATAACCATAAAAACGACCTCTGAAAAAAGTTGTACCATAATTATACACCCAAAGCGGAATTTATGGAAGTCTGCAAAAACACTTGCCCCTTGCCAGCATCTCCAAAAAGGAAAAACCTCGCACATCCGCGCTCGCTGCGAATGTGATAACGCGTTTTACGGC
>CAZSOK010000137.1:0-2604 GCA_964608445.1 uncultured Treponema sp. | reverse complement strand
ACGGCGTGAAACACACAGGCAAACAGGATAGCCCTTCCATGCAAAACGAAGTCAGGGGAAGTCTTGACACCGACCGGCGGGCGTTATAATATAGTACAAATCTTTTTACCCAGTAGGTTTTTACGAAATGGCTGTTGATGAAAAACTTCAGATGATGCGGCACTCTTGCGCGCACGTTATGGCGGAAGCCGTCCTGCACTTGTTTCCGGGAACGAAAATCGCAATCGGTCCTGCCATTGAAAACGGTTTTTATTACGATTTTGATTTTCCCGCCGACCACAAGGCGAGCGAAGCTGATTTTCCCGCCATCGAAAAAGAAATGCGCCGGATTCTGGCGACGGGCGCGGCGTTCGTGCGCAAGGAAGTGAGCAAAGAGGACGCGCTCGCGCAGTTTGCCGACCAGCCCTACAAACTTGAGCTGATACGCGACTTGGACGCGGGCGAAGTCATTTCCACCTACACGCAAGAAGACTTTACCGACCTGTGCCGCGGACCGCACGTAGCGACGACCAAAGACATCAACGCGCAGGCGTTCAAGCTGATGAGCGTGGCGGGCGCATACTGGCGCGGCGACTCGAACCGCCCCATGCTCACGCGCATTTATGCCGTCGCATTCGCAAAGCCGAACGACCTGAAGGACTACCTGCACCGGCTTGAGGAAGCCGAAAAACGCGACCACCGCAAGCTGGGCGTACAGATGGATTTGTTCCACCTTGACAGCGAAGATCCCGGTCAGATTTTCTGGCATCCGAACGGCTGGCAGATGTACGTGACCTTGCAGGACTATATGCGCCAGAAAATCATTGCCGACGGCTACAAAGAAGTGAACACGCCGGCAATCATGCCGCGCAGCCTGTGGGAACGATCCGGGCACTGGGGTCATTACCAGCAGAACATGTTCATCACCGAAAGCGAAAAGCGCATTTTCGCCGTCAAGCCGATGAACTGCCCCGGCGCGCTCGAAATCTTCAAGACCCGTCTGCGCTCATACAAAGATTTGCCGCTGCGGCTGGCGGAATTCGGCCACTGCGTGCGCAACGAGCCGAGCGGAACGCTCCACGGCATCATGCGCGTGCGCGGCTTTGTGCAGGACGACGCGCATATCATCTGCACGGAAGAGCAGATTGAGGCGGAAGTCGCGAAATTCTGCCGCCTGCTGCTCGACGTGTACAAGGACTTCGGCTTTGACAAGCACGTTGCCGTCAAGCTCAGCACGATGCCCGAAGACCACGTGGGCGACGAGGCGACCTGGCAGCACGCGGAAGCCGCGCTGGGAGAGGCCTGCAAGTCGGCGGGACTGGATTATGAAATTCAGCCCGGCGAAGGCGCGTTCTACGGACCAAAACTCGAATTCAAATTGTACGACACGCTCGGGCGCGAATGGCAGTGCGGCACGATTCAGCTGGACTATCACCTGCCGAGCGCGGAACGCCTGGATGCGACCTATATCGGCCCGGACAACCAGAAGCACCATCCCGTCATGCTGCACCGCGCCGTGCTCGGATCGCTCGAACGTTTTATCGGCATTTTAATAGAAAACTTTGCCGGTGCCATGCCCGCCTGGTTCGCGTTTGAGCAGGTCGCCGTCGTGCCGGTGGGCGATGACTTTGCGTCCTATGCCCAAACAGTCGCCGACGAACTGTGCGCCGCCGGATTCCGCGCGAACGCCTACCTTGACAACAGCAACATGAAAAGCAAAATCAAAGTAATCACGAGCGAACACAAAACGCCGTATATTCTGGTGGTCGGCGCAAAAGAACAGGACGAAAACACCGTGTGCGTCCGATTCCGCGCCGACAGCGGCAAACCGCAGCAGACTATGCCGTTCGCGGAATTCAAGACCTACCTTGCGGACAACGTGCGGACACATTCGCTCACGCTGTAGCTGCAAAGAACGCGAAGGGGGCGTTGACAGCACGACTATTGCCGTGCATACAGAGGGGGCAGACCGCAACGAAGTGCGGGCGCAGGAAGGGCGCAACGAGCACGAAAGCGCGAAGTTTCGCCCTCTCCCCATTTCTTTAAAATCAGGCGCATTTTTTCTGCGCGCCGAAAAATCTTTCCTGCGGTGTCGCTTCCAATGAAAGACTCGTTCGGAAAACACGCCACAAGGCGCGCCATCAATTTTATCTTTTTTTCCTTAAAAACTGTTTTGCCAAAATCTGTGCCACTAGAACTTCCTGCTGTTCCAGCCCTGTCACAAAATCCCGTTCTTGTGCAAGACCAGATACACGAACGCGCCGATGACAAGGAACAAGTACATAACCACCTGCAATCCGTTTTTGTGGCTGACGACCGCAAGCCGCGAGGTTTCGGGGCTGTCCTTCAGATATTCCACGGTGACGGGATTGGTCAAGTCCTTGCGCTTGTACCTGAACCAAAAGCCCTCGGAGTCCTCGCCCGAGTAGGAAACGCCGTTCACCGTGTAGGTGTAGAAATATCGTCTCGTGCAGGCTATGAAGTTGTACCGTACGGAGCGAACCTCGGAACACACGCCCTCGGTGGTCTCGCAATGAACGAACCGCTTGTTTCTCCTGAGATACTTGATTGTCGCGTATATCGAAAGCACAACGACCGCGACAAGTATTATGTCGTACAAATCTG
>CAZSOK010000136.1:0-4988 GCA_964608445.1 uncultured Treponema sp. | reverse complement strand
CATACAGGAGCGCAGTCCAGCCCTCATCGTCCTTCGCGTTCACGTCCGCGCCAGCATTTATGAGACGCGCCACTTCCGTGGCGTTGTTGTTTTCCGCCGCTTCCAATAGCGCGTCCGAATCCATGGCCGCCGCCTTCGCCAACATAAGCTCGATCAAGTAGTCATAGTTCCTTGTCTTCATGTCCGCACCCGCTTCTATGAGCGTCTTTACCACATCAGCTCTGTTTTGCTCTATCGCAATCATGAGCGCGCACTTGCCGTCATTATCCTTCGCGTTCAAATCCGCGCCGGCTTCTATGAGCATCTTCACCACCTCTGGCGTGCTGTTCCATGCCGCATATATGAGCGCAGTCCAGCCCTCATCGTCCTTCGCGTTCACGTCTGCGCCAGCTTCTATGAGCAGTTTCGTCACGTCCACCGCGCCGTATCTTTCCGCACATATGAGCGCAGTCATACCGATCCCGAACTCCTCGTCCTTTGCGTTCAAGTCCGCTCCAGCTTCTATGAGCAGTTTCGCCACGTCCACCGCGTTTTCCCCTGCCGCATACATGAGCGCGGTCCTGTCGTAATCGTTCTTCGCGTTCAAATCCGCACCAGCCGCTATGAGCATCTTCGCCACGTCTGGCGCGTTTTCCCATGCCGCATACATGAGCGCAGTCCAGCCCTCATAGCCCTTCGCGTTCAAATCCGCACCAGCCGCTATGAGCATCTTCGCCACGTCTGGCGCGTTTTTCCTTGCCGCCCACATGAGCGCGGTCCAGCCCTCATCGTCCTTCGCGTTCACGTCCGCGCCAGCATTTATGAGACGCGCCACTTCCGTGGCGTTGTTGGCTTTCGCCGCCTCTATGAGCGCGTCCGATTTCGCATCCGCGAACGCCGCCGTCGCCAGCACAATCATCGCCGCAAACGCGGCACACATCTTCTTTTTCATAAATGCTCCTGATTTTTTTAACAGCGAGCGAATCTTCAGATTCGGGAGTTGTTAAAAACGCGATTTTGCAACGAAGCGAAAATCGCAGTATAATAAACGAGTTTTACGCAATTCCTACAGAATTGCTACCGAGTTTCGTGAAACGAAACTCGCTTTGCTTTAGTCGAAGTTAAAATTGACGACGCTAATCAGTCGTCAATTTTAAACGTTCCTTTGCCCCGCCACCCGCTTTTCCCTGGGGCATCCCCCTACCGCAGGTACAAGTACGCCGTCTCCGCGCCGTTGAGGTTGTCAAAGTAGACGTTAGTCATGTCCCAGCGGTTCTGCAACGCAAAGAAACTGCGGCCGCGCACCAGGTAGATGACCGGGCACTGCTCCAAAATAATCTGCTGGTACTCGTCCCAGTACGGCTTTGCCTTGTCATACTCGACGATGCAGCTCGCCTCGTGGTAAAGGTAGTCAATGCGCGCCTCCCAGTCGGTGGCGGGGGACGGCTGGAGCGGATACCACAGGTGCAGGTTCCCGTCGCTCACCCACACGTTGCTCCCCTGCGTGGGGAACACCGACCCGCCGGAAAAGCCGATGATGATTGACTGCCAGTCGTAGCTGCCCATCAGCTGCTCCACGAGTTTCTGGAAGTCCGTGGGGCGCGGCGTGACCGTGATGCCCTCTTTCCGGCATTCGTCCACGATAATCTGCGCGATGTCGCTCAGCACCGCGCCGCCGCCCGACGAGAACGTCAGGTCGAACGAAACCCGGTTGCCGCCCTCGTCGTACAGGAATCCGTCGTCGCGCCGGACAAAGCCCGCCTGCGCCAGCAGCCGCCGTGCCTGCGCGTGGCTGTAGCGGTACTGCAAGATGATGTTCTCGTCGTAGTATTTGTTCGCCGCAGGGAAGAACGTGTAGGTCGGCTCGCCAAGCCCCCGGTACGTCTGCTGGATGATGCGCTCGCGGTTCAGCAGGCAGCTCATCGCCTGCCGGAATTCCTTCTTGGTAAACCAGGCGTAATACGGCTCGTCCCTGTTCTGCGGGTTCTGATTGAACGACCAGAACGACGCGCTCATCGCGCCGTCCGCGTTGAAGACCGTGTAGCCGTCCGTGCCCGCGTCCGCAACCGGCTCGCCGTCTGCCGTGAGCGCGTTGCGCGCACCGGCCACCGCGTCCTCCAGCTGCTCAGGGCTGGGACTGAAATCCTCGATTTTTCCCTGCCTGAACAGCAGGTAGCCCGTGTTCGTGTCGCCCACGATCTGGCAGATCCGCTCCTCAGGATAGTAATGGCTCTCGCCGTTCGCGTCCTTGTCCCAGAAATCGGGATTGCGCCGGTACACCAGCCGCTGGCTGGGCGTGTACGACACCAGAAAATACGGGCCGCAGCTGGGAATGTCGCGCGGGTCGGCTGCCACGGTGAACAGTTTCTTGACGGCATCCGCGCCGCCGCGCTCCTTTGCCGGGCGGTACAGGAACGCCGGACCGAAGTCCATGTTCGTGCTCAGGATCGGCTCGGCGACGATGCGCGGGAAATGAAAGACAAACCGCGCGTCGTCGATTTTCTCTATGGTGATACGCGCCTCCGTGCCGTCCTCAAGGGGCATGAACTGCGCGTTGTACGCCGACGACCCGCACGCCTCGTCGCCGCAAATCTCGTCGTACCAGAACACCACGTCGTCGCTCGTCACCTTCACGCGCGGATGCCGGTCGCCATAAAACGACCACCAGGCATCGTCGCGGATCGTGTAGATAACGTCCAGCTTGTCGTTCGCCTCGTCAATCTCAATGACGAACGACGCGATGTGCGGCTTCCAGGCGCGGGCAACGATGTCGTAGTCGGCAAGGTACTGGTGCAGCGGAGAAAGCACGCTCATGGTCGCCGCGTCCTTCTCGGCAATCAGCAGGTTGAAGCTCTTGGGATCCGCCAGGCAGAACTCATGGTACGTGCCGCCCGGCTCGCCCGGCACAAAACGATTGTCCGTGTTGGGACGGCGCACCGTCTTTTCGATCAGCTCGTTGGACAGCGACGCGCGCGCCGCCTCAATCTCGGAAAGCGTCATCTCAGGCGCGCGGTAGCACGACACGGCGCACGCGAGCAGCGGCAGGACGGACAGAAAACGCAGCCGCGGCATTTACGCGCGCCCCGCCAGAATCTCCCGCGCCCGCGCCATGGCAAGGTCAATGTGGGCGCAGACATTCTCGCGGCCGAGCTTGTCGAGCAGCCCCATTTTCTCGCACAGCAGGTACGGCTGCGTGTGGATGCCCGAAAGCACGATCTGCACGCCCTTCTTGTCGCAGCTCGCCTTTGCCTGCTCCAGCGCGCGGATGCCGCCCGCGTCAAGGTACATCGTGTTGCGCATGCGGAGCACGAGCACCTTGTACGCGAGGTTCGCCTGCGTCACCGCCACCTCGAACTTGCGCACCGTGCCGAAGAAGAGCGGGCCGTCAATCTCGTAGACCATCACGCCCGCCGGAACGTCCAGCTTCTCGCCGTTCTCGTAGTCGCCGTCCACCCGGTTGATGCCCACGCCGTCGGTCAGGTTCTCGCGCTTTGCCTGCACCTCGCTCAGGTCGCACATCTTCTTGATGAAGAAGAACGCCGCCACGCCCAGCCCCACCTCGATCGCCACCGTCAGGTCGATGAACACCGTGATCAGGAACGTGACCGTCAGCACGCAGATGTCCGTCAGCTCGCCGTGCGCGAGCGCGCGGATCGCCTTGAAGCCCGCCATGTTCCACGCCACGTGAATCAGCACCGCCGCCAGCGCCGCCATGGGAATGTAGACCGCAAAACGGCCGAGGAACAGCAGGATGAGCAGCAGCATGACCGCGTGGACAATGCCGGCAACGGGAGTCCTGCCGCCGTTCTTGATGTTCGTCGCCGTGCGGGCAATCGCGCCCGTGGCAGGAATGCCGCCGAACAGCGGCGACACGATGTTCGCAATGCCCTGCCCGATCAGCTCCGTGTCGGAATCGTGCTTGTCGCCCGTCATGCCGTCCGCCACCACCGCGCTCAAAAGCGACTCAATCGCCGCCAGCACCGCAATCGAAACCGCCGTCGGAAAGAGCGCGCGGATCGTGGAAAGGCGGAAGTCGGGCAACTTGGGCGCGGGCAGCGACGACGGAATCGCGCCGTAGCGGCTGCCGATCGTGTCGGTCTCCCACCCGCACGCCCGGTGCAGGACGACCGTCGCGACCGTCGCCAGCACGATGACGACGAGCGAGCCGGGAATACGCTGGCTGATTTTCGGCCAGACGAACAGGACGACCATGCTCACCGCCGCAACCGCCAGCGAATACGGGTTGACCGCGCCGATATTGAGCGCGTAGGTGTGGATTTTCCCCAGGAAGTCGCCCGGCATCTTGTCGAACCCGTCGGGGAACTGCGTGATCGCCAGCCCCAGAAAGTCGCCGACCTGCCCCGCCGCAATCGTCACCGCAATGCCCGCCGTAAAGCCCGTCACGATCGTGTACGGGATGAACTTGACCAGCCCGCCCATCTTGAACGCGCCGAGCAGGATCAGCAGGATGCCCGCCATGACCGTCGCCGTGGCAAGCCCCGCAACGCCGAATTCGGCGACCACCCCGTAGACGATCACCGCGAATGCCCCCGTCGGTCCGCCAATCTGCACCGTGCTGCCGCCGAACGCGCTGATACAGAACCCCGCGACAATCGCCGTGAACAGCCCCGCCTCCGGCTTCACGCCGCTGGCAATGGCAAAGGCAATGGCGAGCGGCAACGCCACGATCCCCACGATAACGCCGGCAATCACGTCGCTGGCAAACGTCCTCGCTGAATACGACTTCAGACTGGTCAGTAACTGCGGTTTGAACATACTGCTTCGTACCTCTGCCGCCAGTATAGCAAATAACGCCCGCTTGGAACAGCCTCACGCAGAGAAGCCCGCGCGAAACTCCGCATCCGGGGGACACCGCCCCTAAAACCCCGCTCCCGCGGAAAAAAACACAAAAAACGGCGGGAAAATCCGCGAAACCTATTGACAAGGTGAGCGAGGGGGGGGTAAAATCGTACATCTTTTTTCACTCTGGAGGTATAACGATGAAAAAG
>CAZSOK010000135.1:0-5099 GCA_964608445.1 uncultured Treponema sp. | reverse complement strand
ATACAGCGACGGCGCGGCGCAGAACGCGCACAGCGGAGCGAGGAACAGGATTGCGGCGGCGAGCAAGGCTTTTTTCATGCGGAACAGTATAGCATATTTTGGGGGACAAGTGCGTATGTACTTGTAAAGTTGTTTGATGTGTATTATTCTGTGGCAGAGGAGTTTCATATAATATGAAGAAATACGGAATATGTGCAGGGATTTTGTGCCTGCTGGCGGTGACGGCGTTCGCCCAGAATACGCCGGACGATCTGGCAAAATGGAAGCGGCTGTTTGACGGCGGGGTGATTTCGGAGGCGGAGTATCAGGCGAAAAGGACGCAGATCCTGAAAAGTTCCGTGCGGCCTGCCGGGAGCATGACACGCGGGCAGGCGTATGTTGAGGCGGATCACCTCCTCACCGAAGGATTTGATACCTACCATGACAGGCTTGCGGAGCTGATGCTCTATCTGACCGACGAGCAGAAACTGGAATTGTATGAGCGGCACTCAAAGTCGGCGGGCGGCTATATCGCGCTGAATGTTTTCTGCGGGTTTGGCATCGGATCGTTCGCGCAGGGCGATGTGGGACGGGGCGTCGTACAGCTCGCCACGCATGTGGGCGGTCTTACGTTCATCATTGCCGGTACAGCGATTGCCGTGCCGGCGATTATTGCCGACAGTCCGTCAGCGGCGGTAGGCATCTCAATGATGATGGGCGGTCTTGCGTCTGTTGCTACGGGAACGATTATCGGGTGCGTCAGTCCGGGAAGGTATTCGCGCATACACAACAATACGTTGCGCGAGCTTTTGGATCTTCCGCAGACGATGAGCGTCGCTGTCGCGCCGATTATAAACCCGGTGAGCGAGCAGTACGGCTTGGTCGCAAAAATCATGCTGTAGGCAAAAACATTTTTGAGTGAGGCAAATATGAAAGTCATGCTTTTTAACGGAAGCCGTCGCGAGGACGGCTGTACTTATACGGCGTTGCGGCTTGTTGCCGACGAGCTGAACGCGAACGGGATTGAGACGGAGCTGTTCTGGGTGGGCGGCCGTGCGCTGACGGGCGAAATGGATGCCATGGTTGGCGAGGCAGTCGAAAAGGTGCAGGCGGCGGACGGCGTGGTGTTCGGGTCGCCGGTGTACTATGCGTCGGCGAGCGGCGAGATAACGGCGTTTTTGGATCGGCTGTACTGGCAGGGCGAAAAATTCCTGCGCTTTAAGCCTGCTGCGGCGGTCGTCTCTGCGCGGCGCGGCGGCACGACGGCGGCTTTGGATGTGCTGAACAAATACATCACGTATGCGCAGCAGCCGGTCGTTACGTCGCGGTACTGGAACATGGTGCATGGCGCGACTCCCGAAGACGTGCTCAAGGACGAAGAGGGCGTGCAGGTGATGAAGACGCTCGGACGCAATATGGCGTGGCTGCTCAAGTCGATTGAGGCGGGCAAGCGCGCGGGGGTGGCTCAGCCGGAGCCGGAGAAAAAAATCTTTACGAATTTCATTCGGTAGTTTTGGGGCGATATGTACCGATTGTTCCGTGCCATCCTGCTGTGCGCCTGCTCGCTGCTGATTTCCTGCGTCTCCGTCTCATCTGGTCTTCCTGCCGGGAACGGCGGGCAGGAAATCGTGCGGCTTGCGCCCGGCGTTCGTGCCGAAATGCTGGACGCTTCTTTTTGGATTACCCGCGCAAAGAAACCATACGACATCATAATGACCAAGGCGCAGATTGCGCGGTGGAACGAGCAGGTTATGCAGCAGTCTATGGCGGCGGGCGACAATGCGTTTTTTGTGCATGATTTGCGCCGTTTTGACCGGGTTGCGTCGTCGGCTGACATCCGCAAATTCATGGTGCGCTATAATCCGGCGTATCCCTGGTATAAAAAGAAGGACGGCGAATCGTACCGGCTCACGGCGAATGACTGGCGCGCACTGTACGCGGCAATGCACTTTGCGCCGCTCGGCGACTTCGCATATTTTTCGGGCGCGCAGAAAGTGGCGGGCGTTGCGTCGCAGGATTTTCCCGTGCGCAAGGCGGTGACGGTACGGCGGTCGGATCTGCGGCTCGTTCCCGACGATACGCTGTACACGAACGACGATTCGTATTGGTACGATGATTCGGCGCAGAATTCGGGCGTGCTGATGAACGAACCCGTCCTCGTGCTGTGGGAAAGCAGCGACGGCCGGTGGCTGTACGTGCGGACGAACTACTGCACGGGCTGGATTCACCGCGAGGACGTGGCGTTCTGCGACGACGACCAGTTCCTGCGCTATTTTGACTATGCCACGCAGGCGCAGGACGGATTCATCACGATTACGGCGGATCGGTGCGTCCTGTCTGCGGACTATGCCGTTCCCCCTGGCGACCAGGCGTTTGGCGGCATCCCGGAACTTTTTATGGGGACGTACCTGCATACGATAGACTGGAACGACGAGCGCGTTGCGGGGCAGTTTTTCCAGCGCATGCCGTATGCGTGTTATATCGCCGAGATTCCGTACAAAAAAGCCGATGAGACATTGGGCATTGCCTATGCGGCGATTCCGGCGGGTATCTGCACGGAGGGACTGCTCGACTACACGACGGCAAACGTGCTTGCGCAGGCGTTCAAGCCGCTCGGCGTGCGCTACGGGTGGGGCGGCATGGCAGACGCGCGGGACTGCTCCGAATATCTGAAGGATATTTTCCGCTGCTTTGGCTTTATGCTTCCGCGCAACAGCCGCTCGCAGATGGCAGTCCCCGGAAAAACGGTGTCGTTCGGGGAAGAGTCGCTTGCCGCCCGCGCGTCCGCAGTCGGCGCGCTCAATCCCGGCACGGTGATGGGCTTTCCCGGTCATGTGTTCCTGTACCTCGGCAAAGTCGGCGGCAAGTTGTATGCGATCAGCGCGCTCGGATCGTATTATTTTGACGACCCGCAGACTTCCGACCGTATCGATGCCAATTCGGTGAGCGTGAACACGCTTGATGTCGTCCGCAAGAACGGCAAGAGTTGGCTCGCGAACATGACGCAGGCAAAATCATTCGCGGACGACGGATCGTTCCGTTCGTATGCCGTTCCGCTTGACCCAAAATGGAACTACGCGGATTTCTCAAAAATCAACACGGGTGTGGCGTCGCTGTACCGGGCGCGGACGAACCGGCGCGATATAGTGGTCGCCGTGAACGCCGGGCACGGGACAAAGGGCGGCTCGCGGGTAAAGACGTACTCCCACCCCGACAAGTCGCCCAAGCTCACGGGCGGAACGTCGCCGCTCGGTGCGGTCGAGTCGATTGCGGTCAGCGGCGGCATGCAGTTTGCCGACGGCACGGGTGAGGCGGAAGTGACGTTGCGGACGGCGCGGCTTGTCAGGACGGAGCTGCTCAAAAACGGCTTTGACGTGCTGCTGCTCCGCGACGGCGACGACGTGCAGCTGGACAACATCGCGCGGACGGTCATCAGCAATAACACCGCCGCCATACATATCGCGCTCCATTACGACGGCGACCGGGAAAAAGACGACAAGGGCTGTTTTTACTGCGTCATTCCCGAAGCCCTGCATTCGCTTAACACCGTCAAAAAACAGTGGCAGGAAAGCGAGCGGCTCGGTCAGTGCCTGATTGACGGGCTGCGCGCGCAAGGTCTGCCGATTTACGGCGACGGCACGTTCGAGCAGGATTTGACGCAGACATCGTTCAGCACGATTCCGACGGCGGTCGTGGAACTGGGCAATCAGCACACCAAGACCGACACGGAATCGCTGGAAAAACGCGCCAGAGGCATTGCCGCAGGCGTGATGCAGTTCTTTGCGGAGTGAGGAAATCGGTATGAGACGGACGCGGTTTTGCATGATGCTTGTGGGTGCGCTTGTTGCGGTGCTGCCGTTTGCCGCCTGCCATCGTTCCGGGGCGGAAGATCGCGTCACGGAACGTCTGGCGGAATCGGAGCGGCTGTATCAGGCGGGCTTTACGCTGATGATGGAACGCCGCTATGAGACCGCGCGCGACACGCTGGAAAAAGCGGTGCGGGCGGACAAGACGAACGCGCAGGCATGGTACGATTTGAGTTTCGTGCTGATGTCGCTCGGCCAATATGCAAAGGCCGCGCGTGCCGCGCAGCAGGCCGCCGTCTGGTATGAGAACGCCGCGTTGCATGACGACAAAATCGCGTTCCGCAATGACGCGCTCGTGCAGGCGGGCGAAGCCTATCTGTGGGGCAGAAAATCGAAGAAAGCCGCCGCCCAGTTCCAAGCCGTGTTCGATTTGGATCCGACCGACTATGACACGCTGCTGAACATCGTGGTCACGTATATCCGCTGCGAGCGCGCGGAAGAAGCCGCGCAGTTCTGTGAGAAAAACATCGCGTCCCATACCGACCCCGCCGCGCTCGCGCCGCTCTACCTGCTGTACGCGGAATGCCGGTACGCGCTCGGCGACGAAGAAGCCGCCCTGCATACGCTCGAACGCGCCCAGGAGTCCGCGGCAAAAGCCAACCTTGCCGCCTACGACGAGCGGATAGCCACCCTGTACGCACACATCACCGCCGAAAGCACGGATTCCGCCGAAAACTAACGCCGACAGCGTTCCGCCGGATGCCGTGGAACAATCCGAAGCCTCGGATAATGTGTTTCCGACGTGTACGAAGCCGTCGGAGACATCGGGTGATGTTTTGTCGGTCGCGGGGATGAGGTCGATAGGTTGTATGGGCGATTCCTGCCTTTCGGAAAGAGTCAAGAACCAAGGTAGAAATGGCGTATTTTTGGCTCTGTGCGGCATTCGTCTGATTTAAACAACGAATAACAGAACACATCATCCAAAACCTTGAAATGTTTGTCTGTTCGGCTTGGAATATCTTCATTTAGGATTTTTGCAAGTGCCTGATATTTTTCTTGGTATGCGCCAAAGTATGTCCGATTTTCTCCCTTGAATTCCAGTTTTTCCAATCCCACATCGAACAGAATTTCGCCAAAATAGAACTGCGTGTTATTATCAGTCCTCACTTCTTTTGCGTAGGTATTTTTTATTGACGTTTTGCCAGACAGATAGTTTATGATGCCTAGATAGTGTGAGATTGCTTGCTTTGTTCCTCCGATGTAATTTTCTTGCTTGCATTGAATTTGGAAACCGTCCTTTTCTATTTTGTTTTC
>CAZSOK010000134.1:0-5181 GCA_964608445.1 uncultured Treponema sp. | reverse complement strand
AGAAACGCTCCGCACGAATCACCCGTACAGTCCGTTCAGCACGCGGTAGACGGCGTTCACTTTCTCTTTCTGTGCGGGGGTGAGGGCGACCGTCGCCTCGTCAATCAGCGTTTCGAGGCTGGCAAGGCTTTCGTTGAGCGCCGTCGCAAATCCTCTGCTCACTTTGAACCAGTACGTTCCCTTGCCGTCGGTGTGCAGGCAGATGAATCCGTATTCGCGGCTCTTTGCCTTTGCCATCGTGACGCGCAGGATATAGTCCATGCTCGCAATCAGCGTCTCCGTGCCGCCGTCTTTTCCGAGCCGGACGTTCATGCCGCGCGGCCAGTTTTTTTCGCCGATCGGGAGCAGGTCGAGCGTTTTGGTGACCCGGCAGATAAGCTCCATTTTTTCGCCGGAAAGCAGTTCGCCGCCTTTGAGCAGGATTTTGCCTTTCAGCCCGCCGATCTGTGCGAGCCGGTTCTCCTCATGCTCGGCGAGCAGGGCGGACTTGAACTGGTCGAACGGCAGGACGAGCTGTTTTTTTCCTTTGGCTTTTTGCAGCGCGAACGGAATGCCGCCGATGATGACGGTATGCTCGTCCTTGCCTTTCTTGGTCTTGCCGCCGAACCGTCCGTCATCGCGGCCGATCGTGTCTTTTTGGTCGCGGAAGTCGCCGCCGCTGTAGGCAAGGTTTCCGGTGAGCGCGCGCCCGTGCTTGCCGCGCGCGGCATCCAGCCGTCCTTCCAGATCGGGCGAGATGCGCTGGAGCAAGGTGCGCGTGAGCGGCGACACGCTCATGGCGAACATCCGGCTCGTCCGCACGATCTCGCCTGCCACGATGAACAGCGGGCCGTTGCGGAACATGCTGGAGCCGGGGTGGATGGTGATATGGTCGGCGGTGAGGCTGCGGTAATTTTCCCGTCCCTCGCGCACGCACACGAACTGGATCATGCCCGCCGCAATGCAGCACAGGTAATCGTCCATTGAGCCGCCGCCCGTGATCGGAAAGCCGAGCGCGGACACTTCGTCTTCCAGCTGCTGCTTGATGTTGGCGATTTCTGCCATCACTTTTTCGTCCAGATAATTGTTCTTGCAGAACCGCTCCTGGTTTTTCATGCTTTGGTACGTGCGGAACAGCCGGACATACGACACGAAATCGCCCTGCAAGTCCCGGAACGCGTGGTGCGCTTTGCGCGCGTCCATTTCTTCTCCGGCCGGCAGCACGAACGGCGACTGCGCGCTCAGGAATGCCGCCGCAATCAGCGTCTCTTCCAGCACGTCGGGGTAGCGGGTCATGCTTTCTACGAGGATGCGGCTCACGCGCGGCTCAAGCGGGAATTCGGTCATCAGCTTGCCGACGGAAGAGAGCGTGCGGTCGGGGTTGAGCGCGTTGAGCAGGTTGAGCGTGTCAATCGCGCCCAGGATGCCTTCTTTTCCCGGCGGCGAGATGAAGTCGAACGACTCGAAATCGGTGATGCCCAGTTCCGCCATGCGCAGGACGACTTCGCTCAGGTCGGTGCGGTAGATTTCTTCGGTGGTGTAGAGCTGGCGGCTCTCAAAATCGTCGCGGCTGTACAGGCGGTAGCACGTTCCCGCGCAGGTCCGTCCCGCCCGCCCGCGCCGCTGGTTGCAGCTCGCCTTGCTCACGGGCGTTTCGACCAGGCTTGACGTGTAGGTGCGCGGGTTGTGGAAATTCAGCTTTGCCAGCCCGGAATCGATGACCGTGGTCACGCCGTTAATCGTGACGGACGTTTCGGCGATGTTGGTGGAGACGATCACTTTCTTCCTGCCGAACGGCGCGGCCTCGAAGACGCGTTCCTGTTCTTCCTTGGGCAGCCTGCCGTACAGCGGAATGATGTGCAGTTTGCTGCGGAACGGCGCGTGTGCGAGGCGGCGCACGCAGTCGCGGATGATTTTTTCTCCGGGCAGGAACACGAGGATATCGCCGTCGTCCTTGCCCGCAATCACGCGCTCAATCGTCGTCTCCACTTTGCGCAGGATTGCCTCGCAGCCGCTTTCGGTCGCGGTGGTTATTTTGACGGCGGGCGGGTCGTAAATCATCGTGACGGGGTACGTCACCGTGTCAATCGTCACGATCGGGCAGCCGCCGAAATAGGTGCTGAATGCCTCCGCGTTCATCGTCGCGCTGGAGACGATGACTTTGAAGTCGGCGCGCTCGGCGAGGACGCGTTTCAGCAGGCCGAGCGCGAAGTCGATGTTCAGGCTGCGCTCGTGGGCCTCGTCCACCATGACGACGGAATATTTGGAGAGCCACGGGTCGAGCTTCATTTCTTGCAGCAGGATGCCGTCGGTCATAATCTTGATTTTGGTGCTCGCGTCGGTCTTGTCCTCAAAGCGCATTTTGTAGCCGACCAGCCCCGGATAGTTCGTCTTGAGCTGCCGTGCGATGAATTCGCTCACGCTCAGCGCGGCGATGCGGCGCGGCTGGGTCACGGCAATCACGCCGTTTGCCGAATAGCCTGCCTCATGCAGGATGACGGGAATCTGCGTGGTCTTTCCGCTGCCCGTGGGTGACTGCACCACGATGACTTGGTGCGATGCGAGCGTGTCAAGGATGCGCTGTTTCTGCGCGTAGACGGGGAGCGTTTCGTAGTTTATTGCCATATCGATGTTTCCTTAATGGTTTCCATGAGTGCCTTGCGCTCGGCAAGGTAGGCTGCCCATTTGTCAAGCCCGGCGCGGCGCAGCGAATGGATAAGGTCGTCGTCCAGGAGCCGCAGCACGAACTGCCGGTCGGGCGCGATGTACGTGGTGATGAACTGCGGCGCGAGTTTTTCCACCGTGAGCGTCGGCCGACCGTTTATGGCGGGCGTTCTGCGCAGCGTGACGGTCATCAGCAGACCGTCGCCGGTATAGTCGCGGTCGTGGCCGGGGTTGCCGAACTGCGGGTCGGTGCGCTGTCCGCTGATAGTGTTGCCGTTGGCGTACATGATCAGCCCCCCGCGCGTCTCTGTGTCCGCCGGGACGATTTCCCAGTCTTTGACCACGTGCGCATGGTTCGACCACACGATGTCGGTGTCCGCGTGCGCGATCAGGTCGTGGTAGAACTGCCGTTGGTGGTCGGCGACGCTCCTGACATATTCCGGCTCGTTTGCATGGACGGAGATTACGAACACGTCGCACGGGTTTTCAGCGCGCAGCCGCTTCAGGTCCGCAAGGATCGTGTCGTGCCGTTTGCCTTGCGGCGGGATATAGTCGAAGTGACTCGCGTCGTTGTATGCGTTCACGATTTCCGTGAACGCGACGAACAATATCGTCCAGCCGTTTTTTCGGATGACTTGATAGGTGAGCGGCGCGTCCGCCGTCGCCTTGATGCCGCACGAATACACGTCCTTTTTCCCGCTGAAATAGGCGAGTGTCTGCTGCATGCCGTCAAGCCCTTTGTCGTTGGTGTGGTTGTTCGCGAGCGAGAACACGTCGAAGCCTGCGTCGATTGCCGCGTCGATATACGGGGCGTGCATGTTGAACTGCGGGTACGTGCTCCAGGGGAGACGGTCGGCGACGGGTGCTTCCACATTGGCAAAGGCAAGATCCGCCGCCGCAATGACCGGCGCGACGTCGCTCCAAATCGCGCCGAAGTTGCCGGGCTTGTAGTTGACGGAGTGCGCCATGATGTCACCGGCAAAAAGCAGGGTTATCGTGTCGTCTTCCGGCGCGTCGATGCACGTGCGCGCGTCGGCAAAAAGCGTGTCCGCCGAGCCATCTGATGTGGCAATCTGTGTGCTTCCGCAGGCGATGCACAGCAGCGCCGGGAAAAAGAGGACGGCTGTGCGCAGTTCAAAGCGTGTCATGCTCTCAGTATAGCCGAAATCGCGGGAAAAGTACACGGAAAAATCGCCTTGACCACCAAGCCGATTTCAAGGTATGCTGTCCTATGTTTGAAGTGAAAGACACCGATTTGTTCAATATGGAAGAAGACGATTTCGACACGATTTTGGCGGACGACATCGTTTTCCGCGGAACGATACGGTTCGCCAAGCCCTTTATGATTCGCGGCAAAGTCTACGGGGCGATCGCGGCGACGAACGATTTGGTGGTGGATACCGATGCCGTCGTGGAGGCGGGCATTACCGCCACGCGCGTGCTCGTCCGCGGCAACGTAAAAGGCGATATTTCCGCGCGGGACTTGGTGTTCGTGTCCGGGTCGGGGTCGGTGCTTGGCGACATTACTTCAAAGCAGGTCGTTCTGGAGCCAGGATCCCGCTTTTGCGGCACATGTACGATGACGGAGTAGCACGATGAGAAAACTGATTGTCTTATGCACGTTTTTTTTTGTCTCAGCCAGCGCGCTGGTCGCCCAGAAAGCGGACGCGCTCGATTTGTACCGTAAAGGCCGTTATTCCGAGGCGATAGCGGTCTGCGAGCAGGAAATCAGGGATAACCCCTATAACATCGACTCCTACTGCGTGCTGTGCTGGAGTCTGATCCGTAACCGTCAGTACGGGCAGGCAGAGCAGTACGCCCTTGAGGCGCGCAAGAAAAACAGCACGGATATCCGGCTGATAGAGGCGTTGGCGGAGGCGCGCTACTATCAGGGCAAGAACAGCAGCGCGCTTGAGATGTTCCAGCTGTATGTGACGAATGCTCCCGCGAGTGCCAGCGATTTTGGCTGGGCATATTACTACATGGGTGAAATTTATATGCGTCAGGCGCGCTATGAGCACGCTGATATTTCGTATACGATGGCGGTTCACGTCGAGCCGTCGCGGGCATTGTTCTGGACGCGTTGCGGTTATGCGCGGGAAATGACCAATACCTATGCTTCTGCGTTGGAAGCATACAACAAGGCGATTGAGCTGGACGCGTCTCAGGCAGATGCCCTGCGCGGCAAGGAACGCGTGTCCGCCCGCCTGCGCTGAACTTCTTTCGTTCTGCTTAAATATCGATGAACACTGTCCATTTTGAAACGTTGGGCTGCAAACTCAATCAGGCAGAAAGCGAGGGCGCGGCGCGTGCTTTTGTGGACGCAGGATTTTCCGTCACGATGACGCCGCTGACCGCCGCCAGCGCCAGGCAAGACGACGTGGTTTTGTGCGTGGTGAACACGTGTACGGTAACGGCGAAGGCAGAGCAGAAGGCGCGGCGCATTATCCGGCTGCTGCTGGCAAAGTGTCCCGCCTGTGCCGTGGTGGTGACAGGATGCTATGCCCAGCTCGACCGCCGCGAGATTATGGCGATTGA
>CAZSOK010000133.1:0-5278 GCA_964608445.1 uncultured Treponema sp. | reverse complement strand
TCGGGCAAACTGATTCGCAATCATTTCAGAAGCCTCACGCGGTAAGGGCGGCGGCGAAGTGGTCATCGTCATGCAGATGTATGCGTAACAGATGCGGCGCATTGTGATACACTGCTTGCAAACAGGAGACCGCATGACCACTGAAACGATTGCCACAAAGACAGAGGCAAAAAGAATTATAGACGCATTGGACGACGAACAGACTTTGCCGGTAATCCGTTATGCGCGTTCGCTCAAAAAGAAAGCAGCCGCCCGGAATTTGTCCCGCCTCAAAGACTACCGCGGCTCATCAGCCATTGCCATCAACCTCAGCACCCTAAGGAATCGCCCCTACTGGTTCTTGCCGGTACTTCTGCTCAGATAGATTATTTCCGATACGACTGTTTAATGCCACCACTTCAACGACTTATTGCATATTCGCCCCGCAATCTGAAAAAATGGCACACACGATATGCTCACGCGTTCGCTTCGTAGCTGCATGAATACAGCTCATCAGGGCAGATGTCTTGTCCGTCCGGCCATACGACCGTAAAGCCGTCCGTCGTCACCCTGTTAAAATACGCTTTATCTTTGAGCCGTCCGTACCATGCACCTTGCATATACGGCGCGACATCGAACAGCCGCTCTTCCGCATTGTCAAACACAATGCGAAGCCGGTAATTGTCGAGGGGAATAACTTTTTTTGCCGTAGGTCGCAACATACACTTCTCCTAACGCAACGGCTTTATCTTGAAATAGCCTTCGCCGTTGCTGAGCATCGTCCCGTTTGCTTGTCATTCGTCTTCATGAATTGCAATCCACGCCTGTAAAAGTTTCAGTTGCTCAGCAGGAAAATTACTTTCAATGATAGTTCCGTCAAATATCATAACAATTTCATTATCTCCATACAATGCGTGAAGATGAGGAATATTGTGTTTGCCGCCCTTTTCAGACTGCATTCTCACAATGATTCCATAAAACATCGATAAAGCTGGCAGGAAAACTTCCTATCCTATTGTACGATAAAATCGCCGGTACGATAAGGCTTCGCCCCGCAAGTGGAAACGTATCCGCTTGTCAGTGGAAACGTTTCCACCGCAACGTGGATACGTTTCCATGCATACGGTAGAAACGTATCCACTGACCAGTCGAAACGTTTCCACCGCGCAGTACAAACGTTTCCACCGCACTGGCGGACACCATGCCGCGCAAACGGCGGCGGCACAAACGCACCGGCATTTTTTGCCTTGCCGAAAACCTTGCAAAACAGTATGTTTGAAGTATGGCGATTACAACGAACAAAATGGTAAAAATCCACTATACCCTGCGCGGAGACGACGGCGCAGTGATTGACGCATCGGAGCAATCCGCGCCGCTGGAGTACCTGCACGGCTACGGAAACCTTATTCCGGGACTGGAACGTGCGCTTGAAGGCAAGAACACGGGCGACACGCTGCACGTCGTCGTTGCCCCGCAAGATGCCTATGGTGAGTATGACGAAAAACTGCGTGCCGAAGTGCCGCGCGCGCAGTTTGACGCGGGCGTTCCGATTGCGGTAGGACAGAAATTCCAGGCAGAAACGGCGACGGGCATGGCTATCGTGACCGTCACCAACGTGACCGACGACATTATCACGGTGGACGCGAACAACGAACTCGCGGGAAAGACCCTGCACTTCGATGTGGAAGTGGCAGATGTCAGGGACGCGACGGAAGACGAACTGCCGCAACCGCGCGAAAGCGGCTGCCACGGCAACTGTTCTTCCTGCGGAGTCGGCTGTTCCGGGTGCGGCGCGGACTAACGCCGCGCTGCGAGTATCCGCAACATCGTCTGCATATTCTCTTCGGGAGTGCCGGGAGTCATCGGCACACGCACGGCGCAGAGATCGGCATATCGTTTCGTGCGATCCTCATAAAAACGATGGAATATCGCGCGAACGTCGTCCAGCGTCTGCGGTCGTTCTCTGGCAATGTACGCGGGCAGGTTGGTCATCGTGCCGTCTGCGGCGATGACTGCTTCGCGCACAATGCGGTCGGCGGCAGTGCTTTCCGGCACGTCCAAAAAGACCAGCGTCCCCAGCGCACGTAACGCGGCGACCGCCTCACCGTTCTTGCAGATGCCGCCCCCTGTCGCAATGACGGCGGCATGAGGCTTTGCGGCGGGCGTGCGCTCCGCAAGCAGGCGGGCGAGGTGCGCGCAGGCGGCAACCTCTGCGGCAAGGAACGCCGCCTCACCCCGTTCGGCGAACAAACTCCGTGGCGGCATGCCCGTCTGCGCCTGCACAACGTCGTCCGTGTCAAAGAACGGGCAGGCAAAATGCTTGGCAAGCAGTCGTCCCTGCGTCGTTTTTCCGCAATGCTTAATGCCCATCAAAATCAGTGCCTTGCTCATACTTGATTATACCGTAACGCGCGGTCGTTTACAACGCGCGTATTTTTCTGTATGCTATAAGACGATGCAATTCTACGCTTTTCTGGCACTCTGTTTTATTCCGCTCGTGGCGGCATTCGTCGTCCTTTTGCTCGCCGTTCCAGGGCTAAAGCTCCGGTATGCGCTGCTGTCGTGCCTGCTTTCGCTGGCGGCAATCATACCGATAGCGTTCGTGCAGTACGTGGTACTCGCGATTCCCGTGTTCACGGCGGAAACGTTCGGATCGCTTCTGGTAACGGCGGTCATCTTCAACGGACTTATCGAAGAGACCGTCAAAATGCTGTTCCTCGCGCTTGTCCCGCAGAAAAAACAGACGCTCGCCGCGTTCTTTTCGTGCTGCCTGCTGTTCGGGCTGACGCTCGGCGGCTTTGAATCCGTCATTTATCTGGTCAAGCGGATACAGGAAATCGGCATGGGGCAAGATATCGCCGCCGCGTTCAGGCTGCTGCTCGCGCGCACGGGCACTGCCGTCCTGATACATACGTTCTGCGCGGCACTGAGCGGGCTGTACCTGTGGCGGTTCCGCCACCAGCGGAACAACGTCATGCCATTCGTATGGGCGGCGCTGCTCCATGGCATCTACAATTTTTTCGCCGCGTTCTCCACAGGATACCGCTGGTTCAGCGTGGCAGCCATTGCCTTTGCGCTGCTGGAATGCCGTATCTGGTACAAGAACGCACAGCAAATCACGGACGAACGCTAGTCGCAGATGTCCGTATCCAACTGCACTTGCACGTCATAGTCAGGGAACGCCTCGCGCACATCGGCGACAACGTGATTGAACATTGACTGCATGTTCGGCGCGTCGAACGACACAATGATGTCAAAGCGCATTTGTTTTTGCTCCTCGTTCAGGTAAAAACCGTGCATTTGCAGAATATCCTTATGCTCGCGCACGATGTTTTCTACCTGCGCGCGCACCCGCGCCGCCGAATCGTCCTTGACGTTCACGCTGTACACGCCGATTGCCGCCAGCGCGACCGCATGACGCTCGTACACGTCCGCGCTGATTTTGCGCGAAACGATGTCGATTTTGTCTGCCGTCCAAGTGTCGGGGACTTCGATATGCACCGAGCCGATATGCCGATCCGGTCCGTAATTGTTCAGCACCAAGTCGAACACGCCGTGAATCTCAGGGTCAACGGCGCGGACCGTCGCCCTAATCGCACGGGCAATCCCTGCGTCCAGCCGCTCGCCCAGTATCTTGCTCAGCGTCTCGCGCACCGTCTGCACGCCCGACGCAATGATGGCGAACGAAATACCCACGCCCAAATACGCCTCCAGCGAAATATGCGCGCACAGGAACACTGCCGCCGCCAGCAAGGTTGACAGGGAAATCACCGCGTCCAGCAAGGCATCCTGCCCGCTTGCCGTAAGCGAATCCGAATGCACGCGCTTTCCCGTCGCCTTGACGAACAGTCCGAGCACGATTTTGACTGCCACCGCCACCGCCACAATCGCGATTGTGGCAGAACGGTATGCGGGCGTTGCGGGCGCAAGTATTTTCTTGACCGATTCCACGAGCGACGTAACGCCCGCGTACAGGATAATCACCGCAATCACGAGCGCGGAAAGGTATTCCGCACGGCCGTGCCCGAACGGATGCTCACGGTCGGCGGGCTTTTCCGCCAGCTTTGTGCCGATAATCGTCACGAGCGACGACAGCGCGTCAGTCAGATTGTTCACCGCGTCAAGGACAATGGCGATCGAATGCGACAGCAGACCGACCACCGCCTTGAGCGCGGACAGCGCGACGTTCGTGCCGATTCCGAGCAGGCTGGTGCGGACGATCGTCTTTTCACGCTCCCGCGCCGTCATGTCGCTTTCTGCGCTCCCCGGACGTACTCCACCGCCGCAAGCCCGGCAATGCCGCCTTCATGCACCGCCTTGCATACTTGCAGAAGCCCGCCGTTCGCGTTGCCGCAACTGAATACGCCGGGCGCGTTTGTCGCCATGTGTTCGTTGACGGCAATGCTGTCTCCGTTCAGGGCAAGACCGAGTTTTTTGGCAAAGTCAACCGCGCCCGCCGAACCGAGCGCGACAAACACGCCGTCCGCTTCAAGACTGCCGCCGTCGGCAAAGTCAACCGCGCCAACCTTACTGCCCGTGTCGTCCTTGCCACGGATGCGGGCAATCTTGCGCACGTCAACCGTCACGTTCTGCGCCAGGTCCGGGGCGGCGGCCAGTGCCTTTTGCAGCTCGCCGTCGTCCTTTCCGTCCGTCAAAATCGTGACGCCCGAGGCAATATGCACCAAGTCGTTCGCCTCGCTCGCGGCAAAGCTGCCGTTTCCGATGACGGCCACCGTTTTCTGGCGGTAAAAAAAGCCGTCGCAGACGGCGCAGTATGACACGCCCTTGCCCTCAAATTCCACGATTCCAGGGACGGCGGGGCGCAACCGCTTGTTGCCCGTCGCCAGAATGAGTGCGCGCGCCGTGTATTCCGTGCCGCCCGCAACCACGCGGTACTGCGTCTGCGGCGCGGGGGCAGTCATCTCCAGGTGCGTCACCTCACGCTCGGCAACGGCAACGCCCAGCGTTTTTGCCTGCGCAATGCCCGCCGCATACAAGTCCGCGCCCGCAATGCCGCCGGGAAAGCCGTAGTAATTGTCAATCTGGTGCGCCTTTTCCAGCTGGCTTTCGCCATAATACAGCACGAGCACGTTCAAGTTGGCGCGTTTTGCGTACAACGCGGCAGAAACGCCCGCCGGCCCTGCCCCAATCACAATGACATCGTAATCCATAGTATCTGCTCCTCTCCTATTGTACGCCAACATGACGCTTTTGTCATCGTTTTTCCGGCACGAACGCAGTGGCAGCCGCCAAAATTCTCAGTGAGTTTTCCCCAAAAACTCACTGACTTTTAAAAAAA
>CAZSOK010000132.1:0-5287 GCA_964608445.1 uncultured Treponema sp. | reverse complement strand
CCATAACCATCGTACGGCATGCCGTTCGCATCAACGAAAACTTCGTTGCAAATGGTTTCCAAGAAATTGCCGTCCGGTTCCAAGTCGCAAACTCTGTGCTTGAAGTCGGCGACCTTTTGCAACATATAGGACCTAGCATCGGTGAAGTGCTTGTTCGACCACGCGATGCGGGCATCGCTGCCGCTCGGAATGGTGGCGTTCTCTTCCACGAAACGGTGTCTTAAAAAGATGTAGGAGTCTGGGTCTTCTTTTTGACTGCCTTGTGCAGTGTCCTCGTCCTTGTCGTCCATCAAGTTGCCGCAACCGGCGAACAAGCCGCACATTCCCAGCATGAGCGTGACGCGTATTCCGTTTTTTACTGCTAGAAGCATACCGTTCTCCTTTGCACAAAACACAATCTGTATTCAGATTACACACTATGTTTCTTAATGTCAATACTAAATACCTTTGAATACATACTCAATGTATTCAACAATAGGTGCATGACTATTGAGGAGCAAGAAAAACTGGTTTATGCAAGGCTCAGGCAGGAACGGGAAAAGCGCGGGCTTTCGCAAATGGAGTTGGCGTTGGAATCGGGGGTGTCGCAGAATATGATTACGTACATTGAAACCGGCAAGCGAACGCCGACAATCAAGACAATCCTCAAACTGTGCAACACCATGCACATCGACCCTGCCACGCTGTTTCCCCGGCCGAGCGACGACAAACTGAGCGCAAAAAGAACTGTCTTGGATTTAATAGAACGATATATGTGAGACGGAAGCGGGCGGCGTTTTTGCGTCGCTCTATAGTCCTGTCGTTGCGTTGTAATCGCTCGCTTTGATACGGCGACCGGCAAGGCTTTTATTTTTTGTCCGCCTCTTTGTCGAGTGAAGATTTCTTCCTATTATATTCATACAGCGAAAGCCCGCTGTCATTTGCCGCCTGAATTTTTGCAAGGTACAGGCTTTCCGGGCAGAAAGTTTCGGCTTCAGAAAGCAGCGCGCGGCATCGCTCGTATTCCTTGTTTTCAAAAAGGAGCTGCGAAAGAAAGATGTCGGCAAAATATTTCTGCGCGTTTGTCGTGGCGACGGCGCGGGCTTTTTCAAAGTTCGCAAGCGCTTTCTTTTTTGAGCCGCCGGCAATCTTCGGTGCAAAATAGTACCACTGAGCGAGGTTCGTGAGCGCATACGAAAAGCCGGGATTCCGTGCGAGGGCCTTTTCGTACAGCGGTTTTATGCTCGTGCCGTATTTTAAAACGTCGGAAACAGCATAGCCCATGTAGCAGGAAGTCACGTCGGCCCAGGTGCATAAAAAATAGTCGATCAGGTCTGATTCGGGGAGTGACTGCGCAAACGCTTCGAGCCGCCCGCGCTGTTCCCCCAGGATTTCATGCTGTGCTTTTGCCTGTCCGGGCTTCTCGTACAGGTAATTGTATTTTTCCATGATGATGAAATTTTCAAGGACAAGCTGCTCCTGCTCCGCAAGCGAACGGATTTCGCTTTCATGCTCAGCAGAAAAACGGTCGATTTCAGCAATGATGTTTGCCGTTCCCTCTTCCGAATTCCCGTCAAGCCGCGAAAGGTTCATCCGCACGTCAAAAAACGAATCGACAAGCCCCGCCGCCGTATCGGACAGCGTTCCCTGGGCAAAGCCTGCCGTCGCGCAAATCACGGCAAGGAAGAACAGAATGCGCTTTTTACAGAACAAATGCATACTGCATTATAGCACAGGGCGCGCCTGTATTGCAAACGGCTTTCAGGACTGCTCGTAGCGCAGCGGAATCTGATAGGTCTCTTCGTAGACTTGTTTCCAGGCGGCATAATTCTCCCGCATCATCTGCGCAATGTTCTCCGCGGCAGAAAGGGCTTTGTCCGGGAAAATCGGCTTGCAGATATGAATCGTGTATTCCTGGACAAAAAATCCGTCCGCGTCAAGAACGTCGCTGTCCTGCATCGTGATGAACACGGGCAGGACTGCCGCGCCGTTTTTTGCGGCGAGCGTGTACGCGCCCTTGCGCAGCGGCTTTGGCTTGCGGTAGTTCCACCACATACTCTGTTCGGGGTAAACAAGGATGAAGTTTCCGTCCGCAAGGAGCTTTTTTACCGCCAGAAGGAATTCGTTCATCACCCGGTGATTGGAGCTGAGCGGGAGCGTGTTGCATGCGCGCATCAGGTAGCCGTAAAATCCGGGGAACGAGGTATAGTTCCCTTCTTTTATGACCCTGAAAAATTTTCCGCGCTTTCCGAGTTTCCGTATTTCGTCATACACAAGGTGAATCGCAAAACTGTCATACGCGTTGAAATGGTTGCAGGTGATGACCGTCCCGCCGGTCAGGAGCGAAAGGTTTTCTTTGCCTTCGATTCCCTTGATGATAATCTGCCGTGACGCGATCATATCGTTCAGGAATTTTCTTGCGCCCCGGAATGCGAAATACGCCCGTATTTTGCTCGTCAGTTTTTTCCGCTCGTAATCCACTTCGCCGGGCAGAATTTGGCGCGAGGGCGGGTCGTCTTCGACATCTTCGTCAAAGCGTCCTGCCCGCTCATATTCCTTGATCCTCGCCAGAACGGCAAGCCGCTCCGGCGACTGCTTTGCAGAATCTGTTCCGTTCATATTCACACCGACGCTTTGCGTAAGGCGTTCCGCCTGTTCAAAAAGTTGTCCGGGCGCGCCGCCTCGTCAATTGCCGTCTGCGCGAGCCTGTCGCATGAATCGGCATCGCGCTTGCGTTCTTCGTCCGTGTAGCTTTCAAGCTCGGCGACAATCTGACGGTAAACGGGAGTCTTTTCGGCGTACTTCCAGAAAAAATCCTTGTGGATGCAGTCCTTGTAATGCCACGGCTTTGAGACCATGATGTAATGAATCAGCTTGAAGTCTTCCGGCTTGTACTGGATTTTGCCGAACATTTCCACGTTCCAGTTGTTTTCGATCCACAGCACTTTGTCCTTGCAGATGACGTTCAGGTAGTCTTCGTCCTGCGTGACGATGAATTTGTATTCGTGCAGCAGCGCGATGAATTGCTCAAGGACTTTTTTCTCACGGAACTGGCGGCAGTTTATCAGAATCATTCCGGCATTAAAGAACTGGTAGCGGCTGATTCCGACGCATTTTTCGACATAATTGCCGTAGCATTCGGTCTGCACCATTGCCTGCTCGTTGCACGCCCCTACATAGCAGTCGCCGAGGTCGTGATTGTACAGCTCCGCAATGTCACCCAGGACAATCGTGTCGCTGTCAATGTACAGTGCCTTGTCAAGCTCGGGGAACATCTCGGAGATGAACAGGCGGTAGTACGTCGTCTTTGAATAATAGTCGCGCGTGTGAAGCTTGCCGCCAATGTCCCGCAGGTATTCCGTCACGTCGTCAAACGTGATCATGAATTTCTCGTCGGCGAGGGACTGTGCCGCCGCTTTCATGGCATCGCTTATGCTGGTGCAGAGGATGTGGATATGATAGTCAAACGACTTTGAGGCGTTTTCCTTCAGCGACTGAATCGAAACAATCGTGTACTTTACGAAAGTGTCGTCGCAGGCATAAAAAATCTGAATCCGGTTCGTGGTACTCATAGCAATTCTCTCTTGAATTTTTCGATTAAGTATATGTATTCTAGCAGAATATCATCAAAATTAAAATACCTGAACACTTTATGCACCCGGCTCACCTGCCATTGCTTTACGTTGTCAATGTGCGGGTACGGCAGGTAAAACAGCCGCTGCGAAAAATGGCGGATGACCGTTTTTCGGTACAGGAATTTCTGGTCGTTAAAGCGCTGCGAAAGCAGCTTCCGCTTGGACGTGCTGCGGATAAGCGCGCTTTGGTCCGCAAAGACAAGTTTCTTTGTCTTTATCAGCTCCCGCGACTTGGGGAAGATTCCTGTCTTCCGGCACAGCGCCATGTTGAACAGCAGCACGCCCGCATTTATGTAGTTCGGGCGGATAAGGAATTTCCCGTAGTGATCCCGCGCGGCGGCATATTCGACTTGGGAAACGTCGGTATCGTACAGCAGCGTTATGTCGCGGTTCGCAAGGACATCGGCATCAAGATACAGGAATTTTTCCGGCATCTGCGGAACAAGGTCGGCAAAAAGGCGCAGCAGCGTGTACGGGGAGCAGTAGCAGCCTTCGTTCGGGCAGCCACGGAATTCCGCATTGTACAGCTGCGTCACGTCGATTTTTTCGACGCAGTTTTGTGGGTTGTATTCCTTGATGACCGAATCGAAGAAAGCAATCTGCTTGTCGGAAAGCGGCCGGTATGCGCTTTTCAGGTCCTGCAAGTCCATCGTGAAAATGAAGAACTTGAACGGCTCTGCGGTCTGCGTCCGCTTAAAAAGAGAAAGCGCGCATGTCAGTATTCCGTCAAAAACCTTGTCATTTCCGCAAAAAAGAATATGAATCATACCATTTTCCGACAACTGTCCAACCCGTACTTAATCTGACACAATGCCGGCTGGCGCGGTTGCATCTTTTTTCTCCGGATCCGCCGGTATGTACCGAATCAGCTCCACATTGTTCAGCTTGGCACGTTCCGTCATTGCGGCATATATCCTGTTGCGCAGGTCTTCGCGCCGATCCCGTTCCGAAAGCGACCTGTCCGGGAAGAACGGCCCGTCAACATACGTGACGATTTTCGGATTCCGTGAGAACCGCCGCTTTCGGTACACATTGGTAAAGCAGAAACTCGGCACGTCGTACTGCACGGGATACCTGAACGAAAGCGACGTGAACGGCCTGATTTTCGTATAGAACGGCCAGATATGCGCTTCGGGATAAATCGTGATCACTTTTTTCTGCTGAACGCGCGTGCGGATACATGCCATAAAGTGCTTTGCCGACTCCCGGTCGTCAGGAAGCGGAATTGCGCCGAGGCTTGGCGTAAGGGCACCGAGCACCGGCATGGAAATATTGTTCGGGTGGACGATGACATACACGCTGCGCGGCACGGAAACAAACGTCGGGATCAGGGCGTCGCACAGATTGTGCGTGTGGTTTCCGTACAGAAAAAAAGCCGTTCCCTTTGCCTGCCTGATTGCCTTTCTGTTTACGATTGCATGATGATAGCACAGCTTGATGTACGCGAGCGCAACCGGGAAAGCGACCAGGCGGTACCAAAAAAAGCGCGTGATGTTCTTCCAGAACGAAGGGTACACATATACATAGTCCGCGCCGATTTTGCGGGGAACAAGTTCGTCAAAGGCAAATTCGTCGTTCAGCTCATCTTTGTAGTAAATAACGCCGCGCTTCAGCTTCATGCGCAAATCATACCACGGAAACAGAAAGAATTGCAATCGGCAGGAGAAAAACAA
>CAZSOK010000131.1:0-5369 GCA_964608445.1 uncultured Treponema sp. | reverse complement strand
AGAAAAAACGACAGAAACCTTTTCATAGTCCTTTTCATTTCACTACCTCTTTCTGAATAATTTGTTCTTATGCTGACGCCTTTACCACAGATTTTGCCGTTTCCGCCAGAATCCTGTCAATCTCCGCCTGAACGTCGCTCATTTTGTAGAGGCGGGTTTCTTCTGTCTTGTTGTCATCGTATGAGCAGATAAAACAGGTTCCGTATTCCGGATGCTCGATGAAAGAACCATTGCCCCACCATTGGAAGTCTGTGTAATCATCACTCAGAAAAACCAAAGGACTAAACATTCCGGGATATTTGTCTGATATTTCCAAAAAAGCAACTTTGTCTAAAATATCATCTTTAAGACCTTTATATCCGGAAACCGACAGGAACATCCAGCGGCAGTCCGAAGAAACTTCATAATATCCTAGATACTTTTCTTTGGGAAAAATATGCATTGCCGTTGAAAAAACGACATCTTTATGCTTCTCAGACCAGTTAATGACGAGCGGATATGATGATGAAGATTTTGAGACAATCATTCTTTCTTTTGTTGACACATATATATCCAGCAAAGATGTTCTGGACAAGAATCTTGTTATGATTTTTGTCAATTCATTTTCTGTTTTTACGCCTGTATTGTTGTTATAAAAAAAGAATTGAGCATTATACATTTCTTCGTTATATTCAAATGCCAAAAACATATTTCCAAACGGTACCAGCTGCTTCCAAAGGTGGACTTCACTTCTTTCATTTATATGCGACGTATCCAGAAACTGAGTCCGTTGATTATACAGGAAATTCACAATACAGTCAGTCTTTCCTAAATCCAGCCAAAAAAACGACAGAAGCAACTCGTCAGAAGAAACAGGGGTAATATAATCGATGGAACCTTTCCATGACATTACAGGGATAAAGTCACTGTGAAGTCTTGTATCGGCATTATAGCAAAGCAGTTTCATGGAATCCCATGTCCATATCCAGCTGGTTTCCGGGGAAGCCGAAAAATACCCTTGTGTAAAGCTGCGGTTCGGAAAATCGCAGACAGGATTTGTTTTCATCGTATCTTTGTTACGTTTCTTTCCCCAGTCAAAAACAGCAAAGCGACCTTTTTCATCTATCGTTATGTATTTTTCGTCCCTCCAGGGAAGGCATTTCTCATACAGTTTTACAGACAATTTCTCATACGGCAATTGAGCCATTTTAACAATTTCCTCTTCTGATTTTTTGTTGCTTTGTCCAGATAGGTTTCGTCTAGATGAACATGAAGAAAAAGCAATCAGAAAAGACAAAATCACCAACAAACAATTCATGTATTCGCCTCTTATCAGCCGTGCCGTTCGTATCTATTTCGTCAATGCTGTCTCCGTGTTTGCAAGCGTATTATAGCCGTTTGGAGCGATTCCGTACCTGGCACAGTTCATAATACCGATTCAAAAGCCGTCGGGCAATGTCTTCTATTTGAAAAACATACTGAAAAATATTCGCGCTGTCATTTTTATATTTTTCATACGACTCTTCAAGCCGAAAAAACAAACGCCGTTCCTCTTTGCCCGGAAAAAATCCTGCCTGTGTTTTCAAGAATGCAAATTCTTCCTCGACGTTCACATTTGAAAGGCAAATTGCATCTTCTTCAAAAAGAACGTCGGCGCACCTTGAAATATTCTTGAACACAAAATATGCGTTCCCGTAAGTTTCTTCCAATTCCGAGCATTGAAAATACGACAGCTCGACGGAAGCGAGAAGCGGCACTTTTTCACCTTCTTCCGAATAAACCGGCGGGCCGCAATTTCCCGTATCATACACATCGATAAAATAACGCTTTCCGTCCGCCGATTCTTCGGTGCGGAAACCATGACTGTTCGAATCTTTGCCGAGCCTCGACAAAACCATGTCCTCCGAAACGCGAAGGAATCCGCCGTCTATGTATATGAAATTATTTTTCGTGAAATACTGTTTGCCAGTCTTTTCATGGAAGACCCGCAAAAAAACGTCCCGCGACTTTATTGCGTTCTGCCCGACAAAAGGAATTTTCGCCGTCATGTAATCGCTGCCATTTTCTTTTACCGTATATCCGTACTCCGCGCAATGCGCCAAACGCACAAGGCATTCGGAAAGATTCTTTGAATCGGCAAAGGCGAAGGCAAAAATATGCAAGTTTACAAAAAGAAAAACAATCAGCCTCATATTTAACGCTCCCGCATATAAATAAAACTGTCTATTTCAGAAATAGAAGAAATTCCTTCTGAAATAGATTTTGCTTTTTCCGAATAGCCATAATTCGGGGCGGTGAAAGTATTCTTACGATAGTTATATGATCCAAACAATAATGGTAATGTCATATATGATACTCACCTGTCTCAGCCGTATATTGTCCCAAATTATAAAAATGCCATAAGCAGGCAAATTTACAACCAAACTACAGATATGAAGTCAAGAAAAAAATGGTCAATAAAAATATTTCATGCGTATCGTCCTTTATCAATTATGGTTGTATTAAAATTGGCTGATTTTTTTCGTACCAATTATCACAAATAGCTTGGAGAATCCTGAAAATTTTCCGTGCATGCTTCCGGCTCGCTCCAAGGATAATCCTGCTTTTCGGCCTTCACCAGCTTTCCGTCATCGCCGATGTAAAAATGCAGGTAGAAGGGAATGTCGTCCGAATTGTCTATATATAATTCCCTCGACACATATTTTACTTGTTTTTTCTCTTGCCAGAATTCTTCTGCCGAGCCATAGTTTCCCTCGTATATGCGCCATATCAGACAAGTTCCCTTTGATTTTCTGAAACGATAATAAAATGTCTGAGTCAACACCACCTTTTCAGAATATAGATAGCCAGGACCTAAATCGTCCTCCTTTATTCTGCCATGCAGAATTTCGTTCTCATACTCAAGTTCCGTATAAATTTCACAATACTTAGATATGCGGTTCATACATGGCTTTTGAAAATGAATGATTATTTTCGGAGTACAGGCAAACCTGATTTCATTGGCGCAGAAAAGCGCGAGAAGAGCAATCAAAATAATCTTGATTCGTTTCATGCTTCTTTTTTTCATGTTCCCTCACAAAAACATATATGCTTTAGCCGTTCCGCCGCCGTTGTGCTGCCCGCAAATCTCTCTTGACAATGCTAACATTTTGTACAACTCCTAAAAAACGCTCAGTGCCCGATAAAAACACCTATCAAATCCTCTTCCGCTGCGTCAAATAAAAATTCGTATGCCGTGCCTGAAAAATCTTCTCTCTTGATTTTCCCAGTTGCGACTCCTGCAAAAAAATTGTACACATCGGCGATTGAAGGATTTTCAAAATTGTAACGATGCTGGCAGTCATACACGCTTTCCATCAGGGAAATCCCTTTGGACTTTTCGCCAGTCAAAAAAAGCAAGGTTGCATACGGAACGAGATGCGCCGTGTCGTCAGGATTTTCTTCAAACCACTCATCATAGACGGAATGCTCGCCGGTGAAAAACTGCGCTTTCGTTATTTCGCCTGAAAAATATTGCGCCCGCAACAACTGGCATTTTTGGGCATAGCCTTTGTTCCAGTCGTGTCCGTCCGCGCGAATCGCCATGTCAAACTGCCGCGCCGCCTCTTCATGCCGGCCGTCATCAAAGGCAGCCCAACCGTTCCGCACGTTTTTCTCCGCATTGTTGCAGGAAATTATGCCCGCTACTAAAATAAAGATTAAAGGAATGTGTTTCATTATATGGAAATCCTCTTTGGGGGACAAGGATAAAATCCTTTATTTATCCCGCCGCAGATGTTCGCCGCCTGCGCTCCGCAAAATGTTATCATTTATTTACAAGCCTTGAAACATCAGGCAGACTGTCGCCTATAAAGATTTCAGTGGCATGTCCGTCTGGATATTCAATTTTTTCATACAGCAAATAGCCATCCTTGTCTGTTTTTCGTTCAAGCGAAGCCACTGTCCTAAAATCTCCTCCCTTTTCTTTCTCCTGAAGAACGCCACTACCGCTTGTAACACTATATCGGTAAGTTGTATTATTGACATACCGTTCTATAAGAATCCCGCCTTTATATTTCCAGTAACTTTCACCATACGGGCTTTTTACGAGCGTAAGACTTTTGCCGGTCTGCACCGACAGGGCCTTCTTTCTTTTTCCGTCATTGGATTTATATACATCGTAGCCATTCTCCGTTTTCTCTATTTCATATCCCCCGTATTTAGCATCCTCAGAAACAAGATGGAGGCCATTTCCCGTTATCTCGTATTCAAAATTTTCGATTACATCGTTATAGGAATACCCATTTGTCAAAGACAGCTGATTTTTTGAAACCACAACCTTGTGATTGTTGCCCGTTTTTGTTTCCGATTCATATATATCAATCCACTGCGATGAATCAAGCAATCCGTCAGACTGGCTGTACAGGACGGACTGTGCCAATCCATCCCATCCGTCATAATTCACTCTTCCTTCTTTCTGATTCATATACCATATTTCAGTTGCGTATATACTCTGTTTCTTAGGATTGAGATATAGGCAATGCTCCGCGTCCATTCTGTCAATCCTGACAAGCAGATTTATCATTTCTTTTGCTTCCTTAGAAATTATTTCCTTGGCGAACAATGAACCACCCAGAAACAGCACACACGCGACTGCTGCAATCTTCCTGTTTTTCTTCATACCGACACCCCTTGCAATTTAGTTTCGTTTTATTGAATATACTTCTATTTTGTTGATAAAAGCCTTTTTCTTGTTTTTTTTCATCTAAATACAAGTATACTTGTATCATTTGTTTAGAGATTTGTCAATCATTTCCCCGAAAACCGCCGGGGCAACTGCTGTTCCGAAATATCCCGAAATGCCTTGCCGCGACCTCGCCAACAAAACAAGAATCGCACCTACCAGCCTCCCTCTATAAGCTCTATTCCGTCTTTGCTGGCGAAACATCTGCATATCAGACAATCTGAATTCATTTCCAAGTCGGGAAAAAAGCCGTCATTGTTCCAAAACCACGGCATCGTTCCGCATTCTCCATAGAAGAAGAATCCGATTTTATCATAATTGTCGTGTTCAGCATAATACTCTTCGCAATAATTTGATAAAAGTTGATATATTTTCTTCTTGGAAAGATGATTCTTCTTCACAATATAACTTTTTCGATAGTAAGTCGTTCCGTCATCGTATTTCGAATTCACTTCTACCCGTATATCCCTTATGGTTAGTTTTTCTAAATAAATCACGTCTTCTTCCGGGACGGTTTTGTCTCCGTCATACCTTATACTCGGATAAAACAAAGCAATATACATATCAATGTATATTGACATGTGTCCAACAAAACTCCGAATATAAAAGGGAAATATAATGGCAAAGAGAACGAGGATGATTAATCTTATATACTTTTTTAGATTTT
>CAZSOK010000130.1:0-5381 GCA_964608445.1 uncultured Treponema sp. | reverse complement strand
GCCGTATCATACGAGGTCGGAATTGTCCAACTTTTTCTTTTATGCGGGGGAAAAAGGGCGAATTCGGGGGGCGGTAAAAAAAACACGGCGTATTTTAAAAAATATACGCCGTGTTTTTAAAATTTTACGGCGTGTTTTTGGGGAAAATACGGCGTATTTTTTTCGTGAAAAACGGGGAATTTTTGGGGAAAAAACGCAAAAATTGGACAAAACCGACGTTTAAAATCAGCAACTAAACTATCGTTGCTGGTCTTGACTGCGAGTTTTTGCAAGACTCGCGTATCCATTGTCATTTCTCGCTTCGCGGCGAAATGACGTTTGCGACAGTTCGAAAGCTGGCACTTTCTTCGCTGTTGCAAAGTAAAGGACTTTTTTGAAAGGGAGCCCGCCTCGCTATGGCAGTTATTTGCCCACGCAAAAATGCGCGAAAATCGATCCGAGCACGTCGTCGGGGGTCACGTCGCCCGTAACCGTGCCGAGCGCGTCCAGCGCGTCCTCCAAATCCTGCACCACGGCATCCAGCGCGTAGTCCGTGGTGAGCGAAAGCGCGTGGGTGACGCTTTCGAGCGCGGCCTGCACGGCGATTTTCTGCCGCTCGCTGCCCAGACCGCTTTGGGTACGGGCGGATGCTTTGCCTGCGGTCAGGCAGTGCTTTACCGCCGCGCACAATGCGGCAATGCCCGCGCCCGTTTTTGCGGAGACGCGCTGCTCGTCCGGGGGAATCGCCGTGTCGCCCAAATCGCTTTTGTTCCAGACGACGAGCAGCGGGGCGGTCGTCTGCGCGATGAACGTGCGGTCGTCCTCGGTCATGCCTTCGCGTCCGTCTATTACGTACAGCACGAGGTCGGCATCGCCCGTCAAATCTTTTGCCCGCGCGACGCCGTGCGCCTCAATGACGTCTTCTGTCTGGCGCAGCCCGGCGGTGTCGAACAGCCGCGCGGGAATGCCGGCAAAATTGACCCAGCTTTCCAGCCAGTCGCGGGTCGTTCCGGCAATGTCGCTCACGATGGCGCGGTCTTCTTTGAGCAGCGCGTTGAACAGGCTGCTTTTGCCCGCGTTCGTCCGCCCGCAAAGCACGACGCGCGCGCCGTCCTGATAGATTTTTTCGCTCTGCCACGACGAAGCCAAATCGGCAAGTACCGCGCGCGCGCGTTCCAGGTCGGCAGGATCAAAGGCATCGCGGATTGCCGTCTCGTCCTCAGGATACTCGATGTCCACTTCAATGGCGGCGAGCGTGTCTATCAGCCGTTTTTTTACGTCGTCAATCGTCCGGTACAATTGCCCGGCAAGCCGGCCCGCCGCCCGCCCGCGCGAAACGTCGGTTTTTGCGTCGATGATTTCCCGCACTGCCTCCGCCCTGGTCAGGTCGGTTTTGCCGTTTAGGTAGGCGCGGAACGTGAATTCGCCGTGCTCTGCCGCGCGGAATCCGTGTGCCAGCAGCAGGTTGTACACCGCGCTCACCACGGAAACGCCGCCGTGGCAGCTGATTTCTACCATGTCTTCGCCCGTGAACGATTTTGGCGCGCGGTAAACCGAAAGCATCACTTCGTCAATGCGGCTGTCGCCGTCGGTTATCCAGCCGTAGACGAGGGCATTGCCCGGCGCGGATTGCAGCGCGTTCGGGCGGGAAAAAAGCGGGGCAATCAGTGCGATACAGCCTTTGCCGCTCGTGCGCACGATGCCGAGCGCGGCGGGGGCAATGGCTGTGGCGATTGCGGCAATCGGTTCTTCGGGAGTGTAGCCGGTCGTGTCCATTCGTTACGTTCCGCTTTCGCTGTATGCCTGCCACAGTTTGCGGATGTTTCCCAGCGACGGGAACGCCTGCGTCCGCTCCTGCCCGCGGATAGAATCGAGCGCGGAAACGCCGTCCCGTTCTGCCGCCGCCGTCTCTTCCCGGTTCAGCGGCGCGATCGGCTCAACCTGTGCGCCCCGGCTGAGCGCGGGCTTGCGGAACTGGGACGACGCTTCGCTTGCGGCACCGGCATACACCGCGTCGCCAATGTCGGGCAGGATGTCGTCGTAGCGTCCGCTGTTGTTCCAGTACATATAGCCCCTGCCCACGGAATCGCGCACGCCGTAAATCTGCTGCTGCACGTAGTTGGTGTTATAATACTGGCGGTCGTAGCTCACGCCCAGGTAGAACGCCTGCACCCAGGGGCGCACGATAATCCGGTTCCTGCCGATGACCGTGTTGCGGTACGTCCCGTAAAAATAGATGCGGTACGGCCGTTCGGCATAGGGCTTGTAGTTCAGGAAACTCTGCTCAAAGTGGCTCGGATAGAACATGGGGCAGATGATGTCCACGTACTCGGCGAGCAGCTCCACGTCCTGCCCCGTGCGCGTGCCGGAGCGGTACCAGCCGTTCGCGCCGTAGATGTCTATGCCGATCGGCGCGTCGATGTTCCGGCGCGCATACGACAAAAACGAAACGAGCGCGCTTTCTTTGTCCATGCCCTCGCTGCGCCAGCGGTATCGCGCCGAGCCTAAATTCTTGCCGTCCGTGGGAAAGCGGATATAGTCAAACTGGATTTCGTCAAAGCCGCGGCTGATAAGCTCCTGCGCGATGCGCACGTCGTATTCCCAGACTTCCGGGCAATACGGATCGACCCAGTTTTCGTCGTAATAGACCAGTTTCTGCCCGGTTACTTCTCCGGCTTCGTTCTTTATGTCCTCATAGCCGCGCGTGCCGACCCACGCCCCGTTCGTCGATGCGTTCCAGATGGCGTACTTGCCCTTGTCGTACTGCGACAGGTGCTTGTCCTTGAACACGACGATGCGGGCGACCAGATAAATGTTGTCCTTTTTGAATGCATCCACAAAATGTTCGAGGTCGATGCTGTAGCGGCTGACAAAACCTTTTTCCATGACGAGCGGATCTTTGGTGTTGTAGCGCAGCAGCCCGTAGTCGTCTTTCATGTCGATGACGAGCGCGTTCAGCTTGTTGTCCAAAATGAGTTTTTTGTATTTGGCGATGCCGGCATCCGTCGTCACGTGGTTTGCGGGGCAGTACACCGCCTTTCTGTCCAGCGCCTTTTCCGCGTAGCGTGACGTGCACAGTTCCGGGCGGAGCATCCACAGTTCGCCGAGCGCGATGCCGCCGCCGTTGCCGTTCGGAATCCATGCGGCGTACAACGTATCGTTCGGCGCGAGCAGGCTGAAATACGGCGCCCAGTTTTTGTACGCGGCCGGAAGCGTTCCCCGCCGCGCGTCATTCCGTGCCGGGACGACCGCCGCCACTTCGCCGGGGCGCGTGTACAGAATCTGCCCGCCGTCCCAGAACAGCCCGTCAATCGTGTCTGCCGGCTCGGTGCCGGTGTACAGCAGTTCCGCCTTTTTTTCGTTCCAGTTGAAGCGGTAGATGTTCGGCAGGTAACTCTGCGACACGAACAGCTCGGTCACGGGAAAACCGTCCGCGCCCGTAAAGACGACCGGCAGCATATCGGCGATTTCGTCGGGATAGGTCTGCGTGGGCATCGCCTTGAAGCCTTTGCTCACGTCGTTCCACTTTGGCTTTGCCCGTTCGGGAAGATAATAGGAAAAACCGAAAATCGGGTGCGACATGAACACGGCAAGCTCCGTCTGCGGCGGAACGGCGGGCGTAACCGAACCGTCCGCGTTGGTGACCGCCGCCTTTCCCGTGCCGGAAATCGTCATGTTCGCCACGGCAACCGCCTTGATGCCCGCCGTGCTGTCGCTCATCGAGCCGATGGAACGCCAGTGTATGCCGCCGTCATACGTGATGAACACGGTGTCCTTGGTCGCCGTCACCAGAATGTCGGCGTTGGTCGGATGCACCGCCAGGTCTTTGAGCTGATGAATCTGCTTGCGGAAATGGGCGTTCTTGCCGTCGTATTCTTTGATTGTCAGGAACGGCAGCCCTTCGTTGCGGAATTCGAACGTGGTCAAATCGGCAGACGTGAGGATTCCTTTGGAAGTCATAAAAAACCACCGCTCGCCGCCGCCCTCGTTCACGCGGATAATCTTGGATACCTTGCCGCCCACCCACACGGGAATCGCCGTCCTGACCGCAGAAAGTTTGTACAGCCCGCTTTCTGCGCCCACGAGCATAAAGCCGCTCGTGTCTTTTTCCTGCGCGGCAGGCACGTCCGTCTTTTGCTCCGTCTCCGGCTGGCTTTCCGCAAGCACGTATGACGACTTTGCCGGGCGCGCGGAAGCCTGGCAAGAGACGAACAACAGCAGACAAACGATATGAACAGAGAGAATACGCATATCTTCCTTATCGGCAGAATACTGAAGCGATAAAAGAAAAAACATCGTGTCGGTCAGGGCGATATGATATAGATGAAACCGTCATTTTGTGCTACGCTTCCGTATGCGTCCCCCTTTTTTCCGCCCGCTGGATATGTGTCTGCTCGCCGTCTGCCTTATCGTGATGGCCATCTCGCTCTTCCGGGCGCGCGCTTCGCGGACGGAATCGCCCCGGCTGCTTGTCATCAACACGCCGTTCGGCGAATACGTGTATCCGTTGGACAAAGACCGCGCGATTACCGTGGACGGCGTGTTCGGCACATCGTTCTTGACCATTCAGGACGGACGCGCGTTTTTTACCGCATCGCCGTGCCCGAACAAAGACTGCGTGGAATCCGCCGCGATTTCCCGCAGCGGCGAGTGGACCATGTGCCTGCCCAACGGCGTTGCTATCCACGTAGAAGCCGACGACCAAACCGCATTCGACGCGACAACGCGATAGTTTTTCAGTTTTCCCGGTACACTTCTCTCCGATGGGCAATGCGCAGAATCGTGACTAAGATGTTGTCGTCCTGAATATCGCAGATGATTCGGTAGTCGCCGACCCGATACCGCCAAAAGCCCGCCTTGTCGCCGACAAGTGGCTTTCCGCTCATGCGCGGGTCGCCAGACGTTCCAAGCCGGTCAAGAAAGCCCTTTATCTGCATTTGAATCGGTCGGTCGAGCCGCGCGAGCTGTTTTTTTCGCCGTCCGTGTGTATGCTATGGTCAAAGTCCCATTTCCTTGTAGACTTCTTCGGCGGTGTACGTCTCTTCCTTGCCGCTCCTGACATCTTCCAGCACTTTTTGGGAAAGATAGATGTCTTCCAAATCTTCCAGATATTCCTCAAGGAGCAGGTTGTAATAGAAACTGGTCGGTCGGTTTGTTTCCTTTGCAAGCAAGCGGACTCGTTCTTTCAGTTCGGGAGTCGTCCTGAACGTTGCCTTTGCCGTCAGTGTCGCCATAACATCCTCCTTTTGCCTATTGTACGCGCCGTATGACGCTCTGTCAAACAAGGATTTTTTGCATTGTCTGTCACTTCCTTACGATAAGGATTTTTCCGCGTCGTCCTGCCGTTCCTTACGGTAAGGAATGTCGCCAGCGACCGAGGCGGACTTCCTTATTTTGAGGAA
>CAZSOK010000129.1:0-5511 GCA_964608445.1 uncultured Treponema sp. | reverse complement strand
TTGTCTGCTTTCTTTTCCCATAGCGCAAGCGCGTATCTTCTGCTATAATCATCGTATGGACAACGAACAGATTAAGCAGTTGCTTTTGCAGATAGAGAACACGGAACTTGATTTTTCGGTGATTATGACGGGAAAGGAAAGTACGCGCGTGAACGGGTTGTACAAGCCGGATACCCGCGAGATTCTCTTGCACAACAAGAATTTCAAGACGGACAGCCAGCTCATCTACACGGCGATTCACGAGTACACGCATCACCTGATTAACGAGCAGAAAATCGCGGAGTCGGCGGGTGTGCCGTTCAAGACGGGGCGCGTGCACAACGCGGAATTTTGGGGTCGCTTCCATGAACTGCTGCAAAAGGCGGAGGAACTGGGCATCTACACGCTCAATCTGGACGATTACCCGGAACTCAAGGCGCTGACCGAGCAGATTCGGCGCGACTATCTGGAAGTGGACGGAAAGCTGATGCAGGAATTCGGCAAGCTGCTCGCAAAGGCGCACGCGCTCTGCGAAAAGGACAATATCCGCTATGAAGATTACCTTGACCGCATTCTCTGCCTGCCCCGCACCGCCGCCCGCGACATCACGCGCGTGGGCATGGTTCCCGTCAATCCGGCGATGGGCTTTGACAACATGAAAAAAGTCGCCGCGCTCAAAAAGCCGGACGAACGCGCGTCGGCAGAACGGCAGATTTTGGCGGGGAAAACCCCCGACACGGTGCGCGAGCTGATGAAAAAGCGCAGCACGACCGATGATCCGCGCGCCAAGCTGGAAAAAGAAAAGAATCGCCTGGAAAAGACCATCGAAGCGTTGCGGCAACGGTTGCAGTATGTTGAGGAAAGCCTTGAGAACCTGTAAGCGTTTCTGCGCCGCGCTGCTGCTCTGCCCGCTGTCGCTCGCATTTTCCCAGTCAAACGCAAAAGGCAACGCGTCATCGGGAATTTCAATGCCGTCGATTACCGCGCCGTCCATGCCGACGGTGACCGTGCCGCACATTGGCGGCGGGTTTTATACGCCCGTCGCGCCAAAGGCTCCCGCCGTTGACAAGTCGTCGGCATCCGTGCAGGAAGAGACGACCGTCACGCCGTCGGATACCGTGGCGCGGGCGGCACAGCGGGCAACGGCAACGGCGGCGACCGAGTTGGGACTGACCGCAACGGATTTGACTTCCATGGATCAGCTGGGGCTGCTTTCTTCGGGGATTTTGGGCGGCAGCAGTTTGAGCGCGCTCAAGGCGGCGACGGCAAAAACCACGCCCGCTTCGGTCGATTCGCTGTTGCTCCAGCAGATTTTGGCGCAGCTCACGGAACTGAAAGCGCAGCTGGAAAAACAGGACGTGCCAGTCGCGGCAAACCGGCCGGAGACGGCGGCGGCGAATCGAAAAATCCTGCGCTTTGTGGTGAACGGCTACGACGTGCTTGCCACGTGCCGCGACGTGTATTTTTCCGTGCCGGAGACGGACGGCTCGTTTTTGCTGACGGGCGACCGCAAATATCTGAGCAACGGCGCGAACCGCAGCGAGACGTTTCACCTGCTGTTTGCCGCAAAGGCTTCGGAAAAGGGATTCGCGCAGTATGGCGTGACCGCCGCCGTCACGCAGGATTACACGAACGAATATTCCTTTTTGTATCAGCTTGCCGAACGACAGCCGCTGACGGCACGGCGGACGGGCAATCTTGTTTCCCTGCGCGTCAACGACCCGGACTGGAAACTCGACCTGCTGATTGCGCTGGACGGCTGACGGATGGACGTGCTGCACGAAGGCTTGGCCCGGCTGGGCATGGACAATCCCGCCCTTGCCGAAAAAATGGATGCCTATATCCGCACGTTGCAGGCGTACAACGCCAAATTCAATTTGGTCAGCACGGACGCATACGACGATATTGCCGTCAGGCACGTTCTGGACAGTTTGAGCGGCGCGGCGGTCATCAGCACATTGATAGAAAAACGCATCGCCGGCGGCATTCCGCGCGGCAACATCGTGCTTGCGGACATCGGGTCAGGGGCAGGGCTACCGGGCATTCCGCTTGCGGCGGTGTTTTCCGATGTGCCGTTCGTGCTGGTGGAGCGCATGACCAAGCGGGCGGATTTTTTGCGCCACTGCGCCGCAACGCTCGGCCTACAGAACGTGAGCGTGGAAGAAAATCAGGCGGAACGGCTCGCGCAGCGTCGGTTTGACATTGCGGCGTTCCGCGCGTTCCGTCCGCTTGAAAAAAAGATGACAAAAGTCCTGCTGCGGATTCTGAAAGACGGCGGCTATCTTGCCGCGTACAAGGCAAGGCGCGAAAAAATAATCGCGGAGATGGGCGCGCTGCCGGCTGTCCCCGACTACAAAATCGTGCCGCTCACCGTGCCGTTTTTGACGCAGTGCGCGGAGACGGAGGACGAGCGCGAGCGCAATCTGGTCGTCATCAGCTGTCCGCGTCAATCTGCTTCAGCAGTTTTGTCAGGCTGACTTTATCCACCAAATCGATCGGGCGGTTTTCGGCAAATTTGCGGGCATCTTCGCTGAACGTGCCGCCCACGAACAGCACGCCGCGGTTCGCCTTGCTGTCCATGACGCGCCCGTGGAATTCGCGCGCGACGAATTCGCCCGTGGAGCTGGTGGAACGGTAAAAGCGGAACACTTCGGTGTCCTGCCATTTGGGCGTTTCAACGTCCATCAGGATTTCCACGGACTGCGGCGTGACGGACACGTCGGTAATCTTGGCGAACGAATTCTTATAGTACGAGGACGCGATTTTCCTGCACAACGCCACAAAATCGCTGGTCGTCGCCATTAAGTAAATCTGTAAATTCTTGTTCTGGTTCAGCTCGCCGTATTTGTCGATGAGCTGCGGAACGTCCTTGTACGGCTGGCTGTTCTGCTGGATCTCATGCAGGATGCTCATGCCGTTGGAGATGGCGTTCATCATAAAATACACGTTCGCCAGCCGGTACAGGATCTCCAGGCGGATGTCCTGCGGAACGTTCTGGTGCTTCAGGCCGATCTGATAGTCCTGCACGGCTTTGTCGAGCATTTCCAGCTTGGCATGATAGTTCCCCGCCGACAGGCAGGAGCGCGGGCCGAATTCGGGGTCGGGACGCAGGTGCAAGAACACTTTTATGGCCTTGTCCGCGTAGCCGCATTCCTGCATGGCATCCGCCATACAGAACAACGCTTCCTTGTTGTCGGGGTTTTCGTCGAGCGTGCGCCGCAGGTGCGTGATGCTGTCGCGGTAGTGCTTTGCCTTATACAGCGCGAATCCCAGCGGCGTGTTGATGGTCGTCGCCTCTGGCTTGATGGCAAGGGCTTTTTTGAAGCAGGAAATGGCGCGCTCGTAATCGTCCTTTGCATACAACGCCTGACCCAGATAATAGTTCGCGTCAAAGTCGGTGGAACGCATATCGTATGCCGCTTCCAGGCTTTCGAGCGCGTCGTCCGGCTTGTCCAGTTTGAGTGCGCAGATTCCCCGCCGCAGTTTTGCCATGAACGGATTGATGTCCCGGCTCTTGTCGGCGGTGTTGCTCATCGTCTCGTAAATGGGATAGGCTTTTTCCCAGTTGCGCTCCGAAAAATACAGGTTGCCGAGCGCGGTGAGCGCGTCGGCATTGTGCGGGTCTTTCGCGAGTTTCTGCCCCGCCTCTTTCATGATTTGGGCGCGGCTCTTCTGCTTTTTTCCCCTGCCGCTCCCGCCCTTTTTCTTGGACGAAACCGAAAGGACGATGCCGAGGACGGCAAGTATGATGATGACGGCGATGATGATTTCCACAGACGTTTCCCCTATCTTATTGGTACGTTTTGATAAAATCGTGAATGCAGTCCAGCGCGACCTTGATTTTGTCGATTGCGGTGGCGTAGCAGCAGCGGATATGCCCCTCGCCCGCAGGGCCGAACGCGCTTCCCGGCACGACGGCGACCGAATGCTTCTGGAACAGCTGCGTGGCGAATTCCTCGCTCGTCAGCCCCGTGGACGAAATGTCGGGGAACATATAGAACGCGCCTGTCGGTTCGGGAACGGGCAGCCCCATGTCGCAGAACGCCTTGTACATCAGGTTGCGCCGCTGCTGGTATGAGACGCGCATTTTCTCCACCTCGTGCCAGCCGTGTTTCAGCCCTTCCACCGCCGCGTACTGGCTGAAAATGGGCGCGCAAATCGTGTTGTACTGGTGCAGCTTGACAATCTGCGCCATCAGCTCCTCGCACGCGCAGATATAGCCGATTCTCCAGCCCGTCATGGCGAACGACTTGCTGAATCCGTTCAGGATAATCGTGTAGTCCTTCATGCCGGGGAACGACCCGATCGACGTGTGCTTGTTGTCCTCGTAGACCAGCTCGCAGTAAATCTCGTCGGCAATCGCCCAAATCTGATGCTTGACGCACAGCGCGGCGATTTTTTTCAGCTCCGCCGGGGGAATCATCGTGCCCGTCGGGTTGCTCGGCGAGCAGAACATGATTGCCTTTGTCCGGGGCGTAATCAGCCGCTCGAACTGCTCCGCCGTGGGATAGAAGCCGTTCACGCTCGTATCGAGCCGCACGATAGTCGCGCCCGTCAGGTGCGCGAGCGGCACATAGTTCACGTAGCACGGCTCACACACGATCAGCTCGTCGCCGGGATTCAGCACCGCGCGCAGCACGGCATCTACGCCCTCGCTCGCGCCCACCGTCACCAGGATTTCGTTCTGGGGATTGTAATCCATGCCGTAGCGTTCCATATACCGGGCGATTTCCTCGCGCAGCTCAATCAGCCCCCAGTTGCTCGTGTACGACGTGTGCCCTTTTTCCAGGTGATAATACGCTTCCTCGCGCATCACCCAGGGCGTGGGAAAGTCCGGCTCGCCCACTGAAAGCGAAATCACGTCATCGTGCCCGATGAGCATCTCAAAAAATTTGCGGATGCCGCTCGGCGGCGTTTCCACCATCGCGCGGCTGAATTTGTCTTCCCTCGTGTTCATCCTTATGATACCTCAAAAACGGCATGGTTATGCCATCACGCCCTGGCGGCGGTCGCTTTCGTCTTCAACGTAGAGCACGTCGTTTTCTTTATATGTCTTGAGCAGAAAATGCGTCTTGGTCGAGCGCACGCCGTTCAGCGTGGAGAGCTTGCGCGCCACAAAAAACGACACTTCCTGCAAGCTGTCTCCCTCAATCACCACTTTCAGGTCATAGCCGCCGCTCATCAGGTACAGCGACTTTACCTGCGGAAAGCGGTAGATGCGGTCGGCAATCCCGTCGAACCCATGCTCACGCTCCGGCGTCACCTGAATCTCAATCTCGGCGCGGACTTTCTCTTTTGCCGCCCCGTCTTTTTCGGGATTCACCACCGCCTTGTAGCCGAGGATAACCCCCTCTTCCTCTAGCTGCCGGATAACCGCGCCCACCTGCTCCGGCGTTTTCTTGGTCATCGCCGCAATATCGGCAATCGGCAGCCGCGCGTTCTCCCGCAGCAAGTCCAGAATCTCTTTTTTGTCGTCCATGCTTCTATTTTAGTCGATTACGCGCTGTTTGGGAAGTAGAGGGGGCAAGTGCG
>CAZSOK010000128.1:0-5521 GCA_964608445.1 uncultured Treponema sp. | reverse complement strand
AGGCATGACCGACCAGTTCGCCATCGAGTGCTACGAAGAAATCATTTTGTTCTAGCATCCTCGTATGCGCGCAGCAGACGGATTTGGAACAGTTCGGGGTGGTACTCAAAGTGCATGTTGTCAAAAATGCCCCACTTGCCGCCCCAAATAAATCCCTCGTCCTCGAACACGGCAATGACGGACGCGGGCGGCATCCAGCGGCGGCTCAACGGCGTGAGCATCCAGTCCGCACCCAGGCGGTCGCGCGTCCAGCTCCAGTAGATTTCCTTGTCGCCCCGGCTTTTGGGCAGCACGTCAACCGCAATGCCCATGCTATGGAACGAAAGCCGCTGCGTACCGGCAATACGCCGCCAGTAATAGGCATCTGTTGACCCAAGATTCGCCAAAAACGACCGCACGTCAACATCCGTGCGGGCAAGCGCGTCCACCCGCCTCTCCACGCGGCGCAGGGCAGGCAGAATCCGCTCGTGCACTTTGGTCACTTTTCCCAAAAACCGTGCCGAAACGATATGCGCCTCCAGTTCCGCCCGTGTCGCCGCATCATACAAAAAGACGAAGAAAAACAGCGGCGTACCCGCACCGTTGCGCCGGTTGTCCGCCGATCCGAACCTGCGCATCCGCTCGATTTCTTCCTCGCTCATCGTCGCGGGGTCTTTCAGTTCCTCCGCATAGCGGTAGAGCAGCGTCCAGTATTTTTCGCGGCGATCCAGTTCCTGCGCGGGAAGCAACGCGCCGTCTGCCCAATAAAACGTCGCATGTTTCATATCCTTTTTGCCGGGTGCGACGGGCGCGCTCACGTCGATACGCCAGTCAAACTGCTCAAAGTCATACCGCGCCGAAAAAAGCACGTCGGGATACGCGCGGCGCAATGCCCACACCTCGCGCGGCACGGGCAGGCTTGCCCCGCCCCAAGAAAAATCCGCCGCCCACGCGCCCGCAAGCAGCACCAACGCGCACACGCACGCGCTCACCGATTTTTTGCCCATACAGCCAGTATACCATATTTTAAACAAAAAAAGGCAGCCCGCCAAGCAGACTGCCTTTACTGTCAAATACGCAAGTACGACTGATTAGTAGCCCATGTCCATGCCGGGGTTCGGCGCGGCAACCGGGGCGGGCGGTTCGGGAATGTCGGTAATCGCACATTCCGTGGTGAGCAGCATGCCCGCAACGGAAGCGGCGTTCTGCAACGCGCTGCGCGTCACCTTCGCCGGGTCGATGATACCTGCGTCCATCATGTTCACCCAAACGTCCTTTGCGGCATTGTAGCCCACGCCTTTCTTCTCGTGCTTCGCGCGCTCCGCAACGACCGCACCGTCCACGCCCGCATTCTCCGCAATCTGGCGGATCGGCTCTTCCAGCGCGCGGCGCACGATCTTAAAGCCGACTTTCGCGTCGTCGCTCAAATCTGCCGCCGCATCGTCAGTCAGTGCCTTTGCCGCGTCAATCAACGCCAAGCCGCCGCCAGACACGATGCCTTCTTCCAGCGCGGCGCGGGTCGCCGCCAGCGTATCTTCCACGCGGAATTTCTTTTCTTTCATCTCGGTTTCGGTAATCGCACCGATGTTGATCACGGCAACGCCACCGCTCAATTTCGCCAGGCGTTCCTTGAGCTTCTCCTTGTCGTAATCGGAAGTCGATTTCTCCACCTGCGCCTTGATTTCCGCAACGCGGTCGCTGATGTCCTTTTTCGTGCCTGCGCCGTCAACCAGCGTCGTGTTGTCCTTGTCAATCTTAACGCTCTTGACGCGACCGAGCTGCTCGATTTCTGCCGTCTCCAGCTTCAGGCCAAGCTCTTCGGTAATCACCGTGCCGCCCGTCAGAATGGCGATGTCCTGCAACATCTCCTTCCTGCGGTCGCCGAATCCCGGTGCCTTGACCGCAACGCATTTGAGTGTGCCGCGGATTGCGTTCAGGATGAGCGTCGTCAGCGCCTCGCCGTCCATATCCTCGCAGATAATCACGAGCGGCTTTCCCGTCTGCGCGACTTTCTCAAGCAGCGGCAGCAAGTCCTTCATCGTGCTGATTTTTTTGTCGTGGATCAGCACGTATGCGTCGCTGTAGGTCACTTCCATGCGCTCGCGGTCGGTCACGAAATAGGACGAAATGTAGCCCCGGTCAAACTGCATGCCTTCCACGATGTTCACCGTGGTGTCCATGTTCTTTGACTCTTCCACGGTGATAACGCCGTCCTTGCCGACCTTCTCAATGGCATCCGCCAGAATCTTGCCGATTTCGGGATCGTTGTTCGCGGAAATGGTCGCGACATGCGTAATGTCGTCGCTGCCCTTTACGGTGCGGCTGTCCTTCTTGATCGCCTCGACCGCAACCGCGACCGCCTTGTCAATGCCGCGCTTCATCTCGATCGGGGTCATGCCCGCAGAGACAGACTTCAGCCCCTCGCGCACGATCGCATACGCAAGCACGGTCGCCGTCGTCGTGCCGTCACCCGCAACGTCATTCGTCTTTGACGCGACCTCGCGGACAAGCTGCGCACCCATGTTCTCGAACGGGTCTTTCAGCTCCACTTCCTTGGCAACGGAAACGCCGTCTTTGGTAATCGTCGGCGCACCGAATTTCTTGTCGAGCATTACCAGACGACCGCACGGACCAAGCGTCACCTTGACCGCCTGCGCAATCTGCTCCACCCCGCTCAGCATCTTCTTGCGAGCGTCCTCGTTAAAAATCAACTGTTTAGCCATAGTTGCAAAAACTCCTTATAGCCGCGCGGTCTTTTATTTACCGCGATACTGTACTATAATCAAACTAATACATTTTTTGCCGAACGGCAAGAAAAATCGACACTTTTTTCACGCAAACGGGGGACAAAACGATGACTTTTGATGACATGAACACGAACCGGCAGGAAATCACCGTATACACGGACGGCGGCTGCCACGGGAATCCCGGACCGGGCGGATGGGCGTGCGTGGTGATTGCCGACGGCGAGGCGCGCGAGCTGAGCGGCGGCGAGGCGCACACGACCAACAACAAAATGGAACTGACCGCCGCAATCAACGCGCTTTCCGCAATCCGCAACACCGCGCGGTTTGCCGGCCGTCCCGTCACGCTCTACAGCGACAGCCAGTACGTCAAGAACGGCATCACCGGCTGGATTCACGGCTGGAAAAAGAACGGATGGAAGACAGCGGCAAAAAAGCCCGTGCTGAACCAGGAACTGTGGCAGCAGCTCGACGCGCTCAACGCCGCGCTTTCGGTGGACTGGCAGTGGGTCAAAGGACACGCGGGCGTACAGTACAACGAACGCTGCGACCGGCTCTGCCAGCAGGAAATGGCAAAATTCCGCTGAAAGACTTGTATCTCTCCGCAAGATTTATTATTTTAAAAGTATGGACGATTTATACCGCATACTCGGCGTGAGCAGGGCGGCGAGCGAAGACGAAATCAAAAAGGCGTACCGCGCCCAGGCGTTCAAATACCACCCCGACCGCAATCCCGGCGACAAAGCGGCGGAAGAAAAGTTCAAGCAGGCGAACGCCGCCTATGAAGTACTCGGCGACAAGACCAAGCGCGCGCAGTACGACCGCTACGGCACCACATCGTCCACCGGCGAACAGACCGCCTACGGCGGGGCAAGCGGGTTCGGCGGTTTTTACGGACAGCAGGAATGGCGCGACGGATTCCGCCAGGACGACGCGTTCTACCAATGGTTCAACAGCGCATTTGAGGAAGCAAGCCGCCGCCAGTCAGAGCAGCGGCAGTCACAGAACGAGCAATGGCAGGAATACTACCGCCAGCGCGAACAGCCACAGGGACGCGGACAAAGCCTCTCGTCGCTCATCCAAAATTTCCTCATCTTTGGACTGGGACTGCTCCTCTTGCAGTATATGTGGTTCATCTTTCCGTTCGGGCCGATTATCGGCTTTGCGGCGCTCATCAAGGGCGCAAAAGGCATGATCCGTGCGCTCAGGGGCTTGTTCGCCCGCTGACTTTGGCACGGAACCGCTATCGCTCGCGGAAAATAATCCTGCCGTTGTTCAGGTCATACGGAGAAAGGGCAAGCTTCACGCTGTCGCCCGGCACGATCTTTATGTAATGCTTGCGCATTTTCCCGGAAAGATACGCGATGATGACATGCCCGCCCTTCTTAAGCTCCACGCGAAATTTCGCGCCAGGAAGCGCCTCTTTTATCACGCCCTCCACTTCAATTTCTTCTTCTTTAGCCACAAGTCCCCCAAACAAACTGCGGATTTTTGTAAAAAAAGTTTGCTTTTTTGGTGATTTACCTTTATATTAGTATGTACAAATACTTAAATTTGTCAATAGAGGGCGGGTTCAACGATATGGAACAAGCGTTTATCGAAAAGATGCAGGCGCAGCTGGAACAGCAGAAAAAGACGATTATGGAGTCATTGGCGGCGCAGAACGCGGACTACAAGAAAATCATGGAGGGCGGCGACACCACGGGCGACGTAATCGACGTCGCGTCAGACGTAATTGACGGCAAGCTGCTCGAATCACTGGGAACGCAGGACGCGAACCGCCTGCGGCAGATAAACAACGCGCTGGACAGAATCAAGCAGGGAAAATACGGCAAGTGCCTGAAATGCGGCAAGGACATTCCGCTCGAACGGCTCGAAGCCCTGCCCTATGCCTTTATGTGCATCGAATGCAAGACGACTGACGAGCGCAGAAACCGCTAGGGCGCGTCACAGCGCGCAGAACCGCACCGCGCCGTCCGCAAGATATGCCGTCTCCGTATAGCCGGCTTTCTTTGCACGGGCGCGGGCGCAGTCGAACGCGCAGTCCAACGCGTCCGCCGTGTGCGCGTCGGCATTTATCATAACCGGCACGTTCTTCTCTCTGAGCAGGGAAAGCATATAGTCCGATGGGTACGGGTCGCGCATGTGCCCCCGGCTGATTGCGCCCGTATTGATTTCTGCGATTACGCCCGCCCGCGCGATTGCCCGCACGGTCTCCTGCACCTCACGCCTATACCAGTCGTCCCGCTCGTCAAACAGCCGTATGCTGCCGTTGAACTTGCGGATAAGATCCGCGTGGCCGACAATCGTAAAATCACCAGCACCAAGCATGGCGCGCTCGGCGGCAAAATATGCGCCCACCAGCTGCCGCGCGTCGCCCCGGTATACCGTGCGCACCGCGTCCAGCAGGATCTGCGGCGTGTGGTCAACGGCAAACAACGTGCCGCCGTCATACACATAATGCACCGAGCCGATCAGGAATTCCGGCGCGAACGCCGCGTAAGCGTCAAAGCGCGGCACACAGATACCGGGAATATAGTCCGCCTCAACCCCGACATGCACGGCAATGTCATCGGCATACACGCGTTGCAGCCGACGGATTTCCGCCACATACGCCGCATGTTCCGTATGATTGAGGTTGCCCGCAAGCGAGAACGGATACAGCGAGTGCGCCGAAAAGCCCAAATGCGCAAATCCTTTCCCGATTGCGGCGCGCACGTTATCCTCGGCACTGTCCTTGCCGTCGCAGAATGTCGTGTGCGTGTGATAATTCGTCTTGAGGTATGCGTCCGCCATTG
>CAZSOK010000127.1:0-5547 GCA_964608445.1 uncultured Treponema sp. | reverse complement strand
GTGCCGTGCCAGTTTCCGCAGGCGCATTTTTGTCGATTTCTTTCCCGTGAAGTCTTGTATAAATATGAAAGAATTTTGTATAATTATCAGACGTTTTATTTTTAGGATAAAGGAGATAACGATGAAAAAAAGCGTATCAGTGGCGATGGCGTGTCTTCTGGCGGGCGTTTCGTTTGTCGGGTGTACCAAAAAAGGCAACAACTACATTCTGGCGACCGGCGGCACGAGCGGCACGTACTATCCGTTCGGCGGGGCAATCGCGCACATCTGGAACACGGCGATTGACGGCATGAACGTCACGGCACAGGCGACGGGCGCGTCCGCGGAGAACCTGCGCCTCATCAGCAAGGGCGAAGCGGAATTCGCCATCGTGCAGAACGACGTGCTGGACTACGCGTACAACGGCACGGACATGTTCGCCGAGCCGCTCCCCCACCTGGCGACTATCGGCACGCTGTACCCGGAAGTGGTGCAGATTGCGGCGAGCAAGTCAAGCGGCATCACGAGTGTCGCCGACCTGCGCGGAAAGCGCGTGTCAATCGGCGATGCGGGATCCGGCGTGGAATTCAACGCGAAGCAGATTCTGGAAGGCTACGGACTGACGTTCGACGACATCCAGAAGAACAACCTCTCTTTCAAGGAATCGGCGGAAGGCATTCAGAACGGTACGCTGGACGCGTGTTTCGTCACGGCGGGCGTTCCCAACTCGGCGTTGCAGGAACTGGCGTTCACCGCCGGTCTCGTGCTGATCCCGGTGTCGGGCGCGGAGGCAGAGTCGATCATGAACAGCCACAACTTCTACACCAAGACGATTATCCCGGCGGGCACGTACAACGGCACGGACACGAACACCGAGGCGCTGGCAATCCGCGCGACGCTCGTCGTGAACGCGGACATCGATGAGAACACCGTGTACGCCATGACAAAAGCCCTGTTCGGGAATCTCGAAAGCCTGGGAACGGCGCATGCAAAGGGCAAAGAAGTCTCCGCGCAGGACGCGGTGACGGGCATTTCCGTTCCGTTCCATCCGGGCGCAGTCAAATACTACAACGAAATCGAGCTGCTCAACGACTAAGGTCGCGTGAAGAAGCACCTTGTCTGTGTTGCGGTCGCCCTGCTTGCGGCCGCAGCCACGCTGACCGTTCCGTGCGTGCGGTGCGTTTCGGTCAGCAACAGGAAAAATCCGGCTGAGCGGGTGCTTTCGCGCGCCGCGCTCGGCGGATTTGTCATTTCGTATACGCATTCCGTCAACAAAGGGCGCGTCCATGATTTTTACGACACCGACGGCGGTATGCTTGTCCTGGAAAAAACGGCGTTCGTCTCATACGGCGCGGGCATTCCCGAAGCAAGTGAGACCGACGGCGCACAGTTTTCCGTGACCGATGACGGCTATGTCATCACCAACCTGAACCGCAGGCTCGGACGGCTCGTCATGGCAGTGGGCGTCATCGCGGAGCATTCCGTGACGGTGGGGGACAAAGAAGTCCTGCTCAAGACCTTGTTTGCCCCGCAGGCGAGCCTTCTCTTTGAAATCAAGAAAGTGCCGCTTTCCGCGTATCTTTTGGCAGACCATATCTAAATTTTAAAAAGGAGACATACCGTGAGTACAAAAAACGAAGGGAGCGAAAAAAAGACGGCCGGACTTGACGACCTGATGCTCACCACCAACGAAAGCGAAATCAAGGAGCTGATGAAAGACCTTGACCGGGAACAGTCCTACCGCGAGCATACCTGCTGGCGGCAGCACATCACCGTGATTATTTCCGTGGCGTTCGTGCTGTTCCAGCTGTACGCGACGCTTTCCGGGAGGATTCCGGCGCAAATCCTGCGCGCGAGCCACCTGGCGTTCGTGCAGGCGCTGGCATTCCTGCTGTTCCCCGCGCTCAAGCACCTGCCGCGCAACACGCTGCCCCTGCATGACGTGCTGCTTGCCATTGTGGGCGCGGCGTGCTGGATTTACATCGTCATCAACTTCCAGCAGCTGGTGCGCCGCGCGGGCGCATATACGCCGCTCGACATCACCGTGGGCGCAATCGGCATCCTCGTCCTCATAGAAAGCTGCCGCCGAATCGTGGGGCTGCCCATCCTGATTATCGCGGTCGCCTTCATCTGCTACGCGTTCGCCGGGCCGTACCTGCCGGGATTCCTCAACCACCGGGGCTATTCGTTCCAGCGCGTGGTGAGTCACCTGTTCTTCAACACCGAAGGCATCATGGGAACGCCGATCGGCGCGTGCTCCACGTTCATATTCCTGTTCATCCTGTTCGGCGCGCTGCTCGAAAGCACGGGAATCGGGCAGTTCTTCATCGATATGTGCAACGCGATTGCGGGCGGCGCGAGCGGCGGACCGGCAAAGGTCGCCGTGCTTTCGAGCGCGCTTCTGGGCACGGTTTCGGGCAGTTCGGTATCGAACACCGTCGGATCGGGCAGTTTTACGATCCCGATGATGAAAAAGCTGGGCTACAAGGGCGAATTCGCAGGCGCGGTCGAAGCCGCCGCAAGCACGGGCGGACAGCTCATGCCGCCAATCATGGGCGCGGCGGCGTTCCTCATGGCGGAAAGCCTCGGCATGCCGTACATCACGATCGTGAAGGCGGCAATAATCCCCGCGCTGCTCTATTTTACGGGAATCTTCATCACCGTCCACCTTGAGGCAAAAAAACTGGGGCTGAAAGGCATGCCAAAGGATGAGCTGCCGAAATTTCTGCCGCTGTTCCTGCGCAAAGGATACATGGTGCTGCCGCTCCTGGTCATCATCGTGTTCCTGTGCATGGGGCGCACCGCCGTCTATGCCGCGCTGATGGGCATCGTCTCGGCACTGCTGATCGGCATCGTGTCGTCGTTCGTGGACTTGGCGCAAGGAAAGAAGCCGTCCTTCACGATAAACGAAGTGGTCAACATCATGTGCGCGGCGGCGCGGAACATCATCAGCGTGGCGATTGCATGCGCCATGGCGGGAATCATCATCGGCATCGTGACGCTGACGGGCATCGGGCTGAAATTCGGCGCGGGGCTGATCTCCATTTCGCACGGCATCGTGTTCATCACGCTATTCCTGACGATGATTTCTTCTATTATTTTGGGCATGGGCGCACCGACGACCGCAAACTACCTGATTACGTCCACGATTACGGCGGGCGCGATTATCGGGCTGGGCATTGAGCCGCTCGCCGCGCACATGTTCGCGTTCTATTTCGGCATCATCGCGGACGTTACCCCGCCGGTCGCGCTCGCCGCCATTGCGGGAGCGGCAATCGCAAAGGCAAAGCCGATCCGAACCGCGTTCCAGGCGACGAAGCTCGCCGTCGGCGCGTTCATCATTCCGTATATGTTCGTGTTCAACCCGCAGATGCTGATGATACACGCGTCCGTGGGCAACGTCATCTGGATCGTGTTCACCGCGCTCATCGGCATGTTCGGCGTAAGCTCCGCGCTCGAAGGCTACGTGTTCCGCCGGACGGGTGCGGTGGAGCGCGTGCTGTTCCTTGTGGGCGGACTGCTCTGCATCATCCCCGAAAGCCGCACCGACATCGTGGGACTGCTGATAATTGCCGCGCTCGTGGCGTTCCAGTCAATACTGAACGCCCGCGACAGGGCGAAAACCGCCGCCTAGCACGGACGGACAGGCCGCGGGCAAATCCGCAAGGAACGACCGCAGCCTGTCCTTTCCGCACCGTGCGTTTCACTCCCCATTCTCGATTATACAAAGAATAGACCGCTCCCATCTCGGAAAGAGTTAGTTTTTTAAAGAAAATTCTCGATTATAGTGAGAGAAATGGATGATTACTCCGAAGCCTTTCGTCAGAACGTAAAATATTACCGTCGTCGGCAATCCGTTTCGCAGACAGAACTTTCCATCCGCTGTGATTGCGCCATCGGGACGATCGGCGGCATTGAGGCTGGCAAGTCAAAACCGTCGTTCGACATGATTCTCAAGATTGCCAACGCGCTCAAAGTTACGCCTGCCGATCTGTTTATCTGCGATGTCTCAAAGGACAAGGCAAAAATCAAACGCGAGCTGAAAGACCAATTCGACACGATGATCGACCAGCTGTAGGGACTAATCCGCAATACGAAAAAGACCGTCACGGACGGCGACCAGGTTTTCGGCGAGCAGCCTGTCCGCGGCGCGCCCTACCCGCGCGATGTCGATATGCTCATCCTTTGCGATCTGGTCGAGCGAAGCCGACGCGTTCCGGGCAAGGTGCCGCAGAATTGCCCCGCGCGCCTGCCGCAGCGAGCCCTCAAAACGGGACTGCCGCGCGTACTGACGCGACTTTCGCGACGGGTTCTCCCCTTTTTTCTTCAGATCCGCGCCGTAATCCATGAGCGCATAGTACCATTCGCGCGGGTTCGCCCGGTCCAGCGTCTGCTCGACCAGCGGCGCAATCTCTTTGTCGTCGATTTTCCGTTCCCCGTCGCCAAGCGCGCCGTCCGAAAAAAAGCGGTGGATAAACACCGAGCGGATGTTCGTCTCGATGAACACGTTCGGCTGATTGTAGGCAAACGTACCCACCGCGCCCGCCGTGTACGGACCGATGCCGGGAAGCGACCGCAACGCCTCCTGCGTGTACGGGAACGAGCCGCCATACTCCGCGCAGACCGCCTTGCACGCTTTGTGCAGGAACACCGCGCGGCGGTTGTAGCCAAGCCCCACCCAATGCGCAAGCACGTCGGAAAGCGCGGCACTGGCAAGCGACTGCACGGTGGGAAACACGCGCATCCATTCGTCGTATTTGGCGACGACACGCAGCGTCTGCGTCTGCTGCAACATCATCTCCGAAACGAGCACGGCATACGGGTCGGAAATGCCGCGCCAGGCAAAATCACGCCCGTGCGCGCGGTAAAACGACCAGATGTCGTCCCGAAACGCGTCGATCTCGTCGGGAAGGAGAACGAGTGCGCTCATGCGCCGTCAAACGTGATGAGCGTCGTCACGGTCGCCGGACGGAGCGCGTCCTCATAACGCAGGGCAGGAAGCCCGATAACGCCGAACACGTCGCTCACCGTGCCGCCGCCCATCGCAAGCAGTTTCTTTGCGGCGGCAAGCGTTCCGCCCGTGGCAATCAAGTCGTCCACCAGAAGATACGAGGCACCGTCCTGCACGTCGGCCTTATGCACCTCGATTTCCGCCGTACCGTATTCAAGCGAGTACGCACAGCGGTACACGTCGCCGGGAAGCTTCCCTTTCTTGCGGATAAGCACGAGCGGCAGCCGCCGTTCCCGCGCGAACGGCGCGGCAAACAGGAATCCCCGACTCTCCACGGCGGCAACCGCGTCAAAATGCGCGTCCACATAGAGGTCAAGCATCCGGCGGATACAATGGCAGAACGCCTCCGGCTGCGTCAGCACACTCGTAATATCATAAAACAAAATGCCCGGCCGGGGAAAATCAGGCACACGGCGGATCGCCTTGTCCAACAGTTCGTCTTTCGGCATACCGTATTGTACCGCAATCCGCCCCCTGCTGTCTACGCACAGGAAGATTCCACGCGGCGACCTATGCGGGGGATACCCGCTACACCTTGACGGCGGACGATTCCTGCC
>CAZSOK010000126.1:0-5558 GCA_964608445.1 uncultured Treponema sp. | reverse complement strand
CCGCTGGAATTCTTCGGGCTGCTGTTCTGTGTCGTCGCCGTCGCGCTGACGGTTTCGTACCAGATCACGAAGATTTTTAACCGGCTGACGCTGTTCCGCACGACGCAGTACGTTGAGCAGCTGGAAAGAGACCTTGCGACGCTGGACTATTCCAATGAGCCGGAGCAGATTGTCCAGGGCATGCGCGAGATGCTCACCCGGAACATCGGCCTGCAAAAAGTGCAGGTGCTGGTCAACAACAACATGGACATGCTGGAGTCGGCGTATGACGAGGAAGGCTGGGCGGCGACCCGCATTCCCACGGGCGAGAAAGTGCTCGATTCGCTTCTGAACCAGAACCGTACCATTCTGCTGCGCAGCGCGATTGACAACGGCTACAGCTACGGGGTGAGCCGCGCCGAATTGCAGGCGTTGTTCGACAAGGCGGGCTGCGATGCCATTATCCTGCTGATTGAGGGACGGCATCTGCTCGGCGCGCTGCTGCTCGGCAAGAAATCGGCGGGCAACGTGTACAACGACTACGACGAGGAAGTCTTTACGCGCCTGTATTCGTACTTTTTCGTGTTCGGCTATTACATGAAGAACATCGCGAACCAGAGCGTGGTGGGAACGGTCAACCGCGAGATCAGGATGTCCGCGCAGATTATCACGTCGATCCAGGAGAACATGGACCCGATCAAGAATCCCAAGATGAACGCGGGCTACCTGATGCGGCACGCGCACAACATCGGCGGCGAGTTCGTTGACCTGATCCGCCTGAGCGACACGCGGCACATTTTTGTGATGGGCGACCTGAGCGGCAAGGGCATCAGCGCGAGCATGAGCATGGTCATCGTCAAGTCGATTATCCGCACGTTCCTGGCAAAGACGCACGACTTCAAGCTGCTCGTGGAGAAGGTGAACCGGTTTATCCGCTTTAACCTGCCCAAAGGCACGTTCTTTGAGGGCGTGTTCGGGCTGATTGATTTTACCGACAACACGATGTATTACGTCAACTGCGGCATTCCCGCGCTGTTCGTGTACACCCGCGCGTTCAACAACGTGATTGAGGTGCAGGGCGAGGGGCGCGTGCTCGGCTTTGCCAAGGACATCGGCCCGCTCATCAAGGTGAAGAAGTTGCAGCTCAATCCGGGCGACATCGTGGTGGCGTGTACCGACGGCCTGATTGACTGCCGCTCGTTGCGCGGCACGCGATTCGGGCGCGACCGCGTGCAGAAAGCGATTACCGAAAACGTCATGTACGACGGCATGAGGATGGCGCAGTTCATTTTTGATTCGCTCACCAACTTCCTCTCAAAGGAACTGGACGACGACGTGAGCATTCTGGTGCTGAAGTGCCTTTCAAACTAGCAGGGGGAAGCGATGGAGCAGCTGACAATCTGGGAAAAAGACGGCGCGAATTATATTCTGCTGGAGCTGACGGGCACGATTGATTCGTATACGTCGGCGGAATTGCAGGCAAAGGTGTACGATTACGTCAAGACGACCAACCTGGTGCTTGACCTTGCCAACGTGACGGACATCGATTCGAGCGGCATGGGCATTCTCATGGCGGGACACAACGACGGCGAGGACACCCGCCACAAACTGTACCTGATGAATCCGCAGGGCGACGTGCGGCAGGCAATCGACGACACGGGCTTTGCCGACACGTTCCATATTATCCGCTCCGTGACCGAGGTGAACTGATGCGCAGGATCGTTTTTCTTGTCGGCGCGCTTTTGTGTGCCGCCCTGCTGGGCGCGTGTAACAAGGCGGCCGCCGCGCCGCGCGGGCAGGAGCGTTCCCCCGAAGTGAAAAAGGAACTTCCTCCCGAACTGCAAAAACTGCACCGCGTCCTGGGCGGCATGAGCGATCGGGCAAAGGCGGCGATTCCCAACGGCAACCCGAATGAATTCCTTGCCGACATATACGCCGTGCTGGAAAAAGAACAGGCGTTCCGTGCGGACGACCTGAGCCTGTACCGGCTGATTGACAAGACGCACCCCGTCGGCGCGGACTATGTGCCGCAGGATTTGATTCCCGTCACGCGCAACGAGTTGTGGAACGTGAGCCGCAACGATCTGTCGCTCCGCCCCGAAGCCTACCATGCGCTGGAAGACCTTGCGCGCGCCGCGTTGCAGGACGGCATCACGCTGCTGGTCAGCTCGACCTACCGCTCGTATGCGTATCAGGAGCGGCTGTTCGCCCGCTACGTGCGTGAGGACGGGCTGGAGCAGGCGGAGCGGTACAGCGCGCGCCCCGGAACGAGCCAGCACCAGCTGGGAGCCGCCGTGGATTTCGGGTCGATTACGGACGACTGGGCGGACACGGCGATGGGCGCATGGGTATACGCGCACGCCGCCGATTACGGCTGGTCGCTCAGCTTTCCGCAGGGCTACGAGGACGTGACGGGCTATATGTGGGAATGCTGGCATTTCCGCTACATCGGCAGGGAGGCATGCCAGTTGCAGAAAAAGTGGTTCGGCAACGTGCAGCAGTTCATGCTGGAATTCCTGGACGCGTGGCGGCAGGACGGCTAGCGCACGGGCGTTGACCGCAGTCAGGAATGAAAAAAATCCCCGTATGCCCTGCTTCTATGGCGCAGGGCATACGGGGCGCGCGTTACGCCGTCGCTATGGTAACCACGTCGCTGTAGGTGTAGACAGGCTCTTTGCGTTTGGACGAGCCGTTCACATACGTCGATTTGATTACAATCCGGTAGCGTGAGCCGTCGGCCGCATCCGTCGGCAGGTAGAAGTCGAGCTTCTTGGGCGTGTTCTGCCGCACGAGGCTCGTGCAGTCTACCCAGGAAGACTCCTCGTCGCTCACATCGCCTTTTTCGTCCACCGGGGCAAGGTAAATGCCGCTGTCCTCCGCGCCGAGCTTCAGCCGCTTGCCTTCAAGGATGACGTTCTTGCCGGCAGAAAGCGTGGTGCTTTCCTCGCCCGTGAACCAGTTGACGATTTTGTGTATTGACGGAGCAGTGTCGGACAATACCACTTTGCCGATGGAAACATTGGCAATGGCTTCCCGCAGGACAGGCGACGCGGAGAACTTTACCGTGAGCGAAAGTTCGGAAATCTCCGCCGCCGAATTGCTGGAGACGCTTCCCATTGCCGCAATGTAAAGCTCGCCCAGGTCAAGCAGGTTCACGGCTTTGCCTTCTTTTAAGGCTGCCAGAATCTCGCGCTTGAGGTAGCTTATGGCGGTCTGGATGATGATTTCGTCCGTGCCGGGATTCTTTTCCTGTACGCGGGAAATCACGTTCTCCATGCTGAGCACATCACGTTCAAATCGTCCATAGAACTTTTTGCCCGTGCCAAAAGGATTGACGTAAAGCGTGAGTCCGCCGTTGCCATCCTTGCCATTAAAAGAGACCTTAATCTCTTCTAGCATAAGTATATCCTTCCAAAAGGCTCGCCGTCCTGACCTTTTGGTACTATTATTCTCCAGTTGACACAAACGGCGCATCCGCGATATACTAGGACATTCGTAGACCGATACATCACGAACGGTGTGTCACCCTATGCAAGGCTCGTCCGAAGAAAAGCATTACCAGTACTTTTCTTCCGGGCGGGCTTTTTCTTTGCCCGAAAAGCCTTTTACCTAAGGCATATTATAAGTTATGGCAGGGATAATGTCAACGGTAAATTTGGGAAAATTCACTGTTTAAGTAAAAGTATCGTAACTTTTTCTCTGATTTGGCGTTTAAATCACAGAGAAATCGATGATTATTGACGAAGGTGATAATATGTGCTTAAATATGACGGTGCGCCGTCATTTGCTTTTGGTAACGGACCGTTACTAACGTCTGTAATAGGGTGTTACTAACGTTAGTAACACCCTATTACTAATGTCTGTGAGACCCCTTTACTAACGTTAGTGAGACCCTGTTACTAACGTCTGTGACGGTCCGTTACTGTTTAAACTTTCGCAATGAAAGGGGAACCAGAAACGAGCGAGGAGTTGCCATGCTTTTGGAATTTGCCTGTTCCAATGTTCGGAGCATCCGCGATGAGGTCGTGCTCAAGCTGAGGGCGAACGCGGACGACACGTTTGAGAAGTATCTCATCAATGCTGACGGCGAGCGCGTGAATCCTGCCTGCGCGATTTACGGCTCGAACGCCACTGGCAAGACGAGCGTCCTTACGGGAATCGCGCTCATGCAGAACATGGTGACCACCAGCCACATGCTCCAGCCCGGAGTGCTGCTGCCGTATGCGCCGCACCGTCTCAGCCAGGAAAAACCCACGGCATATTCCATGGAATTCGTGTGGAAAAAAACGCGGTATCAGTACCGTTTTTCGCATGATGCCCGGCATATCCTCAAAGAGAGCCTTTTCTACGCGCCGAACGGCAGGATGGGGGCGATATTCGTGCGCGACGGCAACAAAATCAAGGTGAGCGAAAAATTCAGCCGCATAGAGACGCTGTGCAAGGAAAAACTTGCGGCGAACAAGCTGGTGCTGAGCCTTGCCGTGAACAACCTGAACTACGAGGAGCTGGTGAACGCCTATCTTTTCTACAGCGAAGGGCTTGTGGTGCTGATGAACGACAACAACAACTGGCTTGAATACTCCGCGAGCAAGATGGAGCATGACAAGGCGATAAAAGACATGTTCCTCAAATTCATGAAAGACACGGGAAGCGACATTCTGGACATCAAGCCAAAGAGCGAGCAGCGGCTTATGACCGCCGCGGAGCTTCCGCCCGACATGCCGCAGGCGCTCAAGTCGATGATCCTGAACCAACCGGTCGTGACCACATCGGTAAAGACGATATATAAGGGGTTTTCCCTTGACCTCGTGGAAGAGTCGATGGGAACGCAGAAACTCATCAGGCTCATGTGCCCGATTATGGACATCTTCCAGAAAGGCAAGACGTTCGTGTGTGATGAGATAGAGAGCCACCTGCACCCGCTCATCGTGCGCCAGCTGGTGGGACGCTTCATAAGGGGCAAGGCGAGCGACGCGCAGATAATCTGTGCCACCCACGATGTGGAGATGCTCGACCTGAGCCTGTTCCGGCGCGACCAGATTTGGTTCACCGACATCAATCCTGACTACCACCGCACCACGCTCAAGCCGCTTGCGGGCTACCCGTGCCGGAAAGACGAGAACGTGCAGAGAAAGTATCTTGAAAGCAAATACTGCAAGGTCGCCCGCGACGTGTGGGCGGAATAAAACAGGGGGGGGGTATGGCAAACAACAACGGGCATCTTGTGCCGACATTCATCATATACGCGGACGGGACGCGGCTGGACACGGAGCACGAGGGGGCGGTGAGGCGCATCCGCGTGAGCGACTGCCTGGACGGGATCGGGAAGTGCGTCATCGAGTTCGGGCATCCGGCGGCCGCGCTGCTTGGCAAGGGTGCGATCGTCCCGGAGAGCGCGGTGGACGTGCACCTGGGGTACAAGGACGACTGCGCGAAGGTCTTCGGCGGCGAGGTGACGGGCTTCGAGTACGGGTACTCGGAATACGGCGGAGAAGTCCTGCGGGTGACGGTGAGCGGGAGACTGCACCGGCTGCGTAACGCCATCAGGAGCGAGAGCTACGAGCGGAAGACGGCGGGCG
>CAZSOK010000125.1:0-5563 GCA_964608445.1 uncultured Treponema sp. | reverse complement strand
GACTTCCCCCGCAGGAGGCTACGGCTGCAAGAACAGTGCCGCGAGGGTCTCTGCGTCGCTGACCATGTTTTTGATGGTGCAGTATTCGTTTGGCTGGTGCGCGCGTTCGTCGAGGGTGCTCCACACGGCGGCGTGGTAGCCTTTGCAGCGCAGGTACGCGCCCACCGTGCCGCCGCCGATGCCGACGGTTCGTGCCGCTATGCCCCGCGACTGCCGGATTGCGGCGGACAGTCTCTGCACGACGGGTGCGTTGGCGGGCGTTGCCGGTGAGTGTTCTGCCTGCACTTCCTGCGTGTCGATGCGCACGCCGTACTGGGTTTCTACGGCGGCGATGCGTTTTTGTATTTCGGCGCGCACGTCGTCCAGCGGATACTGCGGCAGGATGCGGCAGTCCATGTAGAACACGTCGTCTCCCGGTATGATGTTCACGCTTCCCACGTTCGCGTCGCGTTTGGTCGGCTGGAACGTGGAATGGTCGGGCGTGAACAGCGAGTCTTTCGCGTCAAAGCGGCGTTCCAGATCGTGCAGGCGCAGCGCAAGGTCGCTGGCGGCGAGGCAGGCGTTGGTTCCTTCGTCGGGGCGCGATCCGTGGCACTGCGTTCCGCTCGTGTGGACGCGCAGCCAGTAGATGGCCTTTTCGGCGATTTCAATCGTCTCGCCCTTGCTGTCGCCGCCGTCGGGAATGACGATGATGTCCTGCTTGCGGAACAAATCCTCGTGCTTGTCCAGCAGATAGCGGATGCCATACGCCGAGCCGCATTCTTCGTCCGCCATGAAAAGCAGTTTTACGGTGTACGCGGGGACGATGCCCGTTTTGAGCAGGGAAAGCGCGGCAAACACGCCACTCACCAAGCCCTGCTGGTTGTCTTCCGTGCCGCGCCCGTACAGCCTGCCGTCTTTTTCCGTGACTGTCCAGGGGTCGGTCTGCCACCGCGACTGCTCGCCTATGGGAACGACGTCAAGGTGCGCCATCACCCAGATAGTGAGCGCGTCGCTTTTGCCCGGCACGGTCGCTATCAGGTTGGGGCGGATTCCGCCCGGAACGCGTCCGTCGGGCGCGTCAAACCGCCGCAGGTCGGTGAATCCGTGCGCGGTGAGCCATTGTTCCAGCGCGATGCATTTTTTCAGCTCGCCGTCACCGCCGCTTTCGGGCGCGAGTGCCGGGTGCGCGGTGAGCAGTGTCTGCAAGGCGGTCATCTCGCCGACGCTCGCGCGGATATGATTCCTTAGGGTGTCGAATTCGCTCATGCCTTTTTTCCGTTCAGGTATGTCTGGTATGCGTTCCAGGTGGTCCGAATCAGCGTGTCGATGTCGCTGTAGCGGGGCGACCACTGGAGCGTCTCACGCGCGTAGGCGGAGGTGGCGGTGAGTTCCGCCGGGTCGCCCGGTCGTCGCTCCACGTATTCCGCGGGGATTGCTTTTCCCGTGATCCGCCGCGCGGCTTCCAGCATTTCGGTGACGGTCGTGCCGGTCTCGCTCCCCAGGTTGACCGAAAGGCTCTTGTCGTTCTTGGTGATGTAGTCGAGGGCGCGCACGTGGGCGTCCGCAAGGTCGGTCACGTGGACGTAATCGCGGATGCAGGTGCCGTCGCGGGTGTCGTAATCGCTGCCGAAGACTTTCATCTGCTTGCGGATGCCGCACGCCGTCTCCATGATGACGGGAAGCAGGTTTGCGGGATTCTGCTCAAGCCCGTACAGCACGCCTTCGGGGTCGTAGCCCGCCGCGTTGAAATAGCGCAGCGCGGCAAAGCGCAGGCCTTTCAGCCGGTCGTACCACTGCATGATTTCTTCGATGTTGTATTTGGTGAAGCCGTAGTAGTTCGCCGGGTTTTTCGGGTGGCTTTCGTCAATCGGCAGATACTGCGGCTCGCCGAAAACCGCCGCGCTCGACGAGAACACCATGCGCGTACAGCCGTGCGCGAGCGCGGCGTTCATGATGGCGATCGTGCCCGTCAGGTTGTTCACGGAATACTTTTCGGGCGCGAGCATGGATTCGCCCGCCGCCTTGAACGCCGCCAGATGGACGAACGCGTCAAATCCGCGCGCGAACGCCTTTTCCAGATCGTCGGGATGCAGGATGTCGCCCGCGATAAAGTCGTTCTGCGCAAAAAGATTTTGCAGCAGCCCGCTCGAAAGATTGTCGAACACCGTCACCGTGTGTCCTTTTGCCATCAGCGCCTTGACCACATGGCTTCCGATGTAGCCCGCGCCGCCGATTACGAGAATGTTCATGGTATGTCCTCCAATTGTTCCGCCGCCGCTTCCCACTGGGCAGTCAGGTCGTCCAGTTGGGCGGTCAGGCGGTCGATGTGCTGTTGGGTTGCCTTTGCCTTTTCGCCGTTGGCGTAGACGGCGGGATCTGCAAGCGCGTCGTGCGCTTCTTTGAGCTCGCGTTCCGCCGCCGCAATCTGTTTTTCCAGTTGCTCCACGGCACGCTCGATTTTGCGGCGTTCGGCGACGGCTTTTTTCTGGTCCTGCCACCGCTGTTTGCTCGCGCTGACGGTCGCTTCGGGCTTTGCCGCCGCGTCTGTGTCCGCCGGGACAATGCCGTTCGCCTCGTCTTCCAGCCGCCGCATATAATACGCGTAGTCGCCGGGGAACGTGCGGAACCGGCCTGGCTTCAGCTCAAGCACGCGCGTGGAAAGCCCTTCGATAAATCCGCGGTCGTGGCTTACGAAAATGACCGTGCCGCCGAACGACGTGAGCGCGTCGAGCAGCACGTCCTTGGAATGCATGTCGAGGTGGTTGGTCGGTTCGTCGAGCACGAGCAGGTTGACGGGATGCAGGAGCAGCCGCAGCAGCGCGACCCGGCTTTTTTCGCCGCCGCTGAGCACGTCAATCGGCTTGAACACGTCGTCGCCACGGAAGAGGAACGCGCCGAGCATGTCGCGCAGGCGCGGAATCAGTTCCAGCGGGGCTTCGCTTTCCAGAAGCTCCAGGATCGACTGGCTGCCCTTGAGTTTCTCCGCGCTGTCCTGCGAAAAATAGCCGACGGACACGCCCGCGCCCAGCGTGATGTCGCCCGCAAAATCATGGTCGATGCCCGCGATAATGCGCAGGAGCGTCGATTTTCCCGCGCCATTATGTCCCGCCACCACCAGGCGGTCGCCGTTTTCCACGAGCAGGTCGAGGTCGTGCAGGACGGGCGCGCCGCCGCCGTAAGACTTGGTGATATGCTTGAGCGACAGCACGATGTTGCCCGCGTGCGGAGGCTGCGGGAACGCGATGCGCATTTTCTTGAGCGATTCGGGAATGATGATTTCGTTTTCGCGCAGCCGGTCCAGCATTTTCTGCCGTTCCTGCGCCTGCGCCGCCTTGGTCGCCTTGACGCCAAAGCGGCGGATAAAATCCTCCAGCCGGGCGATTTCCGCCTGCTGCTGTTCGTACTGGGCAATCAGCGTCTCCAGCTCGGCGGCGCGGGTCTGCTCGTAGCGGGTGAAATTCCCCGGATACTTGCGCAGCTCGCCGTTGAACAGCTCATAGACGACCTGAATCGTGTGGTCGAGGAAATAACGGTCGTGGCTCACGAGCAGGAAGCCGCCCTTGAAGTCGTTCAGAAAACGTTCCAGCCAGGCGCGCGCCTCAATGTCAAGGTAGTTGGTCGGCTCGTCAAGCAGCAGGATGTCGGGGGCGACCATGAGTGCCTTTGCGAGCGCGATGCGCATCTGCCAGCCGCCGCTGAATGTCTCCGTCTGCCGCTCCAAGTCCGCGTGGGAGAATCCCAGCCCGATCAGCACCTGTTCCGCCGTCACCGCCCGATGGTTCCAGCCCGACTGCTCCAGTTCGGTCAAAATGGCATCGTGCCGCGCGAGCAGTGCCGTGGTGTTCGGCGGGTTTTCCGCAAGCTGGTCGCCAATCCGCTCCAGTTCCGCCGTCAGGTCGTAGCCGAACGCGAACGCCTTGTCCGCCTCCTCGCGCAGGGTACATCCCCGGTGGGTCAGCCCGCTCTGGGGCAGGTAGGCAATGCGCGCGTCCTTCTGGGCGACCCGCGTGCCGCCGTCGGGGGCGACCAGCCCCGCCATCACTTTGATGAGCGTCGATTTTCCCGCGCCGTTCGCCCCCGTGAGCGCGGCTTTCGTGCCTGCCTGAATGTTGACGGATACGTTTTTGAGGATGTCACGGTCGCCGAACGCAAGCGACACCTGGGAAAACTGCACGAACGCCATAGCCGCTAGTTTCCCGTGCTGTGGCTAAAAAAGATGACGAGCGGGCTTGTTCCGCGCGCGGTCACCACGCCGTTCGCAATCTGCGCGTGGGTCGCGTCCTCCAGCCGCAGTCCGTCGTCGGTCAGTTTGTACAAAAAATGCACCGCCTTCGCCATGCCCGAAAACTGGAACGACAGGATGCCGTCATACGAATTCTTGAGCGCGTTTGAGATGAAATACTGCACGCTCACCGTGCCGCCGTTTCCCGCCGACTGCGCGATAATCGTCGGCACGAGCAGCTGATAGCCCGACCAGAAAAACGCGCCGCCCTCCATGAATTGCAGCCGCCCGTAGTTCGAGCTGACGAACGACGGACCGAGCATCCGCACGCGCTCCAGCTCCTTGCCACGCCGCGCGCGCTCTTCCTGCACGAGCTGCGCGATGTCTTCGGTGAGCGCGATAAAGGTCTGCGCCTTCTGCTTGCCGTCCGCCCCCGCAAACTGCACGGCAATCTCGTCCGCGCCGCGCACGCGCAGGGCAACCGGCGTTCCCACAAAGACGTACATGCCGTCCGCCGTCTTGGAGATGCCCGTGTACGTCCAGGAAAGTGCCGTGTTCTCCAGCGTGATGCCCACGCGCTGTGCCTCCGCGTCAAGGACGAACCGGTAGCGGGCACTCATTTTTGCGGGATCGACGCGCTTTGCCTGAATCATGCTCTGGAACGATTCGGGATACCAGTTCTTTTCCTGTAGCCGCAACATCGCCGCGTCTGCCGAATCCCCGCCCGTTTCCGTCTCCGCGCCCGCCGCGATGCTTTCCGCGTCCATGCGGAACAGCTCCAGGTTGTGCGAAAAGCACCAGCCCTCCGTGCCGCCGTTGGTCAGCACGCGCAGCCATTCGCCCTCCATGTTGCCCTGTCCGTTCGTCACCGCCTGCCCCGCGCCTTTGTACAGCACGCGGATCACCTCTTTCTGCCGCAGCCGGTACACCTGCCTTGACGTGTTCACCGTCTCCGCGCGAATGGGAAGCCCGTCCAGCTTGACCGACGCGTAGGTGTGCGCATACTCCGCGTACCGCGCCGCCGTTTTTTCCGCCGCCTTCTTGCCCGCCGGCTCAGTCAGCTGCCACAGCGGGATTTCCGCCCGCTTCCCGTCCGGCAGCGCGACGACATACACCTGAGAAATGTTCGACTTGATGAACACTTTTATGATTTGCCCGTCCTGCAACTGATGCTCCGGGTTGTTCCACAAGACCACGCTGTAACCGAGCGTCTCGCACGACGTCAGCGCGACCGCCACGCCCGCCAGCACCGCCACAAAAAAACGTCTGAAAGCCATGCCCAAAGTATACCACGGAACGCCCCGGCGGGGGAAGTCTCCCCCTCGCTCCAGCCCCTGCGGGGCTTCCGCTACCCCCTCT
>CAZSOK010000124.1:0-5574 GCA_964608445.1 uncultured Treponema sp. | reverse complement strand
TTTCATGCGAAATTTTCAATTTCTTCTTCCACCGCCTGCCTTGCCTTTTGCAGAAGCGCGTTGCTCTGAGCTTTGAGCGAAAACGACTTTTGAACCAACGAGGCGATTTCCTTTTGAACGGAAAGCGAAAGGAGCGGGACAATGACTTTTTGAATGTCTGACGGTTTCCAATGCTGAATAATTGCGCCATTTGAATCTCGTTCCGATTGAAGTTTTACTACCAATGAATTCAGAACCAAAGTCAAATAATCAGGAAGCCAATTTTCAGATGTTATATTCAAATGCAACAGTGCTCCAGAGGTAATAACATCTAAATCCTTCTCAACTTTATAGGCAATGCCAATGCTTCCGTCTTTAGAAAGAAGGATTGTATCTTTCTTGGGCTTAAGGGACTCAAGATTAAAATCATTCGGCGAAAGAAAAACACTTGTTTTTTCGATTCCAAATTTAGTTACATCTGAAACCCGAACAAAAGGAATGCCGTCATCTTTATACGCTTCGCTTCCAGGCTCAACGGATTTTTTTATGGAAACGATGTCGCCGAGTGCCCTGCATTCGTGTGCGGAAAGCTTCCGCTTAAGCTCATCATACTTCGGCTGATAGTATTCCGCGTCGAGCCGCCCTGTTCGCTGAAAGTCTGAGAATGATTTTATTGAATACGTTGCCGTCTTAAGTGTCGCCCAATGCTGCGAAAACAGCTCTTGTAGCAGAAGCCATTCTGCCAGGCGGTAATAGTAAACGCTTTGCTGAATGAGAGACTTGAAAGTCTCGTTTTCACGCAAAGCACTATTCACTTGTACCCCCCCCCCGTATAAATTTAGACTCTATTGACTTTTCGACTTTTTGCTTGGCATTTTCGAGCAGCGACTTCGCCTCGTCGCGCAGAGAAATACTTTTGCGTACATTTCTTGCAATCTCGGTCTGAACTTCCATTCGGATTTTTGGCACAACAATTTTTTGCAGCTCATTGTGGCTGACTGCTGTCAAAATCGTTCCCGTGCAGTTTCGTTTAAAAAGACTCTGCATTGGCTCGGACTTAAAGAGCATCAGCAGCGTTTCGGGGTTCATCACATCTGAACGGACGACATAAAAACCCGTGGAACAGACCGCATTGTCATACTCGCTTGTAACAAGGGCGCAGCTTTGCAGAGAGCCTTCCACCGACGACAGAATGACATCGTTTTCGCGCACCAATCTCCTTGCGCGTGACGGCAATTCTCTGCCAACGGCAACCGTGCAGCCCGTAATCTCGCCATAATTCCCGATGTTGCCAAGCTCAATGTATTTGTATTCAGCATTTGCGGACGGCATATAGTTCACTTCGTCAGTTGCGCAAACTGTGCGGAATTCGCCGTAGCCGCCACGGTATTGCTCCACCAGGCGAACACAGTCCTCATAGCGCGGAAGATAATATTCAGAATCCAGCCGTCCTGTCCGCAAAAAAGACTCCTTTAGATTCTTTATGTTGACGGCACTGTTGTCCGGCCGCCAGTCCTTTAAGCCAAGCTCGGACAGCAGGATTTCTTCCGCCTGCGAATAGAGCGATTTTGACCGCGCAAGCATTGAATAAGCGTCTTTTACGGTTTTCTCAATTTGGCTTTGGAAGGCTTCGTTCGGTAAAAAAACCAAAATATTTCTAACCCTTTCAAGAGTCAATTGATATTGTATTGTTAATTCTCTTGCTCTCAACAGTTGCAAAAAACCATATTTACAGCGTAAAAACACAAGTAGATAAAATGGATTTACATTTTTTATATTCTTAATGCCCAATACCGTGCGAGACAACGCGACAGTTTCATGTTCAAAAATTAAACTTGCAAAACAAGGTGAACCTACTTTTGTAATAACAATATCATTTTTATGAATTAAATTAACACCTGTATTTTCATTAGCAAATGACAGTGGAATTTTTTCAAAAGTATCGTCTTGTTTTTTAGTAATGAATGGAAAATTAATACAATCCACGCATCTTATAAACGGAATATCACCAACCGAATATAATTGTGTTGCCGCTGGATAAAACGCACTGGCAACAAATTCTCCCAAAAACCTAAGTTTTGTACTATTCGCATTATTCAATTTTTCATTTATGAGAATACTTGTTTTAGAAAAGTATTCAGAATCAATTCTATCACCAAAATCAATTTCAGAATATTTCACAATCGAGATTTCCAGCCCTTTTAACAAAGCGTCGTATTTCGCCTCGTCAAAAGGGCTTCCTAAAAAAAACTCAAGCCCTCTTTTTTCGCAAACTCCGCGAACGCTTCCGCGATTCCGTCCTGCGTCAAGCCCTCGTGGTTGAACAAGTCGTGGTCAACGATGAGATGTCCGTTGCTGTCGAGCTTAAAACGCGTTTCCACAGTTGGCGCGGACAAGTTCACATATTCCGCCCGTTCAGTTTCGTCAAGCGCGTCGTAGTCATTGCCGTCAATCAATGTTTCAAGCATCGAATGGAGCAAATGGTCGGAATTCGGTTGTCCCACAATTTCTTTCGCCTTTTTGTTCCATTCGCTTCTCTTGCACCAAAGCTCGGCGGACTTTACGGAGCCATACTTATTTTCAAAGTCTGCCTTTTTGTATTCAGTGGATTTTCCGTTCTCAATGTGGCGCACTATTTCTTCTTTCACATAAATCTTGTCGCCGGAATTGTCCTTGCTCGGCTTTTGCATGGTGGCAAAGAAAATGTTGTAGTCGTCTTTTTTCGGGCAAAGCTCATCGTCCCATTTTTGCACGAAAAGGACGCTCGTCTTTGTTCCAGTGTGCGGCTTGAACGTGTTTCCATGCAAGCCTACGACGGCGAGAATCCTGCACCGCTCGGCGATGAAGTCGCGGATATGCTTGTCGCTTGAATTGTTGAACCGTCCCTGCGGCAACACAATCGCCATCCTACCGCCGTCCTTCAAAAAATTCAAGTTGCGCTCGATAAAAAGCACGTCCCTTCCGACGCTCGACTGGTATTTTCCTTTCGCATTCTTGCCAAGCTCGTATTTCGCAATAATCCTGCTTTCTTTTATGTCGCCAGCAAACGGCGGATTAGCCATTAAAATGTCAAAGTTAAAATCCTGATTGCTTTTTTCGTGTTTTCTCAGTTTCTTTAGTTTTCTCCAACCCTCATAATAAACATTCTGCCAAGCCTCATCGTCTTTCGTGCGCTCATCCCATCTTTCATAGTCCAAATTATTCAAATGAAGGACATTTGTCTGCCCGTCTCCCGCAATCAGGTTCAAAGTGCGCGCGACGCGAACCGCCCGCTCGTCAAAATCAATTGCGAACACTTTCTGCTGAACATAGTCCGTGCATTCCGCGTCCTTCTTTTCCAAAGTAAAAAGATGGCTTTTCCCAAGCCCCTTTCTTTCCAAAATTTTTTGCCAGACATAAAAAATCGTGTGGACAGGAAAGCCGCAGCTTCCAGCGGCGGTGTCAATTATGGTTTCCGTTTCCTTCGGATTCAGCATTTTCACGCACATATCGATTACATAGCGCGGCGTAAAATACTGCCCTTTTTCGCCTTTGGAGCTTTTGTTGATGAGATATTCAAATGCCTCGTCCACGACTTCAAGGTTCGAGTTAAAAAGCTTTACGTCCTGCAAGCTGGAGACGCATACGGAAAGATGCGACGGCGTGAGCGTGATTTTTGCGTCTTGCGAAAAAACGCCTTCCCACTTTTCCTTTGCCTTGTCGAACAAAGCGTCAATTTCTCTTTTAAGCTCGGTTTCCGTGTAGCCGTAGTTTCTGAATTCAAGTGTCCTGTCTTTGTTTCGTCCGCTTTCCATTTCGTCAAAAAGTTTTGTGAAAATCAGCTTGAAAACCTCTTCAAAGACATCGACGCCGGCATTCGCCAAAACCTCGTCTTCCATTTCCAGAATAAGATTTTTCAGGCTTTTCCGCTCGTTTACGAGTTTGTCCTTTTCGACCAAATCTTCGATTGTCCATCTTTTTGTCAATATATCCGAAAGTTTTTGCGACGCTTTCGGTATGTTCGGAATGTCTTCAAAATAATTCGGGTCTTTTCTGTTGTAATAAGAAATCGAGCTTCCGTTTGTCCAAACTCCGATCGGAGAGCCCGTAGCGTTGCAGTAGCTTTTCAGCTGCTCCTTTCCGTCCTTTAATTTCGGCTTTTTCAGTTCGACAATGATATACGGAACGGAAGCCCTGTCCTTGTCAAAAATTACAATGTCCGCCCGCTTTTCTTCGCGCCCGAATTTCACGGGATACTCAAGTTGAATCCTGTCCACAGGATAATCGTAATTGTTTATGAGCGTGTCCAAATAAAGCTGCCTTACGCATTCTTCTGGAGTGAGTCTGATTTCCTTGTCCCGATTCAGGCATTTTACGTAATAAGATTCTTTTCCGTTTTTCTCGCGCTTGACCGTAATCGAATTTTCCAGTGCCTCAATCTGTGCGGGCGCGAACTGCTCCAACTTATATTCCGAATCTTTTAGAATTTGCGAAAGCGAAATTGACATTGTTTTTCCCTCGTTTATTGCAATGTTCCCGTTTTGATTTCGTTCTTCAAGAAATCGTACACATAGCGCGGGCTTTGGAAATAAAGTCCTGTCTTTGTGTCGCAGAGTTTTTCATACGTTTTTGAATTGTACACGGCGCGCAAAGCCTGTTCCGAATCAAAAGAAAAATCGCCCACCAGATACGCCGCCAAATCCCGCGTGGTGCATTCAATTTGGTATTCCGCGTCAGTCATCGCAAAGCCCCTTGTTCTTCAATGCTTCAACCGCTTTTTGCGTGCCAAAATAATACTGAAATGTAACGCCCTTCATAAATTTTAATTTCTCAAGGAATGTCTCAAAACTGATGTCGCCCTCAATAAAGCGGCGGATTTGAATTCCAACGCGGTCGTCCGCAATCGGGCCGACAACAATGTCATATTCGTGCGCCTTGTCTTGATTTTCCTGCGTGCGGTTTTCAAAAACAAACTCCGCCCATTCTTTTGAATATTCGGAAAAGGAAAGTACTCTTAAATCATCGCTTTTTAAAATACTTTCGTTGAATTCGAATTTCGTGACGAGCGGGACGCCGCCTAAAAACTCCGCCTTGAACTGCGCCATTCCGTAAGCCTGGGCAAAATTGTCAGAAAGATAAAAGCCTTTTCCAAAATCTTTGTTCGGCTTTGAACAGGAAAGGTCAATTTCCTTTATCTCAACGGTAGAGCCGTGGTATAGAATCATCAGAGTGTTCCCCCGTTGTTCCTGCAATAAAGCGCAAGGTTTTCCAACATTTCGGTGAACGGAAGCGTGTGCGCGGTATCATAATGCCGATCGATGAAGCCGATTGCGCCGAAGCGGTCAAGATAGTTGAACGCCTGCGTATTTGAAAGAGAATGCTTTTTTGCAAAATCGCTCACCAGAGAGACCGTATATTCTATTTTGTCTTTAACGAGCATGGTTTACGCTTACTAACCTTGCGTTCATTATAATAGTGCGAGGGAAATTCTTCAATATGATAAGGCAAGCGGAATACCTCTCCGTGGCAAGGGCATTTTGTATTGCTTTTTCTGTCCGCAATGTGTTGCGGATAATTGCTGTCTGTGTGTATGCTCAGTTTTTGGCGTGGTATATT
>CAZSOK010000123.1:0-5597 GCA_964608445.1 uncultured Treponema sp. | reverse complement strand
TTAAAATTGACGACTAGTTCGCGTCGTCAATTTTAACTTAGAGTTTCTTTCAGAGACTCGTTCATTTATTGTCATTTCCCACTTCGTTGCGAAATGACTTTTTTACAGGCGAACAAAATTGTTCTCGCAACAAGCTAAACGAAGTGACGCGAAGTTTCCAGCGAATTTTCTTCGCCTGCAAAAATTTAAGGAGCATGACATGAAAAAAATCATTGCGTTGCTTGTGTGCCTTGCCGCAGGTGCGCTGACCTTTTGCGAAGTCGTCGCGTGGAAAGGCATGGAATTCGGCATCGAGCAAAATCCGAAATGGCTCAGAAGCCTCGTCGAAAATCACGACGAACGCCCCGCACGGAAAAAGTTTGAAATCCAAAAGAACGCGCGGATTTTCTACGGCACAGGAACTGCGTCCGACTTGGAAAGCGCACGAAACGCCGCCGCATCCGACTGCATGCAAAAAGTCCTCGGCAAAGACGGCGGCGCACGAACGGTGAACGGACTTTCGCCCGTCTACGAATATTGGGAGCAGGACGACAAAACCGGCTACACGGTCACCGCGATTTTTTCGCTGGAATAGGCGGGATCGTTCTGTCTCTTCCGTGCAAGGCTATTGCCCGACCGCTTCTGTCAGCACAAGATTTTTGTTGCAGTTGTCTGCGGCTTTCAGAAACTGTGCTTCCGTGCTGCCCGAAACCAAATCGCCTAAAAAACCAAAGCAGCTTGTCATGGACTCGGCAGCCATGGTCGTCGTCTCCTGCGGCATATCTTCCATAATAGTGGTGCATACCACATCCGTCGCGACCTCGCCAAACAAGTACAGACACGATTCGGCGAGGACACGCCAAAAGCCCTGCCGTTTGGTCATCGGCTTGTTTTCGGACGCGGAAGACCGGGGGTCGTCTCCTCGCGGGAAATACGCAGCCCCTGCATCGCCTGCCCCACCACAAAGTCCGCAAGCTGCGGAGAAGGCTCCAGAAAATCAATATCCCGCACCGAAACTGCCACCGGCTTCGCGTTTTTCTCGCCGTCCTGCGCAGGACAAATCCCCGCCGCGCATACAAAAGCAAACAATACAAACACGATAAAACGACTTTTCATACAAACTCCTTGCAGGTATCCTAAAAAAAGCAACGCCATATCAATCATTTTTTAGTTTACCACTTTATCCGCAATCTTGCCAGTAATACGGTGGCACAAACAGAATCGACCTGTTCTCCCGCGAAAAACCCTTGTCTTGTCTCTCTGGCATTTTTTCAGTATGCTATATATATGGCGTATGAAGTAACGGCGACGCGTCGGCGGCCGCAGCGGTTTGAGGATTTGGCAGGGCAGGAATTCGTGGCGGAGACGCTACGGAACGCGATGCAGTCGGAAAAAATCGCGCACGCGTATCTTTTCAGCGGTCCGCGCGGCTGCGGCAAGACATCCACCGCCCGCATCCTGGCAAAAGCACTCAACTGCGCAAAAGGACCGACGGCAACGCCCTGCGGAACATGCCAGCAGTGCCAGGAAATCACCAAAGGCGCATGCACGGACGTGATTGAGATTGACGGCGCGTCGAACACGAGCGTGAACGACGTGCGGCAGATCAAGGACGAAGTGCTGTTCCCCCCGCAGTCATGCCGCTACAAAATCTACATCATCGACGAAGTACACATGCTTTCCACGAGCGCATTCAATGCGCTGCTCAAGACGATAGAAGAGCCGCCCGCATACGCCATTTTCATGTTCGCCACCACGGAATTGCAGAAAGTCCCCGCGACGATAAAAAGCCGTTGCCAGCAGTTCAATTTCCGGCTCGTTCCGGCGGAGAAAGTCAAGTCGTTGCTTGCGGCGGCGGCGGAAGAAATCGGCATCCGCGCGGAAGAAGAGGCGTTGTACTGGATTGCGCGCGAATCGACGGGATCCGTCCGTGACGCGTACACGCTGTTCGATCAGGTTGCCGCATTCAGCGGCGATGCCATCACGTATGAGAAAATCCGCGACAAACTGGGGCTGGTGGGCGTTGACCGGCTGAACGCCCTGTTTGAGACGTGCGCCGCGAACAAACCGTCCGACGCGCTCGCCCAAATAGACGATTTTTTGCAGGGTGGCATCTCCATTGAGCAACTCATCGCCAACAGCACGGATTACCTGCGCTCGCTCCTGCTCATCAAGAACGGCATCACCAAAGCGTCCCTGCTCGGACAGTCGCCCGACCGATTTTCCCGCGCCGTACTCGACGCATGGAACGCGACGCAGATTGAGCGCGGCATCTCGCTTTTTTTGCAACTGTACCGCGACATCCGCTATTCGCTCAGCCCGCGCTATGAACTTGAGCTTGCGTTCAGCCGCCTGAGCTGGCTGAATCAGTACGTCTCCCCGGCGGAAGTCAAGGCGGCAATCGACCAGGCACAGCAGCTGCTCGCTGCTTCCCCGCAGACAGCGGTTCGGCACGAGGCAGGACCGATTACACACCTGGCAACACAGCCGCAGGCAACGGCGGCTCAGATCGCACAGCCGAAAAAGAACGACCGCATTCCGATGTTCAGCGCGCTCGCCGGTGCGGCGCACCATGACGACGGCAGCGAATACGGCTACGCGCCTGACACGGCAACACCCGATGATGCGGGCGGGGGGCAGTCCGTGCCGCCGGGAGCGACAAACCCTTTTGAGGCAGGCGGTGCCGTGCCGCCCGAACAAACGGCAACGCGGACAAACACGGCGGCAACCGCAGACGAACTGCGCGACCGCCTGATTTCCGAATATAAAGTGACGGATGCACTGCTTGCATCCTCGCTCATGCACACGGCAGGCTGGACGCGCACCGGCAACACGGTTGCGGCGGTGACCGATTCGGAATTCTTGCAGAAGCAGATTGAGGCGCAGCGGGGAAAAATCGCCGCTTGCCTGACGCAATGGTGCGGAGAGCCGATGCAGTTTTCCGTCACCGTGCAGATGCGGCAGCAAGCCGCCGCGCAGGAAATTCCGCTAGCGGTAAAAATCGTCTGCAACGCGTTCCGCGGCAACGTCATCAGTGTGGCGAGCAAAGCCCCTGACACCGCGCCGGAACGCCCGCCCGCACCGCCGGCGGCTGACGACGACACGGAAAACGCAAGCGCAGAACAATTCGGGGCAGACCCCACGGAGGAACAAGATGATGAATCCTTTTGATTTGGTAAAAAATATGCATAATCTGCAAGGGCAGATGGAAAAAATGAAAGAGGAACTGGCAGGCATGACCGTAACCGGCTCTTCCGGCGGAAATATGGTGCAGGTCACCATGAACGGCAAGTTTGAGATGGTCGCCATCAAAATCGACCCGATTGCCGTTGACCCGCGCGACGTTCCCATGCTGCAAGACCTGATTATCGCCGCAAGCCATGATGCCGCCGAAAAAGTACAGGAACTGCTCAAACAGAAATCCGGCTCGCTGCTGGGCGGCATGAACATTCCCGGACTGAACCTCGCCTAGCGGACACCGCCATGAACGCAATCGACGAACTGACCGAATCTTTCTCGCGCCTGCCCGGAATCGGCAAGAAAAGCGCGGGAAGGCTGGTCAACCATATTCTCCGCGCGGACGAAGCCTGGGTGCAGCGATTCGCGCGGCAAATGGCGACACTCCAAAGCAAAATCATGCCGTGTTCCGTGTGCGGCTCCTGGACGGAAGACGACCCCTGCCCTATCTGCGCGGATTCCCTGCGCGACCGTTCGCTCATCTGCGTGGTGGAACAGCCGCAGGACGTCGCCACCATAGAAAGCGCACGCGAATTCCACGGGCTGTTCCACGTGCTCGGCGGAGTCATCGCCCCGCTTGACGGCATCGGCCCTGACCAGCTGCGCATTGCCCCGCTTCTGGAGCGCGTCCGCGCGGGCGGCGTGAAGGAAGTGATTATCGCCACCAATCCGACCGTGGAGGGCGACACCACCGCGCTCTACCTGCAAAAAATGCTCTCCTTCATCGAAGGCATAACCGTCACCCGCCTTGCCAGCGGTCTGCCCGTGGGCGGAGACCTGGAATATGCCGACAAACTCACGCTTGCCCGCAGTTTCCGGGGACGCACGACGTTCTGAGTATCGCCCGCGCCATGCGGCGCGGGATTTTTTTCGCTCAAAATACATTTTTTTTTGTTTTTTCGCTTAAGGTTTTTTGTGGCATACCGATAAAATTACTGTAGGGTGGTGTACCCGAAACAACAGGGACGATGAGGACCTGTCGTTAAAGAAAACCAGTTAGTAGTATAAGGAGATAAAACTATGGTTATCAATCACAACATGAGTGCAATGTTTTCACAGCGCGCGACAGGTCTTACGGAGTTGAACAATCAGAAGAACATGGAAAAACTGTCTTCTGGTATGAAGATCAACCGTGCAGGCGATGACGCGTCTGGTCTTGCCGTTTCTGAAAAGATGCGCAGCCAGATTCGCGGTATGAACCGTGCATCTCAGAACGCCCAGGATGGCATCTCGTTCATCCAGACGACGGAAGGATACTTGCAGGAGACAACCGACATCATCCAGCGTATCCGCGAACTGGCAGTCCAGTCTTCCAACGGCATCTACACCGACGAAGACCGCATGCAGATTCAGGTTGAAGTCTCTTCACTGATCGCAGAAGTTGACCGCGTTGCCTCACAGGCACAGTTCAACGGCATGAACATGCTGACCGGCCGCTTTGCGCGCCAGACGGGCGAAAACTCCGTGACCGCTTCTATGTGGTTCCACATCGGCGCGAACATGGATCAGCGCACGCAGGTGTTCATCGGCACGATGACCGCCGCCGCCCTTGGTCTGCGCAGCGTGGGTACGGAAGAGATTATGTCAATCGCCGCTCCGGATGACGCGAACCGCGCGATCGGCACGTTGGACGAAGCGCTGAAGAAGATCAACAAGCAGCGCGCTGACCTGGGTGCGTACCAGAACCGCCTCGAAAAGACGATGGTCGGCCTGGACATCGGCGCGGAGAACTTGCAGGCTTCTGAAAGCCGCATCCGCGACACCGACATGGCAAAAGAAATGGTAGACTTCACCAAGAACCAGGTCTTGACCCAGGCGGGAACGGCGATGATTGCACAGGCAAACCAGCAGTCACAGAACGTGCTGAGCCTACTCCGCTAGTCTGCCGCTCGAACGCGATGACAAAAGCGCACCTTTCGGGGTGCGCTTTTTTTGTACGCGGCTACTTTTTCGCCTCTTCCGAACAGCCGGTGACGATGACGTGTTTCTTGTTGCCGCGGCGGTTGAACAGCCGGGCGACGAGGTAGCCGTCCAGCGGAACGGCACGGTGGCAGACGGGACACGTGCGCCGAATGCCGCTTCCCGGCGCGGGATAGCAGTGCGGGCAGCCCATGATGACCATGCGCTGGTCGGGCGTGTCCATAGGACGGAAAATCCGTGAGGCGAGGTTGTCGCCCTTTGCAAGCGGCGTGTCGCACAAAGGACAGCGCACAAAAACCGTATTGCCGCGCCCGTCTTTCTGCGTGCGCAAGTCGCCCGTCTCCGGCGGCACGTGTCGCCTGAAACGCACAAAAAGCCGCAGGGCAAGCACGATAATCACGATACCGACCGTGGCAAGAACAATCGTCCCAAAGTCATTCATGCAGACAGTATAGCATAAA
>CAZSOK010000122.1:0-5623 GCA_964608445.1 uncultured Treponema sp. | reverse complement strand
GTTATTGCGCTTTGCCCCGGAAATCGGCAATCGTCTTGAATCCTTTGGCTTTCATCCATGCCGCAATGCCGTCCACAATCTGCGTCATGGCAAGCGGATTGGCAAAGGTCGCCGTGCCAACCTGAACCGCCGTCGCACCCGCAAGCAGGAATTCCACCGCGTCCTGCCAGCTGGCAATACCGCCCAGTCCCACTACGGGAATCCGCTCGTTTTCGGGCAGACGATTGATTGCCTGCACCACATCGTACACCATGCGCAAGGCAATCGGCTTGACGGCAGGTCCGCTGAATCCCGCGCGAACGTTGTCAAACACCGGGCGACCCGTATTCACGTCTATCGCCATTGCCTGAAACGTATTCACCAGACTGATTGCATCCGCGCCCGCCGCGCGTACCGCAAGCGCAATGCCGACAAGGTCGGGCGCGTTTGGCGTCAGTTTTACCATGAGCGGCTTTTTGGTCACCGCGCGCACGGCTTTAGTCACGCCCGCCGCCGATTCGCAGTCCATGCCGAACGACATGCCGCCCGCTTTTACGTTGGGACAGCTGATATTCAGCTCAATCATCGGAACGTCGGTCGCATCTAGCAGCCGCGCGCCTTCCACATACGTTTCCAACGACGACCCGGAAAGATTCGCAATCGTCACGGGTTTGAGCCGGAGCATTGACGGCAGTTCGTGCTGAATAAAATGCTCGATGCCGGGATTTTCCAGCCCGATAGAATTTATCAGCCCCGACGGCGTTTCCACAAGGCGAATGCCCGTATTTCCACCACGCGCATGCAAGGTCAGCCCTTTGGAACAAATGCCGCCCAACTTTTCCACGTCAAAGACGCTCGCATATTCCGCACCGTAGCCGAACGTGCCGCTCGCCGCAATAACGGGATTGGAAAACGGTACGCCCGCAATAGTCACACGCAAATCGGGTTCTGCCGCAAGCGGCGGCAGACGAATCGGTTTGTCTTTGGGCGGCGTAAAATCCAGCACCGCGCCGTCAAAGACGGGACCATCCTTGCAGCAGCGTTTGTTTCCCTGCGTCGTCGCAATCGTGCAGCCCAAACAGGCACCCACGCCACATGCCATGCGGTTTTCCATGCTCAAATATGAACGGATTCCTGCTTCCGCGCAAATGCGCTGCAAATAAGCAAGCATAGGAACAGGACCGCACGCGTACAGCACCGTGTAGCCTTTCTGCTTTATCACGTCCGCCGTCAATGCCGCCGTAATCATGCCGCGCACACCCACGCTGCCGTCATCCGTGGTAATCGTCAGCGTTTTTGCCGCAACATGCTCCAGTCCGTAAGAGCCGCTTTTGAAACTCGCATAAAAGTCATACGATTTTTCGGGCAAGGTCGTCGCAAATCCTGCCACGGGAGCAACGCCGATTCCGCCGCCGACAATACACACGCTGTCATCTGAACGCGGAACGGGAAACGTGTTTCCGAGCGGTCCAATCACGGAAATACCGTCATCTTTCCGCAAATCGCACAATTCTTGCGTACCCGCGCCTTTTTTCAGAATCAAAAAAGACAGATTCGTACCGTCCGCAGAGGTCTCTGCTGCATACACGCTGATCGGTCGCCCCAAAAGCACACCCGATTTTTCCGCCCGAAGCAGGTAGAACTGCCCCGCAACAGGTTCTGCCGCGCCCGCCGCAAGCCGCAGTTTGAGCAGAAAAACGCTCCCCGCAGGCTGCGCGCCCGCCACTTCCGCACAAAAAACAACCGTTCCTTTTCCAAAAACGGGCAGAGGAACGCCCGCGCAATCGGTAATCCGTTTCATGTGCGTAGTGTAGCGAAAAACCCGCGCGATTTCAACCGACGAATCCGACAAACGCGGAACAGAAACCGCATAAAGAAAAGTTGCAAAAATTGCAGAAATGGGATAAAATAATGCATATATCGTGCGAAACACATCGCAAGATTGCAGACAAGGAGAAACGGATGTTCACAAAAATCCCCGTAGAAAAGGTCGAAAATGGCGCGCTGATTATCACTTCTGGAGAGTACAAAGCCTCAAACTGGACGAATCCCAAACTGCATGGGCTTGAAATCGTCAAAGATCCGGTTTTTGTTGACAACAACACGTGTGCGCTCGTGACCTACCGCGACGAAAGCGGCAAGCAGACTGAAGGCTGCCTCAAAGTCGTGGACGACAACGGCTGGGATGTCATCATTTTGGAAACTCCTTACGAAAACGGCAAGCCGACCGATTTCAGCGGCGAAATTGTTGTGCCAGCAATCGTAAAAAATACTGCCGCCAACGAAGCAATCACGGGCGCAATGCTCAAAAAACAGACGATTTCCACGCTGGCAGAATTCAAGAAGCACGCCGCCGTCGTTGTTTCCAATGATACGTTCGGCGCGATGATTATCCGCTTTGACGATTCCACCGAATTCATCAATATCTCACGCGGAGACGGTACGCAGGAAATGGCACTCAAACTGCATTCGCTCGCGCCCGGATTTATCGCGAACTGGCGCGTCATGAAATACGAAAGCGAAGACGATCCTGTGCTTTTCCCCGTCAACGATGCCGAATTCGGCGTTTCGGAACTGAATTTCAAGGTCGTCAGTTTCATAGACTAAGCGGCTTGCTATCGGTCATCAGTATCTTTTCCTCAATAGACAGTATGTCTCCAATTCGGTATACTGTAGGTACTTTTTCCTTGTTAGTGGAGTTTGGAAATGCCAAAAATTGAAGTGAATGAAAAACTGTTTTTCAGCCTGCTGGGAACGACATACGATTACGATACGCTGGAGAAAAAACTGGTCTGCGGCAAGGCGGAACTCGACGAAAAGCCAGACATGAGCCAAAGCGCGGATGAGCGCGTCATCAAAATTGAACTGAACGACACTAACCGCCCGGATTTGTGGTCTACGGCGGGCGTGGCGCGGCAATTGCGCGTACATGGCGGCGGCAAGTGTTCTGATTTCTCGCGATTTCTTTCACGGGCGGGCGACATCAAAGACTGCGGCGAACGCGTGGCGTATGTCGATGCCAGCGTCAAGGATGTTCGTCCGTTCATGGTCAGTTTTGTCATCAGCGGAAAAGCGTTGGACGATCCCATGCTCAAAGACATCATTCAGACGCAGGAAAAACTCTGCTGGAATTTCGGCCGCAAGCGCAAGTCCATTTCAATGGGCGTGTACCGTGTAGAAAATATCACCTGGCCAGTGCATTATACAGCGGTCGATCCCGACAAGACATCGTTCGTGCCGCTCCAGTGTACTGAGCCGATGACTTGCCGCCAAATTCTGACCGATCATCCCAAAGGGCGCGATTACGGCTGGATTTTGAAAGACGCAAAACGGTTTCCGCTGCTCAAAGACGACAAGGGCGAAGTGATGTCCATGGCACCGATTATCAACAGCGCGACGCTCGGCGCGGTCAAGGTCGGCGACAAAGGGCTGATGGTCGAGCTGACCGGCACCGAAATGGAATCGCTGATCCTTTCTGCCAATATCGTCGCCGGTGATTTTGCCGATGCGGGCTATGAAATCCTGCCGGTAAAAGTGGTGCATCCGTATGAAACCGGCTTTGGCAAAGAGGTCGTCGTGCCGTTCTTCTTCCAACAGGACACGAAAACGACGCTTTCTTCTATAAATAAACTGCTTGGCGAAAAACTGACGAAAGCGCAGGTGTTGGACGCGCTTTCCCGCATGGACAATGCCGTTTCGGTGGCGGATACCAAAGACGATGTGGAATTCACAGTTACGCCACCGGCATACCGCAACGACTTTCTGCACGAAGTGGACATCATCGAAGACGTGATGATTGGCTTGGGATTGGATTATTTTAAGCCGCAGCGTCCGAACGATTTTACGGTGGGCGGACTTTCCGACGTGACGATTTTCAGCCGCAAAGCCAAAGAAATCATGGTCGGCATGGGCTATCAGGAAATGATTTTCAATTATTTGGGCAGCAAGCGCGATTACATCGACCGCATGAATGCCGACGCAACGAACGTGATTGAAATCGAAAACCCGATGAGCGAAAATTATCAGTTCGTGCGTCCGTCGATTATCGCATCATTGCTCCGGGCAGAAAGCGCGGCGGCAAACGCATTGTTTCCGCACAAGATTTTTGAAATCGGCAAAGTGGCGTTCCTTGCGCCGGACGAAAACACGGGCACAAAGACTATTCAGTCGCTCGGATTTATGACCGCCGCCAACAACGCGAATTTCAATGACCTCGCGAGCGAAGTTTCGTCGCTCCTCTATTTCCTCGACCACAAATACGAGGTAAAAGAAGTGTCCGACCCGCGTTTCATTCCCGGACGGCAGGCGGCGATTTTGGTGCATGGAAAACAGGTCGGCATTTTTGGCGAAGTGCATCCGCAAGTGCTGGAAAACTGGCAGATTGCCGTTCCGTGCGTGGCGGGCGAAGTTAATCTTGAGGCTCTGATGTAGGCTCTTGCCAGGACCAACAATTTCCTATATATTCTTGACTATAGTATGTGGTATGTTTCGCAAAGTGATGTATACTTTTAGAGGACGTAGGAGAAGAGTCCGTAAGCCTATACCACATAGAATTGACGGCTTTCTAGGATTCCCTTGCGTTCGCAAAGGCTGCCGATAAGTTTTAGAGGCAGCCTGTTTTTTTGGAACGTTAAAATCAACGTCGTGATGTCGCCGAGTTTTTTTCAAAACTCGCTTATTTTACTGCGATTTTTCGCCTCGCTGCAAAATCGCATTTTCAACAATGAAAGATAAGGAACGATTAAAAACTGACGCGTAATATTGGTACAAAAGAATCAATGCAAAAGACAGATTATCAGAAACAATTGGACGAAATTCTCAAAGGCTTAAACCTAGAAACAAACGCTCGTAAGCCGACGCTATTGCTTCACGCGTGCTGTGCGCCGTGCAGTTCGTATGTGATTGAATATCTTTCTGGCTATTTTGCCATAACGATTTTTTATTATAATCCGAACATCCACCCGCGCGCCGAATACGAACGACGGTTAGCCGAATTGAAAAAGTTTCTGACACAGTTTCCGCCTGCGTTGCAAAACGCTGTCAAGTTAGTCGTTGCGGAATACGATCCCGAAGAATATTTCGCGCAAACAAACGTTCGTTCTGAAACAACACTGCAAACCGAACCCGAAAAAGGTGAGCGTTGCCGACGTTGCTATGCATTCCGCATGAAAAAAGCATGGGAATACGCGTGCGAGCATCAATTCGATTGGTTTACGACGACACTTTCTATCAGCCCGCATAAAGATGCCGAAAAAATCAACACTATCGGGAATGCATTGGCCTCCCATGAACCTCAAACAAACGATCGTCTTTATTCGCATCTTACGCGATTTCTTCCCGCGAATTTCAAGAAAAAAGGCGGATTTCTGCGCAGCACAGCATTGAGTGCCGCATACAATCTGTGGCGGCAAGATTATTGCGGCTGCGTATATTCACAAACGCGAACGCATGAACATATTTTTGCTGACTTTTAATTAAATTTTTTGACCTTATACATGCCTCTTGCCTTTGCGATTTCATAGATGTGGAAAAATCATACGACAAACCTGTTCTATCTGGTTCGATAACAAATACGTATCTGAAACGATTCGTATCATCACGATAATAATTCCCCCAATCCCATCGCAAATCAAGTCCTTGTCGG
>CAZSOK010000121.1:0-5626 GCA_964608445.1 uncultured Treponema sp. | reverse complement strand
ACTGTCTAACTTTTTCGGTCTCCCCAGCACAGCTGGGGGATTTGCCTTATATTAACGCTCAAAGCTTTCCCGGAATTTGTGCCGGAATGATTGGAGAAATAAAAGGGCCGCCCGCAGAAAACGGGAAATTTCGCAGACTCCCTTTTTAAGCCGCCACAAAAGTGGCTGTGCTGTGGCCTCCGTCTCAATATCCTGCACAGCCGTTCTTCAGGGCAAAGACACGCGAACGTTTACCGCGACATTCTTTGCCCTAATGACGAATATATACCAAGTCATTGATAAAAGAACTTGACCAAGTTCGCTTAAACGAATATAATATAAAGTTGTTATTGTACATTTTGAGGTTTTTCAATGAAGGGATATATTACGGTTCAAGAAGCTGCTGAAAAATGGGGCATTACCCCACGACAAGTTCAGATTCTCTGTAAAAATAATCGTATCAACGGTGTTACAAGGATAAGCCGAATTTGGATTATTCCAGAAAACGCGGAAAAACCTACAAATGACAAAAGAAAGGTCGCACATCGTAATGACTAACCTGACCGAGTTGCAGAATCTTGTTAATCGCTTTCATACAAGCATTGACTTTTACAAGGATGCAAAGAATGCATACAATGAGCATTCTTGCCGAATTGAATATATTGATCCCTTGTTGAAACTTTTAGGTTGGGATGTGGCGAACGAAAAAGGAGTGGCTCCTCAATATAGAGAAGTGATTGCAGAGAATTACTCCACTCGCACTGACCGTCCTGATTATACCATCACACTTAGAGGTGTTCCGAAATTTTTTGTAGAGGCAAAGAAACCGGCAGTAGATATTACTAAAGATGCTGCCCCTGCGGTTCAGACCAGAAAATATGGTTGGAACGCTAAACATCGATTGGCTGTTCTGACCAACTTTGAGTATCTTGCTATTTATGATACCTGCCATATTGCCCATGAAGACGATGGGTGCGTGGTAGCCAGATATCGCTTGTATCATTACACTGAGTATATAAAAAAGATTGAAGAAATCACAGAATTGATTTCAAGGGATGCTGTATATTCTGGTGCATTTGACTCTTATTTGGATGAAAACTTTCCAGCAACTGGTGGACATACTCAACCGGTGGATGTTCTATTTCTTTCTCAGATAAATGAATGGCGTGTAGCACTAAGTAATGAATTATATGCCAGGGGTGGTCGCTATTCATCCTTGGAAGTCTTAAACGATGTTGTCCAGGAATTTATCAATCAGATTGTCTTTCTGAGAATTTGTGAAGATAAGAACCTGCCGTTGTATCATAAGTTGCAGGATACGGTTGCAGATTCTACTCAGTTGAAATCCAAACTGGAAGAATTGTTTCGTTCTGCTGATCGCCGTTATAATTCTGGAATGTTCTCCGGTGATGACATTATCTTTGATCTTTCGTGTGAAGTCATAAAAGACATGATTGAAGGCTTGTATTACCCTCAAAGCCCATACTTGTTTAATATCATTGAGCCTAATCTACTTGGAAAGATTTACGAAATATTTTTGACTGAGCAGTTGGTGCTGCTTAAAGACAACACGATTGGCCTTGGCAGGAAGAAGGATTGTCAGAACAGATCCGTCGTAACTACACCAACGGAAATCGTTAAATACATGGTCGATAAGACACTTTCTAAAGTATGCGCAGGAAAAACGCCTTTCGAGATTTTAGATATTAGTGTCGCTGATATCGCATGTGGTTCTGGCATTTTCTTAGAAGAGGCATTTGCCTTTTTGCAGGATTATTGTGTGCAATGGTATATCTGTAACGGTCAAACTGACCACTTGATTGAGACAGGTATTGATTTATACAAATTGCCGCTTCAGGAGAAAAAGGCTATCCTTTGCTCTTGTATTTACGGCATAGACATTGACATCCATGCAGTTGAGGTTGCAAAGTTTTCTCTACTAATTAAGCTGATTGAAGACGAAACCACACCTTCAGTGGCGGAAGTTGTTCCAATTCTTCCTGATTTGGGCGACAACATTCAATTTGGAAACTCCCTTGTCAGCCAAGTCGAATTGAACGGAATTAGTGGAGCTACCCATCAGCGAATGGAAATTGTCCCTTTCGATTGGAGCGAGATTAACAATGGATGTGGTTTTGATGTGATTATCGGTAATCCTCCGTATGTGAATACCGAAGGAATGCATAACTTGTTACCGAGTTCAGAAGTTAAAGTCTATAAAAAGAAGTATAAGACATCCCACAAGCAGTTTGACAAATACTTCATTTTCATTGAGCGAGCCATCAATAAAGTTAAAGAAAATGGTCTTGTATGCTATATAGTTCCTAACAAATTCTACAAAATCGGCGCAGGTGAGAAATTGCGTAGCATGATTGCAAAGGAGCGTATGCTCGTCAGCTTGGATGATTTTGGAGATGCGCAGTTGTTTGAAGACAAAACGATTTATAGTTCGATCATCCTGCTTTCCAAGTCTGATCAGCCGACATTTGTTTATAGCAGCGTTGATTCTGCAAACAGACTATGGGCAGGCGAAGAAGTAAGTTCCATTGAGCTAAATTCTTCAGTATTGAACAAGCTTCCCTGGAGATTAACAACTAATTTCGAGTTTTTGACAATGCTCCAAAAACTAGATGGAGTTTCTGTCCCCATCACAAAACATGCAGAAATCTTTAATGGCATTCAAACAAGTGCTGAGAGGCCGACTCCTATCTATTGGTTCTCCTTAAATGAAATTGTCGCAGAATATGCTGATACTATCGAAATCAGCAGGAATGGGAACATTTACACCATTGAAAAAGCACTGCTTCGCCCTTATTTTAAGCCGACTAAAAAGGCAGAAAAAGGTCTGAATTCGTATAGTATTCTTGCAACTGATAAGCAAATTATTTTTCCTTACGATAGCAACGGACATCTTATCCATATTAGTGAAATGCAAAATTGTTATCCAGGAATATATGCTTATCTTTTAGCACATTATGATCGCTTGGTTCCTAAATGTGTATCTTCTAGTGGAATTCGTGATGTTCCGAATGCCACAGCTGATACATGGTATCAGTACGGAAGAACTCAAGCCTTAACTGCTTTTATCAACACGCCAAAATTGATCGTAGGAGTGTTGAGCAAAGAACCCATGTATACAATGGATATAAATGATATGCTGATTGCATCAGGTGGTACTGCCGGTTACTGTGCTGTTAGTAAAAAAGATAGTAGCCCATATGCACTTGAATACATCCAAGCATGGTTGTCCAATCCTATTACGGAACAGATTTTGGAGATTGTAGGGAGCGATTTTGAAGGTGGATTTACAGCTCGTGGCACATTCGTTCTTTCTACTCTGCCTTTTGTGGAATTGGATTTTGCTGTAGAAGAACAAAAAGCCATCCACGATAAAGTGGTAGCGGCAAGTCGAGAGATATACGAAATCAATGATACACTGTCTGGCCGTCCGGCCAAACGCATTGCGAATCTGTTGCAGAGTCAGAAAGAAAAGCTTATATCTGAGATTCAGGAACTGATTGCAAGAGTGTATCGGCTTGAATTCTAAATGGGGTAAAAGTAATGAGACTCAAAAAGGACAGTTCAGAGCAAAAGTTAAGAGGAGCGTATTATACACCATTGCGGCTTGCAGATGTTATAGTGGAGCTTTTTGCATCTCAAAATATTTCTACCATTTTAGAACCGAGCTGTGGGGATGGCGTCTTTCTTGATGCTCTGCAGAACTTTAATCTTTTGGATAAAGTAAAAAGTTTAACTGCTGTTGAAATCGATTCAAATGAGGCTGCAAAAGTTCGGAATAGATATTCAGGATTTGGTCAAATTGAAGTATGCAACGAAGATTTTTTTGATTACTACAATCGTGCCCTCGGCAAAGAGCAATTTGATTTGATTTTAGGTAATCCACCCTACATTCGTTATCAATACTTGAAAGAAAGTCAACGAGAAATGCAATCCCAAATTCTCACTTCACATGGGATGAAAGCAAATAAGTTGATAAATGCATGGGTTGCTTTTTTTGTAGCCTGCGTACAGCTACTGTCTGAAAAAGGGAAAATTGCTTTTATTATCCCCGCTGAAATACTCCAAGTTGCTTATGCCGAGGATTTGCGCTTGTTTTTGGGAAATAAACTTGCAAAAATTACATTGATTACATTTGAACAACTGATTTTCCCTGATATTGAGCAAGAAGTAGTTGTCTTTATTGGAGAAAAAGACGAGAAGGAAAACGGCATTCGCATTATTGAAATGAGTGATCTTAGTGGGTTTTCTTGCTTGGATCTAGATCAGAATGGTTTTCAAAAGTTGCAGCATGTCAAAGAAAAGTGGACAAAATATTTTATAACTGCGGAAGAAACGGCTCTTATACAAGAACTTCGAAAGGATAAACGATTCGCGAGGTTCTTTGAATATGGCGTAATCAATATTGGAATAACGACAGGAAATAATAGATACTTCTCGATAACAGAAGAAACTACAAAACATTATTGTTTGGATGATGTGACTCTCCCGTTGATAGGCAGAAGTTCCCATGCTCATGGAATATACTTCACACCGGAAGATTGGGAAAAAAACAAGGCCGCTGGCAAGCGTGCAAGGCTGATTAGCTTTCCTGAAATTCCATATAAAGACTACCCTTCTAAGCATAAAGAGTACATTTTATTTGGCGAAAAGAGTGGTGAACATAAAGGCTACAAGTGCTCCATTAGGGATAGATGGTATATTGTTCCTTCTGTATGGGTGCCAGACGCATTTTTCTTGAGAAGGAATAACTTTTACCCAAAGTTTGTACTGAACAGATGCGATGCGGTGTCAACAGATACGATGCACCGAATAAAATTCAATGATGGTGTTGACCCGCAGAATATACTCCTCGCATACTATAATAGCGTTTCTTTTGCCTTCACCGAGATTTGTGGACGTAGCTATGGCGGTGGTGTACTTGAGATACTTCCAGGCGAAATGGGTAACATCCTATTACCTAAAGTAGAAAAGATTGACTCCGCACTTAGGAATAGGTTACTGATACTTATTGATTCTGTGGTTCGGAACGATGAGAACATTGAGACTGCCTTGGATATAGTCGATAGAGAATTGCTTGTAAATGCATTAGGTATTGAATCTGAGATTTGCTGCAAGTGTCGTGCCATTTGGAAAAAAATGCAGAAAAGAAGATTAGGGCGAGGATAAAACAAGGATTCTGCCTTAAATCAAAAAGGAGGGAGGAACATCTATGGAATGGAGTGGGTGCATGAATTTATCCAGGGATATTTAGAGAATAGTCCTTTGATAGTTTTAGGTTCAGGGGCATCCATGCCATACGATCTTCCTTCTATGGGTGAGCTTGCAGAGGAAATAAAGAAATCAGATATCGTTAGCTCTGACCCTAATTACAATGCCTTTTGTACAGCAGTAAACGAGTCAGGACTGGAGGGGGCGATAGATGCCGTGAATCTTCTTCCTGAAACGCTAAAAGAAATCCAAAGAGTTGTTTGGACGACCGTCAACGAGAAGGATTTGCTGTATTTTGATCAACACCCCAAGCATTAGTTGACTTAAGTCAAGTACCACCAGCAAAGCTGGGGGCTTGATGTAAGCCGCTCAAAGCGGCTTTAGGTTGTCATCAAGTCAAACTGCGCGTCAGACTTTT
>CAZSOK010000120.1:2570-5727 GCA_964608445.1 uncultured Treponema sp. | reverse complement strand
ACAAGCGACACTGCATCTTCCTCTAACCGGGAAAAAATGCTATACTCATGCCATTATGGCGTATCCTTTTCAGCACATTGAGCCAAAATGGCAGGCATACTGGGCGGAGCATAAGACGTTCCGCGTCACCGAAGACCCGCGCTTCCCCAAAGACAAGCGCGCCTACGTGCTCGATATGTTCCCGTATCCGAGCGGGGCGGGGTTGCACGTGGGGCATCCGGAAGGCTACACAGCCACGGACATCTACTGCCGCTACCTGCGCATGAACGGCTACAACGTGCTGCATCCGATGGGCTACGACGCGTTCGGTCTGCCCGCCGAGAACTATGCGATCAAGACGGGCACGCATCCCGCCGAGACCACGTTCAAGAACATCGCGCACTTCACCGAGCAGATCAAGGCGCTCGGTTTTTCCTACGACTGGGACCGCGAAGTGCGCACCTGCACTCCCGATTACTACAAATGGACGCAGTGGATTTTCTTGCAGCTGTACAAGCGCGGGCTTGCCTACGAGGCGGAGACGCCGATCAACTGGTGTCCGTCCTGCCTCACCGGGCTTGCGAACGAGGAGGTCAAGGAAGGACACTGCGAACGCTGCGGCGCGGAAGTGACCCACAAGACTATCCGCCAGTGGATCCTGAAAATCACCGCCTATGCGGACCGGCTGATTGAGGATCTTGACGGGCTTGACTGGCCGGAGAGCGTCAAATTGATGCAGAAAAACTGGATCGGCCGCTCGGAGGGCGCGGAGGTCGATTTCTTCATCGCCGACAAGGACGGGAACGCCACCGACAAGAAGCTTACTGTCTACACCACGCGCTGCGACACGCTGTTCGGCGCGACCTATATGGTCGTCTCCCCCGAACATCCGCTGGTGGACGCGCTCACCACGGCAGAACAGCACGCCGCCGTGCGCGCATACGTGGACGAAGCCGCAAAGAAATCCGACCTTGAGCGCACCGACCTTGCAAAGGACAAGACCGGCGTGTTCAGCGGAAGCTACGCGATCAATCCCGTCAACGGCACGCGCATTCCCGTGTGGATCGCGGACTACGTGCTTATCTCCTACGGGACGGGCGCGATTATGGCAGTCCCCGCGCACGACACGCGCGACTGGGAATTCGCCAAGAAATTCGACCTGCCGATTATCGAAGTCCTCAAAAGCGGATGCGACGTGCAGCAGCAGGCATGGACGGAGGACGGCATCCACGTGCATTCGGGCTTCCTCGACGGGCTGAACAAAAAGGACGCGATCGCGAAGATGCTCGATTTCCTCACGGAAAAAGGCATCGGCAGGAAAGCCGTCAACTACAAACTGCGCGACTGGGTGTTCAGCCGCCAGCGGTACTGGGGCGAGCCGATTCCGCTCGTGCACTGCCCGAAATGCGGCACTGTTCCCGTCCCCGAAAGCGAGCTGCCGCTTGAGCTGCCGAACGTCAAGACGTACCAGCCGACCGGCACGGGGGAAAGCCCGCTCGCCGGCATTTCCGGCTGGGTGAACTGCACGTGCCCGCAGTGCGGCGGCAATGCCCGCCGCGAGACGAACACCATGCCGCAATGGGCCGGGTCGTGCTGGTATTACCTGCGCTACCTTGACCCGCACAACGACAAGGCACTGGTAGACCGCGACATCGAAAAATACTGGATGCCCGTCAACCTGTACGTGGGCGGGGCGGAGCATGCCGTCCTGCACCTGCTCTACAGCCGGTTCTGGCACAAAGTGCTGTACGACATCGGTATCGTAAGCACGAGCGAGCCGTTCACGCGGCTGATCAACCAGGGCATGATCACGAGCTTTGCGTTCCAGAACAAGGCGAAGTCGCTCGTTCCCACAGACCAGGCCGTGGAGACCGCGCCCGGCGTGTTCGAGGACAAGGACACGCACGAGCCGCTGGAGCGAATCATCGCCAAGATGTCAAAGTCGCTCAAAAACGTGGTGAACCCCGACGAGATGATCCGCCAGTACGGCGCGGATTCCGTGCGGATGTACGAGATGTTCATGGGACCGCTCACCGTCTCCAAGCCCTGGAACACGCAGGGACTGATCGGCGTGAACCGATTCCTCGACAAAATCTGGGCAATCAGCGAAAAGCCAATGACCGACACTGACATCACCGGGAAACTGGACAAAGAACTCGCCGCGCTGCGCAAGACCTACGCAAAAACCGTCAAAAAAGTGACCCAGGACACGGGCAACCTCGACTTTAACGTGGCGATCAGCCAGATGATGATTTTCATCAACGAGGCGAGCAAGGTCGCCGCGCTGCCCAAGGCGATGTGGTCGGGATTTGTGCTGATGCTTTCGGCTTACGCGCCGCACCTCGGCGAAGAACTGTGGCAGAAACTGGGCAACACGGACACGTGCGCCTATGAGCCGTGGCCGACCTTTGACGAACGCTACGCCGCAGAAGACACCAAGACCATCGTCGTGAGCGTCAACGGCAAAGTGCGCGCCCGGTTCGACGCTGCCGCAGGAACGGACAAAGCGACGCTGGAATCGCTCGCCCGCCAGAACGAGGACGCGCAGAAATACACGGACGGCAAGGAAATCGTCAAAGTAATCGTCGTGCCGGACAAACTGGTGAACATCGTGGTGAAATAGCCGACGCATAAAAACAACCCCGCGCAGCAACGCGGGGTTGTTTCGTTTCAGCCGATGGCGGTCATCGTGCCAGACACGCGTCCAGCTCGGCAGAAATCTTCTTCTTGTCCAAATGCTGCCCGATGATGCAAAGCTTGATCATGCGGTCGCCCACTTTTTCGTCCCATTCGGCTTTGATCTGCGGATTCGCGTCCAAAATCTTTTTCTGCTCCGCCGCAGGAGCCGCCGCCACCCACTGTCCGCTGTAGCCCGCCTGAATCTGCCGCCCGCTCGTCTCGAACACGTAAGCCATCTCTTCCTCGTCGCTGAACCACAACAGCCCCTTGCAGCGGATGATGCCGCGCGGCCAGGTGTTGGCGTAGTCGTCCAGTTTCTTGCGGTCAAACGGAACGCGGCGGTAATAAATGAACGTGCCGATGCCGTATTCGTCCTCGCTTTCGCCTTCATGCCGGTGTTCATGGTGATGATGTCCGTGCCCGTCATCGTGATGATGTTCCTCGTGGTGATGACCGTGCTCATCGTCATGGTGGTGTTCCTCGCCGTGATGATGTTCGT